>JBJYWI010000173.1:0-10159 GCA_046259385.1 Anaerolineales bacterium
CCCGCTTAGTCTGTAAGAGAACCACCAGCGCAATCACCTGAGGCGGCTGCAAGGCCGCTGCGATAGCCAGCGGAATGAGGGACAAAATCAACTCAGTCATGTATTATTCCACTTCCGATTCGTACAACGCAAATATATCTATCTTCTCCAACATCATATCATCGAAACTTTGCTTTAGGGGTGATGATGATAACTTGTGGTCTCAAGAAATTGAGATACGCCCACCAAATACACACCCTTTTGGTACTATCAAAAACCCAAAGAACAAACTAAATTAATAATCAGGAGTTACGCAGTTGATTGCGTAAGTCCAATAATAAAACGTTCCGTTAAATTTTGATGATCCTAAAACAAGAGAGCGGAGGGATTCAATTATGGCCACTACAACCAGCATGCAAACAAAAAGTGATGTCCGTATCAACCGTTATCTGGCTCTAGTCTATATGATCATGGCCGTGGGGATGCTCGTGACAGCCCTGGTCGCTACCCAGGTCAGTACCAACGAAGAGCTAATCATGCGCATCGTGTTCGATCCCTGGTTCGCCTTTGGATTGTTCATAATCCAGATTGTTATTGTGGTGCTGCTCAGCGCCGCTGTCATGCGCCTGTCACCGGCTATCGCCTTTTTGTTCTTCCTTTTCTATTCCGCCCTGACCGGCCTCAGTATCTCTGGTATCTTTCTTTTCTACACTCAAAGCGTTATCGCTCACACCTTCTGGATCGCAGCCGGAATGTTCTTCCTGACTAGCATCATCGGGCTTCTGGTCAAGCGTGACCTGAGCGGTCTTGGTCTGTTTCTGCTGATGATGCTCATGGGGTGGATCTTTTCTGGCATCTTCCTGTGGATCTTTCCCTTCTCTCAAGGGCTGAACCAGGCCTATAATTTCACTGGCATTCTGATCTTTGCCGCCCTCACCGTTTGGGATACCCAGCGCCTCAAAGAACTGGCCAAGCAGTTGGAGGGCCGCCAGGGTATGGGCGGGCTGGTCGTTCTGGGTGCACTCTCCCTCTATCTGGATTTCATCAACCTCTTCCTGTTGCTTCTGCGCACCAGCCGGCGTCGATAAGGAGGACCACCATCACACAGGTATTGATCAACTTTATCCCACTGGCGCTGGCAGCCTTCTCTCCTCTGGGGATAACACTGGTCATCTTTCTACTCACATCGCAGAATGGAGTGAGGAAGACCCTCGCTTATTTGATCTCGCAAACTCTGGCATTCGCTATTTGGAGCATCATTTTTCTTCATCTCTCCCTTGAGTTTGCAAAACCCCAGGTGTCTGATTCCAGCGGGGTACGGGAGACTCTTCGTATTTTTCTCGGCATTATCTTACTGGTGTTTGCGGTTCGGATCTTACTTACCGGTCAGGACCCAGATGCGCTGCCCCTGAAATGGAGATCTTTTATAGATCGAATCAATGCGATCGCACTGTTCTTCGTCAACCTTTTCCTCTCATTGATACAACTTCGGTTTGTCATACTGATTATGCTCGGCGTGGATATGATCCACTCAGCCCAGCTCCCGCAGGTATCGATTTTCATCAGTTCGCTGGTTTTGCTCATCGTTCTATTATGGTCTCAATTTGTGCCGCTGGTGGTATTCCTGGTATTTGGAAAACAGCGAGAGCTGGCGCTAAAGAATCTAGAGGGCTGGATGACAAGGAATGCACGCTATATTAACTCAGCTTTCTTAGGAGGCCTGGGATTATTTCTGGTTTTGGGAATGTGATCGAATTGTCAAGCGGAGACTATCCTTGATCGATGAATTCTCTCTGCTTTCCTTGAATACCTTTGGCATCCCATTTTTCCTGAGTTGGGGACGCCTGATAAGGCTGGCAAAACATCTTGAGCGATTGGGCCCCACGATTATTTGTTTACAAGAGATCCAGCAAAATGCCTACATTCCCCTTCTGATTCGGTGCCTACCAACCTATCCTTACCGGGCTATTTTCCCGCATATCTATGCTCCCAAAGGTGGATTGGGAATATTTTCGCGCATACCCCTAACCAAGCAGCAGTTCGAACCCTACCCGGATCGCGGGCTGCGTTATTTCATCACTTTCGCCGACTGGGCGCTTTTCAAAGGAGTGTTGGTTAGCCGTCTGCGAACGAAAGGGGTAGATGTTTTCGTTCTAAACACACATATGAATGCCAATTACAGCGGGGATTGGCATCCCAGGAATCCGTTGGCACTCGTCCAACGCAGACAGATACAAAAGATCTCTGTCTTGCTGAAAAAAATGCCGGGAGAGGCTTTGATCATCTTGTGCGGAGACTTGAATTTTCCGCGTGCATCCTCCCTTTACGAAGAAGTGGTGGTGAAAAATGGGTTGACTGACCCCTTGAGAGATGACCCCAGGCCAACATATCGACCTTTCCCACTAGTTCCGTCACAATGGAAAACTTCTCTGGATTACATTTTGTATCGTCTTCCTCATGAGAAGAATTTCCAAACACAAGCCGACATCATTCTGGTAGAAGATGCGAGCCAAAAGAACATCTTTCGACGCTTCCTGAGCGATCATTGTGCTCTGAAATTGAATATCAGTATTACATCGTAAGGTTGCATTACTGATGCGCATTCACTACCAAAAATAACCGAAAAAATGGGTGTACGTGGGGGCGTACGCCCATAATTTTGGGATTTTCCTGGGATTTTGCGCTGTAATATTAAAGCGTTGATAAATCGTAGTTTGACAAATTGAGATACGCCCACCAAATACACACCTTTTTGGTACTGTCAAAATCCCAAAGAACAAACTAAATTAAATAATAGAAGTTCCGCGGCTGAAAGTTGATAGGCCTGAAAACAAGTGAGCGGTGTAAACCTGCCTCTCGTCTTCAGTCTGTTCACACTCGATACTTCATTAAAAATACAGATGCACTGACTGGTTTGCATTCCTAACCCTGATTATATAAAAGGACAGACTCATGAAATTTACAAGGCGCAGAATTTTTCAGGCAATTTCCATTTTGGTGGTTCAAGCCATCACGCTGATCCTGCTTCAGTCCTTTCTTGATGGATTACAAATTGAAACATTCTGGTCTGCGATTGGAGCTGCCCTGGCAATCATGCTGGCGCAGGTAATATTTGGTTTGATTTTCATTGAGTTTCTTGCTCACCTGCCGGTCATCCTCTATCCAATCCTGACTTTTTTTATCAGTGGTAGTGCCGTACTCATCATCGGGAATCTGGTATCTGGTATCACGATCGAGGACATTGGAACGGGTATCTGGATAGTACTCACAATGACCCTGGTCAACTCAGCGTTGGGCGCGCTCCTGGCTATCGACGAGGATGCTGCTTTTGACCGCCTGGTGACCGGCAGGATGGTGAAAAAGTTTGGCAAACCTACTGAAACGGATATTCCTGGTTTCATATTTCTTGAAGTCGATGGGTTGGGCGAGGAAATATTACGGAAAGCAGTCCAAGATGGATACATGCCTACCTTGCAACGCTGGTTGGACGAGGGTACGCACCATCTGGTCGGATGGGAAACCGACTTTACCAGCCAGACCGGTGCGATGCAGACCGGTATCCTGTTAGGTAATAACAATGAGGTTCCAGCCTACCGCTGGTGGGACCGCGCCAATCAACGCATCATCATGTCCGGCGATCCCCGGGATGCCTTAAAACTGGAAAAGAATCTGACCACCGGGAAAGGCTTGCTGTCCGAAGGCGGCGCATCGCGGGGGAATATGTTTTCAGGGGATGCAACCGAAAGTATTCTCACTATGAGCACGGTGTTGAACCGAGAGCGGGCACGCGGTCCGGGTTTTTACTTCTACCTTTTCTCTCCGTATGTAGTGGTACGTCTGATCGCACATTTCGTAAAAGAGGTTGTCACGGAATGGATCGAACGTTGGCAGCAGAAGCGGCGCAAGGATAAATACATTGTTAGCGCCCGCAACCCTTTCTACGCATTCTTCCGTAGTTTCATGGGCCCCCTGATGCAGGATTTGGCCACCTACACAATCATCGGCGATGTGTTGAGAGGTGTTCCCGCAATGTATGGTCTGTTTGCAGGCTATGACGACCTGAGCCACTTCGCGGGGATGAGGTCCCCAGAAGCTTTCAAAGTATTGCATGAGACCGATCGTTATTTCGCCCGCATCCAACAGGCTACAGCCTATGCGCCGCGACCCTATCATATCGTTGTGCTTTCCGACCACGGCCAGAGCCTGGGGCCGACATTCGAATCTGCCTATGGAGTTAACCTGGAAAACCTGGTCGATGCACTGATTGCCGGTGAAGGCGATGTCTATACCGCCCAGGGGACAGATGAAACCTGGGACAAACTGCAGGTGCTTTTGACCGAATCGATCCAGGAAGATACACGCACGGCGAAAGTCTTACGCCGCATGTTCCGCAGCCGGACAAAAGATGATATTGTGCAGGTTGCTTCGGAAAGCGAAAGCGATGAAGTCGCCAGGGGGAAAAAGGTAGTTGTTGTTGGTTCTGGCTGTGCAGGCCTGATCTATTTCACCGGCATCGGAGAAAGAATGACTTATGAACAGATCCAGGAGGCTTACCCCGAACTGTTGCTCGGGTTGGTCAAACACCCGGGAATTGGTTTTGCCCTGGTGGACTCCAAAGAAAATGGTCCAATGGTGCTTGGGAAAGGGGGCATCCACTTTTTGTCCGATGGCAAGGTGGAGGGTGAAGATCCCTTAATCCCATTTGGACCGAATGCAGCCAGGCACCTGAAACGCGAGAATGAGTTTTCAAGCTGTCCAGATATTCTTGTGAACACAACCTACGATCCTGAGACTGAGGAACTGCCCGGCTTCGAGAACCAGGTCAGCCATCACGGTGGGATTGGCGGGCCACAATGCCATCCGTTTTTGCTGCACCCAGCCAGTCTTCCTGTTGGGGAGGAACCGATCGTAACAGCCGTCGGCCTCCACAAGGTGTTACGGAGCTGGAGAGAACAAGTCTAATTTTAGTAAAGGAGAATCTATGGAAGAGCAAACGAAAAGTAGAAGTACCTGGTGGACCATTGTCCTGGTAGCGCTGGCGATCGTTGGCGTTTTTGCCATCGTTTTTTTGGTTAGCGGTGCATTCGCTCGTGCAGAACCTGAAGGCCCGGAAATTGAAGTACCCCCTCCGCCAGAACCCAGTGGTCCCAGTGCAGTCGCCTTAGACGCAATCAATATTCGCAGCGGACCGGGAACGCAATATCCCAGTTATGGTGTTGCACCCAAAGGAGCCACCGGAGAGGTGATTGGTGTCAATGGGACCAAGCAATGGTGGGTTGTAAAAGTGCCTGCCACGATCGATCCAAGCGGACAAGGGTGGGTCTCCAAACAATACGTTCAGGTCAGCAATGTTGATAACGTGCCAGTCATACCGGATCCACCGCTACCGCCACCTGTCGTACTCCCAATCCCCCCCATTTCACAGCCATCTGCTACAGCATTGGATGTTATCTATATTCGCAGCGGACCAGGCGTGGAATACCCTGCCTACGGTTTGGGGCAAAAAGGGGCAACAGGCGAGGTGATCGGCGTCAGTGAAGATCGCCAATGGTGGGTGGTGAAATTACCCACTGACAAAGTTGCTGGCGGTCAGGGATGGGTATCCGCTGACTGGGTTGAAACCAGCGGCGCAGAGAATGTGCCAGTGATTCCAGCGCCACCGGCACCATAAAGTGTAACTAAACCAGAGGAATTCCACCATAGTCTCTCAAACGGTTGTGGTGGAATCCTCATTGAATGAGAGCTCAGTCACTTCGGGTTGGACTGCGTTGAGTGGAAAGATGCAATCTAGATCAGCAGTAACCTGTCATTACCCGATCGACTCTGAATCCCAGATGGTCATTCCCTTACGGTGGATCTTGAGGCCACCAACCTCCATTTGTTCAGGCATATCCGTGCCTGCGTTCTCCAATCGTTTTGCATACCAATTGGCCAGCGGCACCGCCGTAAGTCCATGCAAGAAAACACTCAGCAGGATCGTCCACACTGACATGCCAACCAGCAATTCAACCTGCCTGCCAGCCTCGTGGAATGATTCCATCGCTATCAATGTAAATACCACTGAGGCCAATCCCCGAGGACCAAACCATCCCATCACCAACAAGGTGTCACCACGGAACTTCGAACCAAGTGCAGCAATTGCCACAGGGACCATACGGACGAGAGTCAGCGCAAAGATAGCAAAAATGAGCATCAATGGATTGAAAGCTTGCAGTACCGGCCCTACGGCATACGCGCCAAAAACAGTCCATGCCAACAAGGAAAATAGTGTGCCAGTGGTCTCAGGATATTCGCTACCAGCATGCACCTGGCCACGGGTTGAATATCCAAAAAGTAAGCCGGAGACAAAAGCCGCGATGAAACCATTGCCTCCGAACGTCAAAGAGGTAGAATATGCTGCCAATGCCAGTGCCACTCCCCCTATTTGTTCTGCCAGATGGGAGGTCCAACCCCGTTTCACTGCCCGAGCAAAGAGCCAGCCACCTCCCAAGCCCACAAACACCGCAATACCAATGGCTATCGCAATTTGGAGCAATGCTGGAACCAAGAATGGTTCCTTTGTTGGCAGGCTTTCTGCGACTGCTAAAGCAGTGAACAAGGTAACGAACGGCGTAGCAATTCCATCATTCAAACCGCTCTCCACAATCAATGCCTGTCGAATACGTAGAGGTACCTTGTCGTTGGAAAAAATAGGCCAACCAAGAGCTGCATCTGTAGGAGCCAGGATCGTTCCCAGCAACAAAGCAAATCCTAACTTCTCTCCTGGGAAGAGCACTAATGCAACGAGTCCCCCAAGCACGATGGTTAATGGCGTACCGATCAAAAGCAGGCGAGTTGGTAACTGTCTGTCTTGCCTGACCCGATTGTAGCTGAGTGTGGAGGCATCGGCAAATAACAGCAATACCATCGTGACTTCAACAAATCGTTCGATGTTCAACCATTCCACTGTGTTCTGGAATAATCCATAACCGTATGGGCCCAGCAGCATACCCAACACGACGAAGATCATTGGCATGGTGATCGATATTCGATCGAATCTCGCCGCAAACAGCGTGTATAGAATGACCAGGATGAAAAAGATTGACAACCCAATTTCCATGTTACTTCCCACGAAGCCTTTCTGTGATTGATCGTTCCTCTTTATTCGCTTATGTAACTCTTTAAGGAGCAAAAGATGAAAAGAACAGTTCTTTGGATAATCATACTCTGCGCTACAGCTGCGCTCATTTTTAGCGCCTGCTCGGGAGCGGATGTTTCTCTAGACGGGTCTAGTTGGAGCTTGATGTCGTACAAGGACAATACCGGGGAAACCGTCAACGTATTACCCAGGAGTACCACGACAGTTCTTTTTCAAGCCAACCAGGTCACTGGAATCGCGGGCTGTAATAACTTCAATGCGACCTACCAGACGACCAGAAATAAGCTCTCCTTCGGTCCCGTGGCTACCACGCGAAAAGTCTGCAACATGCCTCTCGGCATCATGCAACAGGAGACCGCTTTCCTGGCTGCCCTGGATTCGACCGTTTCTTACAAACTCACACTCAACTCATTGGAGATGCTCGACAGTAGAGGAAACACACTGTTGACCTTCAGAAGAACAAACGAATAATGCTAGCCGGGATTTGTTTCTTCTGGTTCCGGGTTCTTCGGCCGCCAGGGCCAGTGACCTTCGATCTCAACTACCAGAGACCAACTTAGAAACGTGCGGATCAGCACCAGCAAGCCAAGTACACTCACATTTGCCAGGCTGGGATCAAGCGCTACTGTGCGGATCACATCCGCAGCGACAAGGATTTCAAGGCTCAGCAACAGCGCTCTTCCCAAGCGGTGCTTATATTGTCTGTAGCGCTCCCTCGCAACCAATTGCTTTTGGAGCGTTTGAAATACAAATTGCAGTGTCCCATACAGGACTGCGAACACAATAATGATCACCGCAATCATTTCGATACCTAACGAAATGATTTCAATCCAGTGTTTCATTTCGAAGCTGGCCTCGGCGGCAGGGAACAAGTTAAGCATGGATAGTGTCATTCGGTGGATCCTCAAGACCGTTCTATATCAAAAACCATCCAGACCTAAAGACCAAGGAGTTGTTTCTTCTTGGCTTGGAAGTCTTCCTCAGTGATAACCCCTTTATCTCTCAGTTCACCCAGTTTTTCCAGTTCGGCTAAGTAATCGGATTGAGTTGTCTGGGTAGGGGGACTTTGAGGCGGGGGAGAATCTCCTTGTTGAGCGAGAGCAGTCTGTTCTTCGGGAGTCAGCGGTTGCGATTGGATATTCAACTCCTGCATGGCTTGCTCAAGGTCCTGATCCTCAAGTTCCTGTGCTGGCAATCCAGTGTGCTCTTCAATTCGTTGCGCATCATTTTGAGAGAGCTTGATAGCGGCGGCTGTTCCCCCCGCTGCAAGTAAAACCATACCGCCTACCATTACTGTGCGGCGGACCATCCGGCGCCTGACTCTACGAGCCACTCTCCGGGTTGTCCTCCGGGTGGTTCGTCTGGCTGTTCGTCTTGCGACTCTTCTTCCTCGGGGCATTAGTACCTCCTTTGTGATTTGGATCAATACAGTAAATCACGAAAGTTGAAGAATTACCCGAAAACAGGGGTGCGGGCTTCCCTTTGTAATTCTGTGACTTACTGAAATTGGATACGTTCTCATGATATTGTCATCCACAGATTCAGAGTGGTGCATTTCTTCGTGCTGACCTTTTATGCCCATGACAAAGTTTGTATTTCTTGCCACTGCCACAAGGACATGGATCACCCGGCTTTGTATTGGCCATCGCTTGTTGCAAGCGATTTAGATCTTCCGCAACCAAGATGTTCATGATTTCATCCGCATAACGGCCACGGTTCAGCAAATCCGCCATGATACGCATGGGAGGATCTACGTGCTTGAAAAATAACTTATAGCCGGCACACAGGTAGTTCAAGCCCGGCTCACCATCCGGAGTTTCGATAAAGCGTTCACGCGGGCAACCACCATGACAGGCAAAGCGCACTTCACATTCCTGACAGTAGCGCGGCAGGCTGTTCAGTTTGTTCATCCCAAACTGTCTTTGTCGATCAGAAGCGATCAACTCAATCATGTGTGTTTCTTGAATATTCCCCAACAGATATTCTGGTTCAACGAAATGGTCACAAGAATACAGGTCTCCATTGTGCTCCAATGCCAGGGCATTTCCACAAGTCGGCGAGAAGACACATAGATTGTGCTGGCCGACCCAGCTTCCCAGAGCCACATCGAACATCTGCACGAAAACCTTACCCACATCCCGCCGAACCCATTCATCGAAGATCGTGTTCAAGAAGTGCCCGTATTTCTCCGCGTCCACCGAACGATCGGTTACCAAATTCCCATCCTGAGTATACAGCGGGCGCTGGCCGCCAGGCCGTTCGCTCCATCCCATGTTGGCCATTGGAAGGGTTTCCAGGGTTGCTCGTTCCACGATGGGGATAAATTGGATGTACTGCGACCCCAATTCGTCTCGGAAGAAATGATAGACCTCCAGCGGGTGATCCTGGTTGGCAGCATGGATAGTACACAGGATATTGAAATCTACCTGGTGTTTTTTGAGATGTTCCAGTCCGCGCATCACCTGGTCAAAACTACCCTGTCCACCCTTGTTTACCCGGTATGCATCGTGCAACTCGCGCGGGCCATCGATGCTGATACCGACCAGAAAATTGTGCTCCTTTAAGAAAGCGCACCATTCGTCGTCTAATTTGGTACCGTTGGTCTGGATAGTGTAAAGGATCTGTTGATCGGGTTTTCTGTATTTTTCCGCGTATTCAACCGAAAGTTTAAAGAAATCCAGCCCCATGAGGGTTGGCTCCCCTCCCTGCCAGGCGACGTTGACTTCTGGCACCTGATGTGACTCGAGTAGTTGGCGGATATAGGTCTCCAGCAACTCGTTCGCCATACGGAAGCGGCTGCCGGGGTACAGCATCTCCTTGGATAAGAAGAAACAGTACTTGCAATCCAGATTGCATACTGCGCCTGTTGGCTTGGCTAACAGGTGAAATGCGGGAGGAGTATTTTGGGAAGTGGTTTGCATAAGTTTGCCTTTTAGTGATTATCAACCTCTAATGCATTATTATCGCGCAAGCCAAAATACACTAAAACCGCGCTAAAAACACAAACCCCAGCCAAGGCAAGCATTGTCTGAGATATCCCTA
>JBJYWI010000174.1:0-2714 GCA_046259385.1 Anaerolineales bacterium
AGCATTACTGCCAAAAAACTTGTAGAGTACCGCGATAATGATGGTCCCGACAGTATTGGAATCCTGACTTCAACAAAATGTTTGAACGAAGAAAACTACCTTATGAACAAATTTGCCCGCCAGGCAATAGGGACTAATAACATCGACCATTGTGCCCGTCTTTGACACTCCAGCACCGTGGCCGGTCTGGCTGCTGCATTTGGTTCTGGAGCAATGACGAATTCAATGGATGATATTGTTGAGAATGCCGAAGCGATGCTGATTATTGGTTCCAATACAACTGAACAACACCCGGTTTTTGGAACAAAAATCCGGCAGGCGGTCCGTACTCGAGGGGTGAAATTAATTGTTGCAGACCCAAGAAAAATCGACATTACCGAATTCGCAGTCCTTCATTTACAACATAAACCAGGTACAGATGTCGCATTGATAAATGGTTTGATGAACATTATCCTGAAACAGGGTTGGCACGATAATGAATTCATTCAGGAAAGAACCGAAGGATTCGAAGAATTTAAAAACACCATTGAATCTTATCCACCGGATACCGTATCCGAAATCACTGGAATTTCGATTTCTGATTTAGAAAAAGCAGCCGAAATTTTGGGGAAGTCTAAACCAATGGCAGTTATGTGGGCAATGGGGATCACACAACATATCGTTGGTGTTCGGAACGTGATGAGTCTCGCCAACCTTCAAATGCTTCTCGGAAACATGGGTATCCCTGGAGGTGGGGTCAATCCTCTGCGCGGTCAGAATAATGTCCAGGGGGCTTGTGATCTGGGCGGTTTACCCAATGTTTATTCAGGTTATCAACAAGTGACCAACCAGGAAGTTAGCGAAAAATTTAAAGTAGCATGGGGGGCTGAGATGTCGATAAACGCTGGTTTGACTGTGACCGAATTAATCCCATCAGCTGGAGAAGGTAACATCAGAGCTTTATATATTATGGGCGAAGACCCAATAATGAGTGACCCTGACAGCAACCACGTACGCGATTGTTTGGAAAAATGTGAATTTATAATTGTTCAGGAGATTTTTCCTTCAGAAACCACACCATATGCGGACGTACTTCTGCCTGGAGTCAGTTTCGCCGAGAAAACAGGTACTTACACCAATACCGAAAGACGTATTCAAATGGTACATAAGGCAATTGAACCAATTGGCGATGCGAGAGAAGACTGGAGAATAATCTCCGATCTTGCCAATGCAATTATCAAAAATGGGCATCGAAAAATAAACAATGGCCCTTATGCAAATTGGAATTATGAGGATACAGATCAGATAATGAGTGAAATTGCCGAACTGACGCCAATTTATGCTGGAGTAAGTCATGAAAGACTTGAAAAAGGCGAACGTTTACAATGGCCTGTCAAAGATAGAGACCATGCAGGAACTCCAATTTTGCATGTAGGGAAATTTGCCCGAGGTCTCGGAAAATTCTCATCTATTGATCATATTCCACCAGCTGAAATGCCGGATGATGAATTTCCAATGTTGTTAAGTACAGGCAGGGTTCTATATCACTGGCATGGAGGTGAGATGACGCGGCGATCTAAGGGATTGGTTTCTGTATATGATCATTCTTTGATAGAAATCAATCCATATGACGCTGAAAATCTCGGTTTGGTCGATGATATGGACGTTTCAGTGTCTTCAAGGCGTGGCAGGATTGAGGCACGGGTTTGGATAACAGAAAGAGTACCACCTGGAATGGTATTCTCCAATTTCCATTTCCCCGAGTCTGCTGCAAATGAGCTGACAATTGCTGCACTCGATCCTGTGGCAAAAATTCCAGAATACAAAATTTGCGCCGTGAAGGTCAGTCCGATCAAACAAGAATAATTAATATTTAGACAATTTTAGATAATTTGATATAATTGCTAACCTTAGTCTAGAATATATGTTTGAACAATGGTGTCAAATCAAAAAATGAATAAAATTTTCCTTCATATACTGATTTCTTTTTTATTGCTGACTGTTTTACTCAGCTCCTGCGCTGAGTATAAAAATATAGAAATTTTGTCTAACTTAATTTCCGGCACCACTGAAGAACCTCTTCCGACACCTACTCAGGAAGAAGTTATTTTCCCGACCCCCACACTCACTCAGCCTGAACCACCGACACCTACTTCACAACCTACAGATACACTTGTTCCGACTCCAACTATTACATTAGAAATTCCACCCACTTTGGCATCATCACCCACTCCTGTCCAACCAGGATGTACCAATGTTGCTGTAGTGGACAGACATCTATCAATTAATGATGGTGCACTTTTACAACCAAATACACTTTATGCAAAAGTCTGGCGATTAAAAAACATCGGTACATGCACATGGAATACTAATTATGTACTGACGTTTGTAAGTGGAGACGATAGCCTCGCTCAACCCGATATTCCTCTTCCTAATGAAGTGCAGCCAGAGCAAACAGTTGAAGTTAGGGTTAATTTTGAAACTCCTGGACAGGGTAGCGTGATTAGTGGAAACTGGATGTTAAAATCTGATACTGGTGTTGTATTTGGTACAGGTTCATTGGCGGATCAGCCAATCACATTGAGTTATTCATTGCCATATGATCCTAATTTACCTCCATCATGTTGAACAAAATTACCATGAGATCCGTGTGATCTGATAAGTCAAGAATAAAAAAAATCCGGCGTATTGCCGGATTTTTTTTCGATTCTGAATAAGCAATGGTTAGGGTAAAA
>JBJYWI010000175.1:0-24422 GCA_046259385.1 Anaerolineales bacterium
ATCGTTTCGCAATATCCTCACATCGGAATAAACGTGTCAAAACCGGCCTTGCTTCCCGCTTGGAGGAGGTTCCTGGTATTGGACCCGTGAAAAGAAAGGCTTTGCTGGGACATTTTGGTTCGGTTGAAAAGATCAAGAACGCCTCATTGGAGGAATTAACCAGCGTTCAGGGAATAAATAGAGAATTAGCTCAGGCGATTCAACAATACCTGTAAGAGATTGGAAAATTTATCCTGGTCTGGCGCAGCGACCGGGATTATTGGAGATTGAAATGCCAAAAAAAGATAAAAAATCGAGCAGTGAATTCAGGAATTTGCGGGTTCAGCGAATTATCTTTATTTTGATCGGGGTGATCATAATATTATCAATGGTGCTCGCTTTAGTCGCAAAATAAATCTTTTTAACCCTGTCCCTGTGATAGTTGTTTGAGTTTCATGCTGACTTCTCTCCATTGAACCTTTGAAATTCCGAGTTTCTGGCGTATCCGGTCATGTTCCATCCCTGCACGCCAGTCATTAAGTGCGCATGTCCAGCGACACATATCAAAAGAGAGATGTTTTTCAATCGCGGCATCCCTGCTCAAATCTTCAAGCAGGTATTCTAACCTTCTTTGTGACCAGGGAAATAGTCGCTCGTCAAGCTGATATTGGGCTGAATATTCGTAATATGCTTCGATCCAGTCGTCAGGCAGCGGTATCTTCCTTTCTTTATATCGCTGCTGGGGGCTTGCATAGCGCACAAAGAGAAATGGACCAGACGGCGAATCCAGTTCGATATGATTTGGACTTAATGCCAGGCATTCGCCTTTCTTAATCCCGGTGGACAGCAGCAGGGAGACAAGCGTGTAGTAGCGCGTATCGCTTTTTTCTGCCTTGCGGTATTGTCTAGCTGCATCGAGGACTGCATCGATTTCATCCACTGTCAACACAACCGGTAAAGGACTGATTACTGTCTTCTGGGGGATTTTTTCCGAAGGGTCGATTATTAATACACCATTTTTGTGCAGCCATCGAAAGAATGCCTTTAAGGATGTGATCCGTCTGGAAGTAGTTTTTGGGCTGCAAGGGACTCCTCTCCTGGTTTGCATCCAGTTCAAGAAGTTGTTTAGGTCTGTAATAGATATGCTCCCGATGGTTCTGTCTGGCCGGAGATATAATGCGAACAGCCGTAAATCTGCTGTGAATGCTTTGATGGTGTGAGGCGAGAGGGCTTGGTCATCGAGGTAAATTGCCCAAGCCTCTATGGTTGGTGGAAAATGGGAATCCGGTGTAATATGTGCGCTGGTTTGAGGATTAGCCATAGATTTGATTGTATCTGTAACCATTTTTATCTCCTAAAATTGCGGATAGCTTATTCGCATAGTTTAATTTATCAAGTTTAGATCGAAATTTAACCATTGTCAATTACTAGTTTAAATGAGCAAGATTCATTCCAGTTGATTATCTGGAATATATCTGGGGATTTATAAAGAAATTGAAAAATAAAAATCCCGCGTGCGTGTATGGGAGGGTTGGATTTAAGAGTATAATTTTGCTGCTTACTGGGTGTGCAATGATTTTGCCAGGAAGTGTTGGAGGATGTTACGGATGATTAAGAAAAATTACCTGCAGGTTTTAAGTGTAATCGTAATTCTAATTGCTGCTGCAATTGTGGGAGCTTGCAGCCAGGCTCCCACACCCGTTGAACCAGTGCCGGTCCAGGAAACGCTTCAAGAGCAGCCTGCATATCCTCCACCTGGAGAGGAAGCGGTCATAAATCCAAAACCGACAACCAGAGCGTATCCTGCGCCAGGAGAAGATGTCGTAATCCAGGCGGAAGAATCCCAGAATTTCCAGGATGGCGATGAAATTTTATGGAATGAGGCTGAAACGATTATTATGAGGGGGGTAGTTGAGAGCGTAATTCAGACTCATGACCTGAAAGTCACTTTGGTGTTGAAAGATGGGCGTAGATTATTTACTGAAGAACCGGAAATTGATGAGGTAATTAAGGTTATTGGTCTGTGCGGCGACCTTTGCGCAAATGTTCGGGTGGCGACTGAGTAAGTGTCTGGCTATTACAAACCTGCCGCGAATTTGAATAATCCTTACCTTTTCAATAACCCATTCGTTTCTAATAAAGTGCTAGTCTTCGGTCAGATTCCCCTCAAGCCCTAGCTGGGGTGCTACTCCGCGCATTGCAGTGATGACATTTGCAGTATGCTCCCATAATGGGACCCCAAAATCATTAACCGCGCCTTCAATTTCTTCCCGATTTGCGCCAGCAGCGAACGCCTTATCCCTCCACTTTTTCTTAACAGATTTTACCTTCAGATCATATAGAGAGCGTGAGGGTCTCACCAAGACGACTGCGACGATCAAACCGGTGATTTCGTCGCAGGCATAAAGCGCTTTCTCCATCCTGGTTTCTCTGGAAATTCCTGTGTGGTCAGCATGGCTCTGAATAGCCCGGATAACTTCTTCGGGGACATTCCGCTCTCGCAATATCGGAGCACCTGCTTGAGGATGTTGTTCCAAAGTTGGGTGAATCTCCCAGTCAAAATCATGAAGCAATCCTGTCAACCCCCACATTTCCACATCTTCCCCAAATTTTTCGGCGTAGAACCGCATGCAGGCTTCAACGGATAACATATGCCGGATTAAATTTTTATTCTTTACATACTCCTGGACAATCTGGTAACCTTCTTCGCGGTTCATTGTGCCTCCAAGGGAAAGATAGGTTCTGGGTTTCCCAGAACCGGCGTTGGTTTGCTTATGTAAATATGCCAGAATGCGGCAATTGTTGCTGGAACTTCTCGGATATTCCAGAATATTTGTGACCTCCGGCGGTAAAAATCCGAATCCGCGCTTACCCCAACTGCAGATACTCCCAAGGAATTACAGGTAAATAATGCACGTGGAAGGTGAAAATTTTGAGTGACCAGGATAACCTCCCTGAGACCAAATATGTCACGCGCCCGGTAACAGGTGTCGTATGTTCGGCGGCCTGCGTAATCGAGCACAATTGCTTCTTCCGGAATCCCTAGATCGATAGCAAATTCCTTCATTGCCCCAGGTTCATTATAATAATTGAATCGATTATCGCCGCTCATCAGAATTTTCGATATTTTGCCCGCTTTGTATAATTGGACTGCAGTTGAAACCCGGTCTCGCAACACAGATGTCGGTGTTCCATCACGGCGAAGTCCTGCACCAAAGACGATTGCTGCTGGCTTGCTGGGAGCATTGTCGATGTTAAATATTCTTCCTTTGGCGTGACTATAAGTAGCAAATCGACCCAGGGTGATTGCAGAAACCAGAACAAGTAACGCGGCTAATAATATTAATAGAATTACCTGCATCGTTCGATATAACACTGCCGGATTTTACCATTATCATGGTAAATCATCAGCTTATAGCCTCATTATCCTTCCAAAATTTATTTCAATTTTGTATTTTATTCCTCCTTGCGGTGCATCATTCAAGCGATTACAATCCCAGGACCATGACGATCAACCGTGAATACCAGGATGCGTTAGATTACCTTTATACCTTTGTTGATTACAGTTTAACTCGTTCTTTCAGGTATTCTCCGGATAAATTCGATCTTGATCGGATGCGTGAATTTACCAGGCACTTAGATATGCCGCAAACCACCTATCCGGTTATCCACGTTGCCGGTACAAAGGGGAAAGGTTCTGTGTCAGCACTATGTGCCAGCGCTTTACAGGCGGCTGGATATGATGTGGGTCTTTACACTTCTCCTCACTTGCAAGAATTTACTGAGCGCATTAAGCTGAATGGTCAGGATATTTCCCAGGCAGATTTTGTTGAGTTGGTAAATGAGGTCAAACCCTACCTGGAGCCCGAGACCCGGTTGACAACATTTGAGATTGCGACTGGTCTGGCGCTTTTGTATTTTGCGAAGAAGAAAGCTAGCGCAGTCGTGCTGGAGGTCGGTTTGGGTGGAAGATTGGACGCAACGAATATAGTCGATCCAATCGTCACTTTGATTACATCCATTTCTTATGATCACTCTGAATTTCTGGGCGACACACTGGCAAAAATCGCTGGAGAAAAAGCGGGTATCATAAAAACAGGAGTACCTTTGGTGGTCTCTCCCCAGAAAGAAGAAGCCCTGAATGTGATCGCAGGCAAAGCAAAGGAGAAAAGTGCTCCTTTAATTCAGGTAGGCCGTGATTATTTATTCGCCCCTTCATCGCACACAACTCAAAATCAGACATTTCTGGTTTGGTCGGCATCTGAACAACCACTGGTAGATTCATATATTGAGTCAGGCGGAGTGGTGGAATGGGAACCAACCCGGCTTTCAATTCCGTTGCTGGGTTATCACCAGGTGGAAAATGCAGCAACTGCATACACAGCCTTGCAGATAGCCCACAAGAGCGGGTTAGAAATCAAAGAAAGGCATATCCGCAGCGGATTCAAATCTGTAAATTGGCCAGCAAGATTTGAAATTCTTCAGAAGAATCCAGTAATTGTTATCGATTCAGCCCACAACCGCGATTCAGCATTGAAACTTCGCCTTGCTCTTGATGATTATTTTCCAGGTAAAAAAGTAGTGCTCGTTTTCGGTGCCTCTGAGGATAAAGATATCGAAGGTATGTTCTCCGAGTTATTGCCTAGGGTAGAGCAGGTAATTGCAACGAAATCCTATCATCCCAGAGCCATAGAACCTGATGCCTTGGTCGAAATTGCACATCGGTTTGGGCGGCCAGTCAGGGTGATTCAGCAGGTCGAAGATGCAGTGGAGGAAGCTTTACAAATGGTAAATGAGAACGGCCTCGTACTGGTAACAGGTAGTATTTTTGTTGCAGCTGGTGCAAGGCATACCTGGTACAATCGAAATGGTGATCAGGTATCTGGATAAAGTGTTGATAGTTTATTTATGATAATGGAATATTGAAATGAAAGATAACGATTGGTATTTCAGGGATGATGATATTTTTGGAGAAGCCCTTCACCGCCGGACAGAGGAACTTTACCGCATCCCCGATTCTATCCCGGATGAAGAGGGCTTTATTCAATGCCCACTGTTGCCATTGAGAGACCTGGTTGTATTTCCTCACATGGTATCTCCGGTGTTTCTCTCTCAAAAAGCGGCTCTGGCAGCTGTAGAGGAAGCCCAGCTTCGCAATCAAACGGTTATTGCGCTCACTTTGCGGGATCCGGATATTGAAAAACCAAAGCCAGAGGACTTTTTTTCCATTGGTGTGGAAATGGCTGTTGGGCGGCTCCTTACAATGCCAGACAACTCCAGTTCAGCGCTTGTTCAGGGAAGACGAAGGGTTGAAGTGGTTAAATTTGTGAGAAAGAAATCCTATATGGCTGTTGTTGCCAGACCTGTTTTCGATGTCAAGGAGATAAATCAACAAACAGAAGCGACCATGCGAACGGTAAGAGAAATGTTTCAAAAGTGTGTTCAATTGGATCGCAGTTTACCAGAGGAAACATATCTGTATGCATTGAATATAGAGGATCCTGGCTGGCTGGCGGATATGATTGTGACGGCGGTCGCGCCACCGCTGAATGTACGCGAGGAACTCTTATCCGTATTAGACCCCCTTGAACGTCTGGATAATGTGATCAATCTACTTGCCCGGGAGGCGGATGTACTTGAACTGGAGGATAAGATTCACGCTCGCGCCCAGAGCGAAGTTGACCGTACCCAGCGCGAATTTTATTTGCGGGAGCAAATGAAAGTAATCCAGACCGAATTGGGAGAAAGTGACCTGTGGACCCAAGAGATTATTGAATTACAAACCCGGATCGAATCGGTGGAGCTGCCGGAAGAAGTTCAGGTACGCTGCTTGAAGGAGGTCACTCGTCTGGGACAAATGCCTCCTATGTCACCTGAAGTTGGGATTATCCGAACATATATTGAATGGATTCTGGAATTGCCATGGATAGAGTCGACTGAGGATAACCTTGATGTGCTTCATGCGGAAGAGACTTTAGAAAGCCAGCATTACGGTTTGCCGCGTGCCAAAGATAGAATCCTGGAATATATTGCTGTGCGCAGTTTGCAACCCAAAAAGCTCCGTCAGCCGATATTATGCTTTGTTGGTCCTCCGGGCACGGGAAAAACCTCTCTCGGTCGGTCTATTGCCGAGGCATTGGGTCGCAAATTTGTAAGGTTGTCTTTGGGTGGCGTGCGGGATGAGGCCGAAATTCGTGGTCACCGTAGAACATACATCGGAGCCCTGCCGGGAAGAATCATACAAACCATGAGAAGAGCAGATACAATCAATCCTTTGTTTATGCTTGATGAAATCGATAAATTGGGTCAGGATTATCGCGGCGACCCGTCATCTGCACTTCTGGAAGTACTCGATCCAGAACAGAACTTCAGTTTTTCCGACCATTATTTGGAATTGCCATATGACCTCTCAAAAGTCATGTTCATTACCACTGCGAATACATCATTGTCGATCCCATCAGCTCTGCTGGATCGGATGGAAGTAATCGAATTTCCCGGGTATATTGAAGAGGAAAAAATTGAAATTGCGAAGCGTTTCCTCGTCCCACGCCAGACTGAAGAGAATGGACTGGAATTGGATGAAGTCAAATTTCCCGAGCAGACTCTCAAACGTATCATCCATGAATACACTTATGAAGCTGGTGTGCGCAATCTTGAGAGAGAGATTGGGAGGACTCTGCGTAAAATCGCCAGGCTGAAAGCTGGGAAGAAGAAGATCCCAAGGAGAGTTAATGCATCCTCACTGGAACGCTTTCTGGGTCCACCGCAATTCTTTAACCTGGAGGCTGAAGAGAAAGATGAAATTGGAGTCGCAACCGCAATCGCCTGGACGGAGAATGGCGGAGAGATAATGCCGGTTGAAGTGCTTCTGGTTGAGGGCAAGGGAAATTTACAGATAACCGGTCAAATCGGTTCGATTATGCAGGAATCCGCTCAAGCAGCGCTTACTTACCTGAAGTCGCGAGCGGATATACTAAAAATAGATCCTGAATATTTCGAGCAGATTGATATCCACATCCATGTCCCTGAAGGGGGAATACCGAAGGATGGTCCTAGCGCAGGTATTACAATCTGTACAGCTCTTATGTCCGGTTTCACAAGGCGCCCGGTATTTCGGGATATTGGTATGTCTGGTGAGATTACTTTACGGGGAAGGATTTTACCGGTAGGCGGGATACGGGAGAAAATTCTTGCTGCTCATAGGGCGGGTTTGAAAAAAGTGATTATTCCTGAGAAAAATAACAAGGATCTGGTCGAGATATCCCGGAGAGTTCAACGAGAAATGGATATCATTCAGGTCAATCACATGGATGAGGTGCTTGAGATCGCTGTTAATCCAAAACGTCTCCGCAAGACTGCCCCTGAGAAGCATGTGAAAACCGACCGGAAAACAATTAACCAGAGTAAAACCAAAAATGTAGCTAGCGACCCGGGTCGTGGGATGCCGTCTATTCAATCAGGAGCTTGATTTTTCACCTTATTCACAGGAATTCGCTAGATGTTCCTCGAAAATTTCGGCAAAAGAATGGCGTCCGGAACCATCACAGGCGGCCCGGAAATACAAATAACTGGTTTCAGCAGGAAAAGCAACTGCTCGAATTGCGTTGAGCCCGGGGTTTGAAATCGGTCCCGGGGGCAAATCTCTGTACAAATACGTATTGTAAGGTGAATTAATTAACAAGTTGTCAGAGCTCAGTGGATTTGTCCACCATGTTTTCTGCTCGAGATTGTAACCGAGCGCGTACTGCACAGTGGGGTCAGATTCAAGTTTTATTCCATTTGATAGCCGGTTCAAAAACACTGAGGCGATAATCGGCGCTTCTTCTTCCAAAATAGACTCGCGTTGAACGATCGAAGCAAGAATTACAGCCTGGTGAATTGAAAGACCCTGCTGGTTAAAACCCTCGATTAAACCATTGTCGACTTTGATCAGGAAATTTTCTGAAGTACTTGAGATGAATTCTACCACTGTGGTCTCTCTGTGGAAATTATAGAAGTCCGGAAAGAGATACCCTTCGAAGGAAAATATGTTTCCTTCGCCCAGATTTATGCCCAGTTCCACCGGTGGAGTTTTTACCGTTTGGAGAAAGGATTCAGGTGAAATATTCAATCCGGAAGTGGGTAGTGCTGCCGCAATCTCTTCCAAACGCCACCCTGGTAAGATACTAAATCTGATATCTTCTGGTGTTGAGTCCTGAAGCACGCCTGCGATCTGCAATCCCGTCATACTTGGATTTAGTTTATATTCACCAGCCTGGATTGATTTGTCCAAACCAGAATAATACAAAAAATTTCGAAATGCGGATGCATTTCTTATAATTCCCTGCGCCTCCAATCGGTTTGTCAGTTCCAAAGTGGTTTCTCCAAGAGGAATGGTGATCGTTTGGCTTGTCCCGGTGAGGTTATAGGGAATAAGCAGGTCATCCTGACTAGCAAGCAAGAATATGGACAGGTAGGTACGCTCAACCAGGTTGAGTTCTGCGGTAGGTTTTCCATATTTCTGTGCTGCCATATTTGGGAATCTATAGATAAATAACCCTGCCAGCATACTCCCAAGGCAGGTAATAATGATAAATGCTGCCAAAAAAATGATCAGGGAGGGTTTAAGCCGTTTCATATATTTTCATCCGGAGTTGGCTGAATATCGGCGGTTTCTCAACCACCCTGAATTTGGTTCGATCTGGGAGAAATTTTTGAATCCAGATATGACTGCAGTATATATGTTGCTGCGATGTCGTCGATATGTTTTTTCCTCTTTTTTCGGGGGACTCCCAAATTGATGCTAGCATCGTATGCCGCCAGAGTGCTGCCGCTCTCATCCCACATAATTACAGGGAGATCACAATTGTCTCGAATAACATCCGCCAGCCGGCTGGCTCGTTTGCTTTGTTTGGTGGGCAAATTATCGCTGTTAAGCGCTTCTCCGACCACAATCTTTACGATGTTGTTATCAATCGCCAGTTTTATTATTGCAATTGCATCTTTATAGCGTGATGTATGTGTGAGTATCGAGTGAGGATTTGCAATGGTGCCGGTAGGGTCGCTGATCGCGATTCCTATTCTTTTTTCACCCGGGTCAACTGCCATTATTTTCATAATAAATGTATCGAATGGAATATAAATGGGTAAAACGGTTTTTGATGGGCTGTGGGGATGTTAAGTCTGTATAATTAAAACCTAAAATCCTTCACGGTGTTCACGACTCTGTCGAGGTCGCGCTCTTCGAGAGAATTATAAAATGGCAGGCGCAGCAATCGGTCGCTGATGTTTTCCGTCACAGGGCAGTCGCCCTGTGTTCCGCCCAAGCGTTGGCCCATTTCTGAAAGATGCAAAGGAAGATAATGGAAAACCCCCAATATCTTATTAGCTCTGAGATGGTCTATTAATGCCTGTCTGGTTTCGAGGTTTGGCATAAGGATGTAAAACATGTGGAAAGGTTGTTCACACGTTTCCGGTACCATGGGCAGCCTTACGCCTGATTCTTGAGCCCAGTTGGATAAATTATTGTAATAGTACTCCCAGATTTTCTTTCGTTTTTCCTGGATTGTTTCAAATGCCTCAAATTGCGCGAAAAGGAATGCCGCCAGCATATCAGATGGAAGGTAACTTGACCCTAAATCTACCCAGGTATATTTATCGACCTGCCCTCTAAAAAAACGGCTTCTGTTGGTGCCTTTTTCCCGAATGATCTCAGCCCTTTCTATATATTCCGGTTTATTGATAAATAACGCTCCACCTTCGCCGCAGGTGATATTTTTAGTCTCATGAAAACTTTGCGTCGCCAGCGCTCCGAAGGTGCCCAGGTACTTTCCTTTGTATTTTCCAAATAATCCATGCGCATTGTCTTCTATGAACTGGATGTTGTGAGAAGATGTTATGTCGAGTATCGTATCCATTTCACACGCGACCCCTGCATAGTGAACCAGCACGACCGCTTTTGTTTTATCTGTTATTAAAACATCCAGCTTTTCTTCATCCAGATTCAGAGTATCCGGTCTTATATCAATGAATATTGGTGCAGCTCCGCGATTGACAAATGCATTGACAGTCGATACGAATGTGAAGGAAGGAATAATAATCTCATCTCCTGGTTTTATATCCAGAAGAAAAGCAGCCATTTCGAGCGCATGGGTGCAGGATGTCGTTAGAAGCGCTTTTGGAAGGTTGAAAAATTTTTCCAGCCAGTTGTGACATTTCTTGCTGTATTTTCCATCGCCGGAGATGTGAAAATTCATCAACGCATCAGATAAGTAATCGAGTTCTTTGCCTGTCAAGGAAGGTCTATTGAAGGGAATTTCGTATTCAGTCATATGTTATGGGGTATCGCAGTTTGAAAACCATTTATGATAGTAGATTTGAACGTCTTTCAGGATAAAACCAACCTTCATCAGAAGCCGGCTCAGCACAATATTCCGCCCCTGGGTAACTGCTAGAATCTTTTTTGCGCCCAGATTATTGTGGTAATCCAATCCATAATATGCTAATGCAGGTCCAATCCCTAGCCCACGCGCTTTCTCATGAACAGCAAGCAGACCGTAGGTCGCTGGTTTAGCTCGTTGGAAATGATTGCCAGAGAGGTAACCCAATACCTCTCCATTTTTCTCAGCGACAAGAATATAATCTGCATATCCATCCAGACTTTTGCTGACCCAGGTCTGGTAATATGCATCGCACTTTTCTTTATCAAAGCAAGGGTCAAAATACCAGCGCGAATTTGTGTAACTATTTTTCGACATATCAACCAGCGCTTCTCTGTCACTGGATTTCGCTGGTCTGATTTGAATTTCGGGTTTAATCCATCTGTCTGGAATTAAACCGCGGTTTTTCAGCAGCATTTCAAGAGTGACCCTGACTTCAACGAACCGGAAATTATTATCTTCAGCCAGCCGTATCGATTGTGAATCGCTGGTATCAACCAGGAAAAATAGGCAGTCAATTTGGTTGTCCTGGCACCAATCTTTGATTGAACAATATTTTTCTGGAGTAAGCTGATTTGCAGTGATTTTTGCTATTCTTTTTCCGAAGAAATCGCTGTCCCATTTTAAGTACCTGCAGAAGTCCTTATTGATTGTCATCTAAGTCTTCTTTAGAACTTCCGCTATACATCCTGATTACATAGGAAGGTTTTTCCATAATATTAAAGTGCATCCTGGCTAAGTATTCGCCGATAATACCAAGAGAAAATAACTGCACGCCGGAGAAAATCGCGATAATAGAAGCGAGAAATGGAAATCCGGGAACGCTTCCTCCTTCGTAGATAAAACGGGCAATCACATAAACTAAAACTATCAGCCCGAATAGGGCAAATCCAAATCCTAGCAGGCTGGCCAATTGTAAAGGCAGCACTGTATAACCGGTTGTCATATTGATCGCCTGGCGTATTAGTAACCACAAATTATAATTTGACTTACCGCCTTTCCTGGGGTCATGATGAACGGGTAAGGAGTAGAAACTAGTTGTTCCCCAAGCCAGCAAGACATCGATAAACACAAACGGGCTGTGATATTTGGCGAATGCCTCCCGGATGCTGGTGCGAAAAACACGAAATGAACTGACATTGCGGGCATTGTTTACACCCATCGCCCCCTGCAGAGCTAAACGTATCAAAAAGGAAGATATTTTTCTCCACAAAGCATGTTTTTGTACAAGCGGGGTTCCATACACCACATCATAGCCTTCATCCAGGTAAGGTGTTAATTTGGAGATTTCTTCCGGGGGGTGCTGAAGGTCGTCATCCATGGTCACCGTTTTGGAATATCGAGCAGCTCGGATTCCGCACAATAACGCGTTATGCTGGCCGTAATTGCGCATCAAATTGATGCCTTTCACCCAAGGATAGAGTTCGTTCATCCGGTTGATCTTATCCCAACTTCCGTCCTTACTTCCATCATTTACAAGGATGATCTCGTTCGGGACATCAATAGATGGGAGAACCTGATTCAATCTGGTCACTAATTCTTCGATTGAATCTTGGCTGTTGTATACCGGAATTACAATGGAGATGCCTTTGTCGAGTTTCATTTCTGGAGACATGCGCTCAACCACTCTCACAGCCTAAATCATAGTATATTTGGAAAAAATCTTCTTGGTAATTCTCAACCAGATTTGAATTTTTTCCAATTCTATCCCATGTTTTACAAAGCAGTGGTTTTATCTCAGGATTAAGTTTCAATCCCAAAATCGATAATTTGCCCGATTTATCGATTTGTCCGCTGAAACCATAACCTTCAATGAATGGGATTAATTCATTTGCGTTCTTTGAATTCAATGAATTTATTAGGGTTTCCGCCTGGTCGCCTAATATGGCTACTTCATCCCACCTGGCAGTCTGGCGGGCGAGTTCTGCTTTTTGATAATAATAGCACCAGTTCAGTTCTGGTTTGTTGCCAAAGATCTGATCAGGGGGAATCGCTGGATTCTCCGTAAAGAATAATATCCGTTCAGTATTCGAAAGGGATAACGCTTCCTGAACATGGTATTTTGATTCTGGAAGCGGGTATTCATACTCGGAATTATAAATGCGCAGACATTGCGGCGGATTGAATTGGAAGTATATACTGTTTTCCATCGAACCCGAAAATGATTTTGCCCTGTAAAAATGTTCGATTTGATTGTCTGGATTAAAGTCAGTGATCTCTTTATCCAGCCTGGATTCTAAATCCAGGATTAAGTATTCCAGGTTTGTTGAATTGTTATTGGGGTCATATATCCAGTTTAAAGGAGCTGTGAGTGAGTTGTCGCTGAAATATGTAAATGGGAGTTCAGGGGTAATTAATACCGTTCCGTATTCTATAGCTGGCGCTCTCCAGGTTAACTGCCAGAAAAAACTTTTCTGAACTTCCCATTCTCTAACATAGTTTATTCCTGTTAGAACATGAGTCCAGATTGCTATTCCCGCCAAAATCCCAATTGCTCCGGCCCGGGTGGTATTCGATTTGAAGAATAATCCGATTATCCCAGCTGTCAGCAGACTGGCGCCAAAAATCATCGGAAGGGTTAACCGATCTAAAGGGAACCGGAGTTTCATTTGCAGGTTTGTCACCCAGAAAGGCCAGCCTCCGAGCAGCAATGCCGCAGAGCCAAGAAAAATTATGTTGTTGATCTCCTTGTTTTGACCAACCCCGCTGGTTTGTTCTTGTATGTTCTCGTCTTGAGGTGCCTTACGGACAAAAAGGAAAGTAGCCCCCGCCGCGATTATCGAAATCAAAAACGGCAAAACCAGTTCTTGGATATCGAACCTGATCCATTCTCGAATGTCAAAAATTTTTAACCAGGCGACAATTAGGACTTCAACGATATCTTCAAAAATTCTAAATAACAGGTTTATTACAGTCGAAAAAGGGTTTTCTGCAAGGTTGCTGAACAACTGGATTTCTGCTCGGGGGGTTTCTCGGAATAAAATGTTGTATATGAGGAAAACAACCAGAACAGCAAAATATGGAAACCAGAAAATTAGCGTTCGCTTAAGTTTTTTATGCCGTGATGAATTGACTTTTGAGAATACCAGCCACAGGATTATAGGTCTCAATAGTTCCAATCCGGAAAAATATTCTACTGAAAATATTACTATGCTTGAAAGAAGCAAAGAAGCTATCCCCAACATCCAGTACCTGAGAAAATTCCGGGCGGCCAGAACCATTAATCCCAGAGAGAGAATAAACGCGGTTATGTAGATATAAAGGTTCCCGTATGTAACGGATATGTATTGTTGCAGGAAACTTGGAAACAGGACAAACAGGATTGAAGCGATAACAGCTAACCTTTTTTGGGATGGAAAAAGCAGTTTTAAAAACCACAGAAATGCGAGGCCGCTTAACCACCGTGTGAGTATTGCAAATAGCTGCCATGCTGTAATCGATTCCCCCATGATAGATGTCGTTACTGAATAGATCCATGCCAGAAGAGGGCGGTCAACTGCGAAAACTTCGGAAAATCCGCCAGGTCCGATAGAATGATAAAACCAGATAGCAGGCCAGTCATCCCAGAAGAAACCCAGCCAGGGGATTAATGGCGCATAACTGACCAGACAGATGACCAATAACCCGAGTGGTATTAATCCAGCCGAGGTACTGGCTCTTTTCACACTTCTTCCTGGTTCAGAGATTGTCTAACCCAATCCTCGACGTTTGCTAATGCTTCTTCGAGTTTCTTCGCATCTTTCCCGCCTGCCTGTGCAAAAGTGGGTCTACCGCCTCCACTGCCTCCCAGAGGCGCAGCAACGAGTTTCACAAGCTCTCCAGCATGTAAGCCTTTTTGCACCAGGTCATCGGTAACTGTCGAAACGATTATTGGTTTTCCATCGGAATTTACGCTCGCGATAACCGCGACGCCGCTGGGGTTGCGTTCCCTGAATTTATCGGACAGAAACCTGAGCGTTTCCATATCACAATCAGCAAGTACAGCTGTAAGAACCGGGATACCATTTACAGTGGGAACTCGATCCAGGTGCTGGACAAAAGTTAATGCAGCAGCTTGGCGTTGAATGTCCTCTAATTTCTTCTTGTACGCTTCTCCTTCAGCGACTGTGTTTTGGACCTTTTCAGGTACTTTCAAGGGTGTGGTTCCCAGTAATGCAGCGCTCCTTTTCAACGCATTAAATTTCTGTTTTGCAAGTTTGAAGGAACTCCGGCCAGTGACGGCTTCTATCCGTCGAATTCCTGCCGCCACACTCCCTTCGCTTGTAATTTGGAACAGACCAACATCACCGGTTTTTTCCACATGGGTGCCGCCGCATAATTCGTTCGAAAACACATCTGGTTCGCCGATGGTGATGTTCCTGACAATTTCGCCGTATTTTTCGCCAAAGAGCGCGGTGGCTCCCTCATCAATGGCTTGCTGAAGCGGTTTATGATCTATGTTGAGACGGTAATCTCCCAGTATAGCCTCGTTTACGCCTTTTTCGACTGCATCTATTTGATCGTCGGTGAGCGCACTTGAATGGGTGAAATCGAATCTCAGACGATCAGGGGCTACAAGTGAACCAGCCTGGCGCGCATGTCTTCCAAGTACTTTTCGAAGTTCCGCATGTAAAAGATGTGTAGCGGTGTGGTTGCGCATGATATCCAACCGTCGCCGCCTGTTAACCCGGGCGCGGCATGGGTCGCCAACTTTTAGCTCACCGCGAGTTACTTTGCCTTCGTGAACGATTATCCCGCTGGATGGTTTTCTCACATCAGCAATTTGGATCTCCCAAGTACTCTCCGGATCAGATAATATCCATCCTGTATCGGAAACCTGTCCGCCAGATGCAATATAGAACGGTGTCTCCGGAATAATGACCTCGACCTTATCGCCCAGTCTGGCAGTTTCCAGCGAAGTCCCTTGCTGGATTATCGCCAGCACTTCACCCGTAATCTCTAACTGATCATAGGGATTATATTGAACACCTTCTCCTTCTAGTTTTTTTTGTTTTTTAAGTTCAACAAATAAATTTCTATATATGTCAACATTTTCTCCCCCGAGTGGTCCCATTGTTTCGCCAGCGCCGGAAGCCAAGCGGTGTTTTTCCAATGCATCTCGAAATCCATCTTGTTCAACACCCATGTTTCGCTCTCTGGCGATATCCTGAATGATTTCAAGCGGTAAACCGTAAGTGGCATATAAATTGAATGCAACTTCGCCCGGCATCAACTCAATATCTTCGGACCTTAAATCATCCAGAAGCGATTCCAGCTTGGCGATCCCGCTTTCCACGGTCCTCTGGAAGCGTATTTCTTCACGGGTGATATTATCGAAAATAGTTTCCTTATTGACTTCCAGTTCAGGATAAAACCCTCCATATTCACCTACAACCACTTCGGCTATTTGCGAGAGGAACGGCATATCGAATCCAATTTTTGATCCAAAACGTGCTGCTCGCCGGATGATCATCCTGCAGACATAGTTCCGACCGATATTTCCAGGTACCACACCATCTGCAATAAGAAAAGTTGCCGCACGCGAATGGTCCGCAATAACCCGGTACGGGGTCAGATTTGAATTTCTCTCCTCAGTATCATGCCCGGCAAGGGATTGAATTTTATCCATCAAAGGTGTGAACAAATCAGTTTTGTAATTTGAATCGACATCTTGCAGTACAGATACAATCCGTTCGAAACCCATGCCCGTGTCGACATGTTTGGCAGGCAGCGGTTCAAGGTCGGAAGGGCTTGTGCGGTTATATTGAATAAAAACCAGATTCCATAGTTCCAAGAAACGTGTACAGTCTCCATTGACTTTGCATTCGTGATCAGGAACATTTTTCATGTCGCAGTACTGCTGACCTCGGTCCAGATGAATCTCGCTGCACGGACCACAGGGTCCGGTTTCAGCCATTTCCCAGAAGTTATCTTTTCGTCCAAAAAATAAGATGTGGGAAGGATCAATCCCGGGCTGTTTTATCCATTCATCAACCGCCTCATCGTCCTGCGGAATTTCTCCATACTCATCCTTAAAACATGTTGCCCAGATATTTTCTTTTGGCAGGCTCCAGACTTCGGTTAGCAATTCCCATGCCCAGGCAATCGCTTCTTTTTTGTAATAATCCCCGAATGACCAGTTTCCCAGCATTTCAAAGAAAGTGTGGTGGGTATCGTCACGCCCCACATCCTCCAGATCATTATGTTTACCTGCAACCCGCATGCATTTTTGCGAATTCACCGCCCGAACATAAGGCCGCATATCTGTCCCTAAAAATACCTCCTTGAACTGGACCATGCCGGCATTGGTGAAAAGAAGGGTTTGATCTCCGCCAGGTACCAGCGAAGAGGAAGGCACGAAAGTATGCCCGTGGTCTTCAAAAAAATTAATGTAATCCTGGCGAATTATTGCGCCCGATTTTTTTGTCGAATACATGAAAGCTCCGTAATAAAAAATAAAGCATTTGCAATTAAGGATAGCGCCAGAAAGATTTTCTTTTACTTTTCCTTAATTTCTTGAGGAATTATACCAAGGTGGGCGTCCATCATTCGGAAAACCTGTCGGGCTTGTATTTTATTGAATTTTTGCTAAAATCCTTTAAGTTTATTTTCCAAATTGTTAGTCAGGGAAAATTTTTAGGTTATATTTTTCGTAGTCTTCTTGAAAATTATTTATAAGAAATGGTTCAAAAACCATCCAAAATCAAAAATTCAGTTTCCGCCGTGCTCCCTGCTTTTAATGAAGCAGGTCGAATCAGTGCGGTCATTGATGTTTTATGTCAGGTTGGGATTTTAAATGAAATTGTCGTTGTAGACGATAATTCTACAGATGGCACCGCTGGGGAAGCTGTGAAAGCGGCTCGAGGTGACTCACGTTTGAAAATTCACCGGAATGCCGAAAATCTTGGAAAAGGGCAGGCCATATATAATGGTTGGAAAGCCTCAGTTGGGTCCATACTGGTGCTGCTTGATGCTGATTTGATCAACTTAAGAGTTGAACAAGTGCTTGATTTGATCGAACCGGTTTTGGCGGGTGGGATCGATATGACAGTTGGGTATTTTACCAAAGGTAATTGGCGTGTAGATCTAGCTCACCGGATCACACCCTGGCTTTCGGGACAGCGTTGTTTACGATCGAAATTATTAGGTTCAATTTCATGGGATGCGGCTGAAGGATATGGTTTTGAGACTGCATTATCCTTGGTAGCCCGCAGGTACAACTGGAAATGCGTAAAGGTGCCGCTGAGGACCTTAACTCACCCATTGGGTGAAATACCTCGCGGGGATTACCATGGTTGGGGGACTAAATTTCTGCTCTTCTACCAGGTTTTTCGAGCCTGGCATATTTCAAGAGAGCGTGCGAACGCAATCGAGTGGTTAATCCGCATGGTCCGCACAGGGTGAATCCACTTTAACCAGAGCGTTTATTTGCACTTAATTCAAATTTGACAATGAAGCGCTATTTGTATTTTGCGGTTTTTGCAGCAGGTATGACAACCCTAGCTATGGAATTAACCGCATCAAGACTTTTGGGAAGCTATTTTGGTACAAGTAATCTTGTTTGGGCAAGTATCATCAGTCTTATTCTGATTTACTTGACGGTTGGTTATCTTATCGGGGGGAAATTGGCGGATCGATCACCCCATCCGAAGACAATGTTTACAATTATGGCATGGGGGGCATTCACAGCTGGATTGGTACCGGCGATATCGCGTCCGGTCCTGAGGAATGCGGCAGATGCATTTGATATTTTAAATATGGGCGTTCTTTTCGGTTCGTTCCTATCCGTTCTGATACTCTTCAGTCTGCCTACGATTCTCCTAGGAACGGCATCCCCTTTTGCTATTCGATTGGTCATAAGCGACAAACAACATGCCGGCAGGATATCCGGACAGATATATGCTGTCTCGACATCCGGTTCTTTTGTCGGCACATTCCTTCCGGTGCTGATTCTCATCCCGGTGATTGGAACGACAATGACATTTCTAGTTTTCAGTGCTTTTTTGTTGCTGGTTGCATTTGGAGGCTTATGGCTGGATACCGGATGGCGGGAGATCTTAAAATTAATCTGGATGCCGGTCCTTCTTGCACTAATCGCATTGTTTGTTCTGAACAGCCCGATAAAGGCGTCCCGAGGGATGATTTTTGAAGACGAATCAAGTTACAACTACATTCAGGTGCTGGAACTGGATGGTTATCGAATGCTGAGATTAAACGAGGGACAGGGAATCCACTCCATGTGGCACCCGGAAAAACTGGATTATTTTGGGCCGTGGGAGCAGTTTCTTTCAGCGCCGTTTTTTAATCAACCGGAGTATAAGCCGGAAAATGTTCGCCGGGTGGCGGTAATTGGGCTTGCGGCAGGTACCGTTGTGCGCCAGATTAATGAAGTCTACGGTCTTGTTCCTGTAGATGGTTATGAAATTGATCCGGAGATTCTTGAAGTTGGTCGCAGGTTCTTTGAGATGGACAGTCCGAATTTAAACACATTTGCTCTGGACGGAAGAATTGGTTTGCAACGCAGTGATAAAACCTATTCTTTAATTGTGGTTGATGCTTACCGCCCTCCTTATATACCCTGGCACCTTACAACCAGAGAATTTTTCCAAATAGTTGCTGATCATCTCAGTGAGGACGGTGTGATGGCAATTAATGTGGGGCGGTCGCCCGATAACCGGCGTCTGGTGGAAGCGCTGGTGGGTACAATCCGGACTATATTTCCATCTGTTTATGTGATGGATATACCAGACACGTTTAACACAATAGTTTACGCGACCGTAAAAGAGACTGAAATCCAGAATCTTTACGACAATCTGCTATACCTTTATTCAAGGTCTGATATTTCGCCTCTATTGATAGAATCGATTCACAGGATTGTAATCAATTTGCAGCCCACCCCAGAAAGTGATATTGTGTTTACTGACGATTGGGCGCCGGTGGAATGGATCACAAATTCACTTGTGTTGAATTACCTTTTATTTGGTGATATGGATGCCCTCGAAGGGTACCAGTAATCATAAGCGATAAGGAAAACATGAACGATAATACTGAAGATACGCCTGTTGGAATTGAGGATTTAGAAAATGCCGAAGGTAGATGGGAAAGTAAACTACTGATTATTACAGTGATGATTTTTGTGCCGGTGTTTCTGGCATTGACATCCGTCAGATTGGTGATGACGCCAGCGCTGATCCAATTTGAGTACAATCAGCCGGGTTTTCCGCCTGATCCTTATGGTTTTACAAAGGAGGACCGGCTTTACTGGTCCCGAATTGCGCTTGATTACCTGCTGAACTCGGAGGACATTTCTTTCCTCGGGGATTTAGAATTCGCAAACGGAGCGCCGGTATATAATGCACGTGAACTCCGGCATATGCTGGACGTAAAAAATACTGTGACCAGCGTTCTGTATATCTGGTATATCTCATTGGCTGCTCTGGTTTTATTAGGGGCATGGGCCTGGCACAGTGGTAGGTGGGTGGATTTTAAGATTGGTCTATCAAGAGGGGGTGTGCTGACAATGACCCTGATTGGAGCCATTCTGTTCTTTGTGCTCCTGAGTTTTGGAGTGTTATTCGTTGCATTCCACAATGTATTCTTCCAGCCCGGTACCTGGACATTTCTCTTCAGCGATACCCTTATACGCCTTTTTCCGGAGCGGTTTTGGCGGGATGTTTTCTTAATCGTTGGCGGTCTGTCATTCGCTGGGGGATTTTTACTGATGATGGTATTTAAGAATAAAAAATCTTTATAAAAATAGGCAGCGTGAATTCGCTGCCTATTTTTATAAAATCACACGGCTTAATCGAAAATCATCAATCCTGTGTTTGACCATTCACAACGGGTACCAAATCCCGAGTTTGTCCCCGAAAGGACAGTAAATGAGAGTTTTCCAGGATCGATGTTTCCATCATAAATATTATACATCTCTTCTCCATTGACATAAAAGGCTGCCCTGTCATTCTGAACCGAAAGCAGCAGCTTTGCGCTTCCCTGGGGGATGTCCACATTTCCGTAACGCTGTTTTACGACAACTTCTTCTTTGCCATCTACCCACTTTTTAAGAAAGCCATAACCGTCCAGGCTGAGGAATGCCATATGAAAATTGTCGCTGTCTTTTTCGCCAAAAACCCATCCGCATCCTGAAAACGGCCAGTTGGCTGAATCGCTGGCTGATTGCCAATTTACATCAGATCGTATTACAAAATTGGTGGGTGCATAGTCTGTGTTCCACCAGGAAAAGTAATTGATTTGTGCAAATTCGCGGCTGATATCCTCAAAAGGGATATATTCTTCTTTGATGCCGGAGATTACGCCCTGGTCAATTAAGAATTGGAGATCTGCGTTCATGATCTCATCCATTTCTGTCATATCCGCGACAAATTCTTGCTCTTCGGCTACCGGTTCGACCATCTCTTCACTTTCAACCTCGCCACCTTCCTCAATATCAGGTTCGACTGTTTCTTCTGGGGTTTGTTCATCTATAACAGCCAGGGCATCGGCTGTTGCCTGGGCTCTGAATTGATCAAGTTCTATCGCTTGCGAAGTCATTGTAAGCTGTGGACCGATATCTGGAATTTCAGTCTCCTCCACGCTGCTGGCACCGAATTGACATGCCAGGCTGGCAAGCATTAGTGCGAGAATGCTGATAATTATTCTTTTGTTTACCATTCTTTATGCTCCTTATAAGTAATGAGTGCTTTTCAGGATTTTTCCCAATTTCTCGAGATATTAATAAAAAGCTTTGAAATTGTCAACAGATTTGATGAAAAATGTCCAGAATCAAACTATATATTTTAACCAATTGGAATTTGTATAGATGATGGGGTTATCGCAAAGGGTTAAGGTTAAGGAATTGCTAATTCTACACCAGTTGTAGTTTAGGCGTGAAGCATCTCAGCACTCTGTTTTTTCTTGATGGGATTTTCTTATTACTTACAAACCCGTGGGTTCATAACTGCAAAAATAAGGGTGGCATTGAAAGCCACCCTAAAACTTTTGAAACCGCCTTTTGTAAATGAAATTGATAATTCTTAACGAATAGCCTCTTCTGTCTCCCTGTCGAAAATATGCATGTTCTCCATATTGAAAACGACCTGGACATTATCGTTGACTTTATACTGCGATCTGGGGTCAACCCGCGCAACAAAAACATTTTCTCCTGTCTTCAAATAGACGAAAATCTCGTTACCCATTAACTCCGTCACGTCTACGGTGCATTCGACAGGTTGGGGGATGATACCGGGAGGTGTGAAATCGGGATTGTGAATATCCTCAGGACGTATGCCGAATATGATTGATTTGTCCAGATGTTCGGCATATGTATCATTTCGTTTTTCTGGAATTTGCACATTAAATGTGCCTCCATCGACAATTATACGGCCATTGTCTCTGCGAAGCGTTCCCTGAAAGAAGTTCATTGCCGGTGAACCGATAAAGCCTGCTACGAAGAGATTGTCAGGTAGGTCATACAGAGTCTGGGGTGTATCAATTTGCTGCAAGATACCTTTCGTGATGACCGCAATCCGGCTTGCCATGGTCATTGCTTCAACCTGGTCGTGTGTGACATAAATAAAAGTTGTTTGCAGTTCCTGATGTAATTTGTTGATGTTAGCGCGAGTCTCAACACGCAGCTTTGCATCCAGGTTGGATAATGGTTCATCGAAAAGGAAGACCTTTGGTTCACGGACGATTGCCCGTCCAACCGCAACCCGCTGGCGCTGACCGCCAGACAATTGGCGCGGTTTTCGATCTAGCAGGTATTCGATGCCCAGAATCTCCGCGGCCACCTGAACTCTGCGTTTTATCTCTTCTTTTGGGGTCTTACGCAGTTTCAACCCAAAAGCCATATTGTCATAAACAGACATATGCGGGTAGAGTGCATAGGATTGGAAAACCATTGCGATATCACGATCTTTTGGAGCGACGTCATTGACCACCTGATCGCCAATTAATATACGCCCTTCTGATGTGTCCTCCAATCCTGCTAGGCACCGCAGTGCGGTGGTCTTCCCACATCCTGATGGACCGACAAGGACAAGGAATTCTTTGTCCTCAATGAAGATGTCCAGATCGTTTACAGCGACGACATCTCCAAACCGCTTGTATACATGGTCATACGTTACGCTTGCCATTGGTTGAGGTCTCCTTTCTCGACATACGGGGATATAGTGATTTCATTATAGCTATACTTTAATAAAATGTAAATAAGACACCATGGATTAATACCCTTCTTGGAAGTAAATTGGATTTGTTGGGTTTATCTTGCGGATTCTCCCAGCCCAATATACAATCAGATTATGGCAAAAGAAAGTGTAACCCCCATCAGGAAACAGTATCTTGAGATTAAACGCCAATATCCCGATGAGATATTGTTCTTCAGGCTGGGTGATTTTTACGAGACTTTCGATAACGATGCTGAGATCGCGGCTCGTGAGCTTGATATCGTTTTGACATCGCGTAATGTCGCAAAAGGGACTCGTGTCCCCATGGCTGGAATTCCCCATCATGCGGCTGAAAATTACATTTCCAGGTTGATTGACCGCGGCTATCATGTGGCAATTTGCGAACAAATCGGGGAGCAACCGATTCGAGGGATATTTCCAAGAAAGGTCACCAGGGTGATTACTCCGGGCACAGTCACTGATCCCGGAATGCTGCCTGGAGATCAAAATAACTACCTGGCATGTATTGTAAAAGAAGACCAGCCATCAGCTCGTGGAGGCAATGGTGGGGAATCAAAGCGGGTCGGTTTTGCTTATGTTGATATAACAACCGGGGAATTTGCAGTCACCGAATTTTCTGGTGAGGATGCCGATTTGCATATCAAAGCAGAGATTTCACGGCTTAAACCAGCGGAATTGTTATTTCCTGAGACGATTAATTTGGGGGATGGTTATGGGTCTGATTTGACTTCCTGGCCAGCATGGCGCTTTGAATCCGGCAGGTGCGAAGAGGAATTGCTGGATCATTTTGGGGTCGCTTCATTGGATGGATTTGGTTTGCGCGGCAGGTTGATGGGTATTTCCGCCTCAGGCGGGATCATCCAGTACTTGGCGGAAACCCAGCCGTCCTCGCTTAAATTGTTATCTGCTCTGAAAACCTACGACCTCTCTGAATTTATGCACCTGGATTCAGCCACCCGCCGCAACCTGGAATTGACCGCTACAATCCGGGGAGGTAAATCCGGCGGCACCCTGTTGGATATTCTGGATCGCACAGTAACGCCGATGGGTAAAAGGTTGATCCATGATTGGGTGAGCAAACCATTATTAGATGTCGGGCAGATTTCCAAGCGTCAGGACGGGGTAAGGGTATTTTTTGAAGATGGGATGCTCAGGACTGAATTGAAAGACCTTCTCAAGTCTATACCTGATATAGAAAGATTGGCGAATAGAATCGCCAGCAGCATTGCAATTCCACGTGACCTTGTCGCTTTACGCAATACTTTGAACATGATTCCCAAATTAATAGTACTACTCCAGGAGCAGGGAAGTGCTTTGGAACCGGTTCTACTGGGATTGAATCCTTGCAGCGAAGAACTTTCACTTCTTGAAGGGGCGATCGCTGAAGATCCTCCAGCAACGCTCCAGCACTCTGGGGTGATTAAGAGAGGATTTTCGGATGAATTGGATGGGGTTGTCGAGGGCTCCCGCCATGCAAGAGAATGGATTGCGGGATTGGAAAAGGTGGAACGTGATCGGACTGGTATCAAATCTTTAAAGGTCGGTTATAACAAGGTTTTCGGCTATTACATTGAGGTCACCCGCGCGAATTCTCCTCAGGTTCCTGCGGAGTATATCCGAAAACAGACCCTTGTAAATTCGGAACGTTTCATTACTCCTGAGATGAAAGAATACGAAGCGCTAGTCTTGAATGCTGAGGAAAGGATACACGAGATTGAAGCGCGATTATTTACTGAAATTTGTTCCCAGCTTGCTGCTGGGGTTCATAGGATAATCGGGACAGCCAGGGCGGTTGCATTGCTGGATGTGTATGCATCCCTGGCAGAATCAGCGGTGATTGGGGGTTATGTTCAGCCCGAGG
>JBJYWI010000176.1:0-21154 GCA_046259385.1 Anaerolineales bacterium
TAAGGAATCAAAATCTCTAATTATTTCTTCAGCGCTGAGAAGAATGCACCTAATGCAGCAAATCCAGCAGCAACCATTAAACTAGTACTGAAAGCAACATAGACCGGGCTTTGACTTTCAGCGCTCGCCATCACTGAAGTAAAGATAGCTCCAGCGATTCCAACACCTAAAACCATGCCGGTTGACCTCGCTGTAGCTAGCAATCCCGCTGCAATTCCCTGCTCTTTTTTCGGTGCTGCCCCCATGATGGCGCTGTTATTGGGTGAGATGAAAGTGCCCGTTCCGAATCCAACAATCGCAAGAACGATTCCGATTTGAGATATAGGTGAATTAGGTCCTAACTGTGACATCATGAACATCCCTATTGCTAATATTACCAAACCGGAGGCGGTTGGAATCCTGGTTCCGATACGATCTGAGATACTGCCCGATATAGGAGCGATTATCGCCATCACGATTGGTTGGACAGTTAAAATCAATCCTGCCTGGGCTGGCGAAAACTCGCGGCCCTGGAGCAAATAAAAAGGCATCAAAAATAAAATACTGAAAACTGCCATATAATTAAGAACAGCACTAATCACTGATGCTGAAAACACACGGTTATAAAATAGGCTCAGATCAAGCAGTGGGCTCGCTCTCCTTTTTTCGATAAAAATAAACACAACCAGGAAAATTCCTGCAAACAGAAATAAGCCGATGATGGTCGGGGATAACCAGCCCCAGGATGAACCCTGGTTTAATCCAAGCAAGAGGGCAATCAAACCAGCAAGGAATAAAAATGCTCCCAGAAAATCAAATTGTTCGCGAATTTTCTCCTGACCATCTTGCGGGATGAATACCCAGGCAAGGAGGAATGCAATTCCTCCCACAGGAATGTTGATATAAAAAACTGCTCTCCAGGAAATTAAGTCGGTCAACCAGCCTCCCAGAGATGGCGCAGCTGTCAATCCCAGGTAGGTCATTGTGGCCTGCAGTCCTAATGCCTGGCCTCGTTGTGATGACGGAAAATTCTTTGTTAGGATGGCAGGTGAATTGGCAGCCAGCATAGCTGCACCTAGAGCCTGAATACCCCTGAATATAATCAAGAACTCAATTTTTTGAGCCCATCCACAAAGTGCTGAGCTGATCAGAAAAATCGAAAAACCAGTAAGAAATATTGACTTGTGCCCCCTTATATCACCAAGACGTCCAAACGATAATAACAAACCAGTGACGATTAACAGGTAAATTATCACAACCCATTCAACGGTGGCAATATCAGTTTTAAATGCCTTGGAGATTACCGGTAAAACTGTATTGACGACGCTCGTATCCAGTGCGGACATGAAAGTACTCATGCCGATTGCGATAAGAACTAGCCACTTCCGATCAACATTTACTAAAGAGGATTTTATCGAATTCATTTAATAATTGAAACCAATCCTTCAGAACCTGTAGTTCCGACGATATCGATCTTTCTATCGACAAACAATTTTATAACATCTGCATTCGTACGCAAATGGTCAGTTATTTTCACGGTCGTAAAATGTGAATCCACACCTGCAACCGAAAGGGGTAATAGGAGTTGATCGGAAAGGTGTTCATCCATTACTGCCTGAGTGGACAGGAAAGACTCGATCTTATCACAAACTTCTTGGGCAACGATTTCCGCAGGTTTCCCAGGCTCTCCAAGAGATGTGTAACAACATTGTGAGTGCTCGAATTGGCATACCAGGCAAATTGTAGTCCCTTTGTGATGAGATGGTAAATTTCGGATGCGGATATCATTTAGTGGATATTTCTTTCCCAATAATTGCATGATTTGATCCCGTTGTCTTACTGCTATTCTCCGATCGAGATTTGCAACCGCAGATATCCCAGATATTTGTTTCAACGAACCTCGCCGGAGAATTGTGAACCCCGAAAGCTCTTTGATCGGATTGACGATAACTTGAATTTGACCACCACCTTCGGGGTAAAAACCCGCCTGCTCGAGGTTGAGCATTAGCGGGAATCCAATTCTTTTCATGTAGGCCATCCAATGCAGCTTAAGATAATCAAATGTAGGTGCGAATGGGACGTGAGTTCCACCGGAAATACTAAGCTTCGATGGTCCACCTCCAAAACTCAGGGGGAGATAAACTGTTTGAAGTATCAAAGAAGTTGATCCTGCAGTGCCGATATCACAGGCAAATTTCCCGGTCTCTACCGATCGCGGGGAGAATACAAGCCGGGTGGAACCAAATTCCCCACCTTCAACCCGTGCATTTCCGATTTTCTCCGCCAATCTAACGGCATTTAAATGTTGGGCGCGAAGACCAGGTTTTTTCCTTCCCTGACGTATATCCATCAATGTGAATTCTTTCCCGGTTAACAGGGATAACGCAAGGCAGGTGCGTAATATTTGCCCACCGCCTTCACCAAGCCCGCCATCAATCACCAACATATTTACCACCGTCTTGCAAAAATTATTTAGAAGATTTTGCCTATAGATGATTAGAATTCACTTAAATATCTTTTATATTTTTGTAATGTTTATATTGTATCCTTTTAGTAATTGGGATAAGATTAGTAGAATTTTATAAGGATGGAAAAATGCAACCAATCAAATCATCTGAGATAACCTCGGAGCAGCAATACTACTCCCGCAGAGATTTCTTAAAAAGCTTGGGGATTGTTAGTACCAGCGCCATGATTTTAGCAGCATGTAGAGGTCAATCCACGCAGACTAAGGTTATCTCTACACAAGTCTCTGCTGAGAATCTACCTGGAGGAACTTCAACAGTAGAATCTGATCCACTGACCTCGTTCGAAGCAATTACCAACTACAATAATTATTATGAATTTTCGATCAATAAGGAAGCGGTTGCAAGGTTAGCAGAAGATTTTCCAACATCACCCTGGCAGGTTGAAGTCGGAGGTTTGGTTAATAAACCGAAAATATTTGATATTGATGATTTTAAAAAGTTTTCCATCCAGGAGAGAATCTACCGTTTACGTTGTGTTGAAGCGTGGTCGATGGTCATTCCCTGGATGGGATTTCCTCTTGCTGAATTGCTCAACGCAGTTGAACCAACATCAAACGCAAAATATGTTCGCTTTGAAACAATCTATGATCCTGATGAGATGCCCGGTCAAAGGGATCCATGGTACCAATGGCCTTACATCGAAGGATTACGCCTTGATGAAGCCATGAACGATCTTACATTGATGGCAACTGGTTTGTATGGAAAGGATTTACTTCCGCAATCTGGGGCTCCAATTCGACTTGTTGTACCCTGGAAGTATGGTTTCAAGAGCATCAAAGCCATCGTGAAAATTGATCTGGTTGAGGAGATGCCAACATCGTTATGGATGGCAGCTGCCCCTAGTGAATACGGATTTTACGCAAATGTCAATCCAGAAGTTTCCCATCCTCGCTGGTCCCAGGCATCTGAACGCCGCATCGGGGAATCAGGTCGTAGGAAAACTTTGATGTTTAATGGGTATGGAGAAGAAGTCGCTCAAATGTACAGTGATATGGATTTGTCAGTTAATTTCTAAAGGGCCATTTTCGTCGAATTTATCCGAGGTTGGTGGATGTCGATTATTTCAGTTCTAAGATTTTCGAAATTTCAACTCGCAGTTCATATTGGTGCTCTACTTCCTTTAGCTTTACTGGTCTTTGATTGGACACAGGATAATTTAACATTTAATCCAATCCAGGCCCTTGAACTGCGTACCGGTAAGTATGCATTAGTGCTGTTGATATTGTCACTTGCATGTACACCACTTAATACCGTCTTTGGATTTCGCCAGGCAATCAAGGTCCGCCGCCCATTGGGATTGTATGCCTTCTTCTATGCAGGTATACATTTTCTGATTTTTATCGGACTCGATTACCAGTTTGATTTGTTGCTTCTTCAAGAGGCAATCTTCGAGAAAAGGTATGCCCTGGTTGGATTTTTAGCCGGGTTGATTCTTTTACCCCTGGCAATCACCTCAACGCGCGGCTGGATGAAAAGAATGGGCAGGAAATGGGCTACCTTACACAAGTTCGTGTATTTGGCAGGGGTCCTGGTGATCGTGCATTACGTCTGGCTTGTGAAAACAGATATTCGCCAACCGATTTTGTTTGGTGTGATCCTATTATTGCTCTTGATTGCACGTATTCCATATGTTCGCAGGAACCTGAGTCGTGTGAGGCAGCATAATTTCATACGGAAATACCAATCCCTGCCAGATCTCCTCAAGAAGAAGAACGCATTTAAACCTTACAAGGAAGTAGTTTCCGGGGGAAAAAACACAGGTTAGAAAATTCTTTTTAATTCATCAAATTCCTTATCACCTGCGCAACTTGTTTAAATCGGGCCCATTTCCCACTCCGATCACTAGCCAGATCTTTAATTTCACGTTAAAGTGATCATTTGAATAGGAAATTGCCAATAATATCGTGAGAATGAGTGCATTTCTCAAACGATTTACGCATTTTCGAATCAGTCTTACCAATAAACCAGCAGCAATTCGTATAGATTCAGTCGATAATTGGTGGCGATGAAATATTCAGAGATTTTATTAAAAATGAAATAATATCCGTTCGCTCGTCAATTAATACCTGGGTGGGTTTTCCGAAGCCGTGCCCCGCTTTTGTTTGAATGCGGATTAAAACAGGCGCATCACCCCCTTGAGCTGCCTGCAAGGTGGATATAAATTTAAACGAATGGCTTGGAACAACGCGATCATCATGATCCGCGGTTGTAACCAATGTTGCTGGATAATGCATACCTTGCTTAATATTGTGAAGTGGTGAGTATGAATACAACACCTTAAAATGATCGGGGTCATCTGGTGATCCATAATCGCTCACCCATGCCCATCCAATGGTGAATTTATGGAAACGCAGCATATCCATTACTCCAACTGCTGGAAGCGCAGCACCAAATAGATCTGGACGCTGGGTAATACAGGCTCCAACTAACAAGCCACCATTTGAGCGTCCTTCGATCGCCAATTTTTCTTTCGAGGTGTAGTTGTTTTCAATCAAGTATTCTGCACAGGCAATCATGTCATCGAATACGTTTTGTTTTTTCACACCGCTGCCATCTGCATGCCATTGCTCCCCGTACTCCCCTCCTCCTCGTAAATTTGCTATTGCCAATGTACCCCCTAACTCAAGCCATACAATACGACTGACTAAGAATTCAGGAGTAATCGAAATATTAAATCCACCATATCCATAAAGTAAAGCAGGATTATCTGGATTCTTTAGGATTCTCTTATCCCGGACCAAGAACATGGGAACTCGTGTGCCATCCTTGGACAGAGAAAACTTCTGTTCAACGTGGTAATTAGAAAAATTAAAAGCAATATGTGGGCGTTCAATTTCTACCGTTTTCTCTTCGATAAAATTAAATTGGGTTACCGTAGGCGGGTAGATAAACGAATTGAAAACAAAAAACATTTCATCAGCATCATGCTCACCGAAGAGAAAGGTTTCACGATCAAAGCTGAATATTGAACCAATCATCGGCAGGGGGATTTCACCAAGGAATGCTCCTGATTTGTCAAATCGTTTAATGCGGTGATATGCATCGTGAAGGTAAATGATGATGAACTGGTCAAAGACTAGTTTAATTGATTCGATCGCGTCCTGGTCCTCTGGAATGATCGTTTGCCAATCCTTCTTCTTCGGCTTGTGAATATCAATGCGAATGAGACTACTTTTCGATGATTGGTAATTTGTCTTGAAGTAGAAACGCGGTCCGTCGTTCCCGATGAATTGGTACGTTGCTTCCAGGTCTGGAATTAATTCAATAAAAGCACCATCAGAACTCAATTCCCGATAAAATAAGCGATTTCGAACATCAGTGCCCTTCCACACGTGAAGAATCAAATAAACACCATCGTCGCTGATTAATGGTTCGAATGACCATTCCGGTTTATCTGGACGCTGAAAAATCAGCTGATCCAGATTTTGCTCGCTCCCGAGTTTGTGAAACATGATCTTTTGAGATTTGTTGACCCCTTCATAGGTTTCATCGGGTTCTGGTTGATCATATGCACAATAATAAAAACCCGAATTCTCAGGATGCCAGACAACGTTTGAAAATTTGCTCCACTCAATGGTATCTGGAAGATCTTGAAGGGTAAGGATTTCTCTTACACGCCAGGTTTGCCAATCAGAACCGCCTGTGCTGGTTGCATACGCAAGGTATTTCCCATCCCTGCTGATTTTCCAACGAACAAGTGCGATTGTGCCATCCTCAGAAAATTCATTCGGATCGAGCAAGAGCGTTCTCTCACCATCAAGCGAATCCATCATGACTAATACATTTTGATTTTGCAAACCGTTATTTCGTAATTGAAAATATTTTCCATTCACATTCAACGGGGCATAAGCGCGGGGAAAATCCCAAAGATCAGTTAAGCGCTTGCGGATAAACTCCTTATTTTCTACATCAGATAAATAGGCTTGGGTGAGTTCATTTTGTTTTTCAATCCAAACCTGGGTATCCCTAGAATTCGAATCTTCTAACCAACGATAAGGGTCCGAGACAAGAATGCCATGAATGTCATCTATTTGTTCAATTTTTTTTGTTTCAGGATAGCTTAATGGTTGCATGTATCGTGTTCCTCGTCATCTAGATTTTTACTCATCTTTTGCTAAATCGTCTCCCCAGCGTACTACTTCATTTCCATATTTCTGGCGGAGATGCTTAATGACAATGTTCAACCGCGTTCGAGATTCATTTTCTTGAACCTGTGATTGGTGCTCCCATAAATTGAGCTGTTTAGGTGCCAAACCGCTGACGCCAACACCGATTAACCTGACCGGCTCACCAATTTTCCATTCTTTTTTGAAGAGGCTGACGGCAGTAGCCGTGATAGTTTCTTGATCATTTATGGGTTGTTTCAACGTGGTTTGCCGGGTCACAGTAGAAAAATCTGAGCGGCGAAGCTTGATCTTTATCGTTGTGCCTTGAATAGATTTCTTTTGCATTCGCCTGCTTATTCGATAGGATAGCTTGCTGATTGTTTCTACCAATGCACTTTCCTCACTGATATCTTTAGCAAAGGTAGTTTCCTGGCTTACAGATTTCAATATATGTTTCATGGTGATTGGGCGATCATCGATACCTCTTGCGCGTTGACCGATAGCAAAACCCCATTTCCCAAAGCGATTTAGAAGTTCCTGTTCTGGAAAACGGGTGATATCACCAATCGTCTTTATGTTTAATTCCTTCAATTTTTCAGCAGTTTTCGGCCCGACACCCCATAGTGCATCTACAGGCAACGGATCGAGAAAGGATTGCTCGGAGCCGAGTGAAACAATGAAGATCGCATTTGGTGGCTTATCCGAGATTCCTGACGCGATTTTTCCATAATCCGTTGCCATTTTCGCAACCAATTTATTCCCTGCAATGCCAATCGAACAGGGAAGACCAAATTCCGAATTTACGTGCCGTTGTAAAGTTTTTGCGATCACCTCGCTGGTTCCAGGTAAATTCGTGATATCCAGAAAAGCTTCATCGATTGAAATTTGCTCAATTTGGTCAGTTTGTTCCCTCAAGTAATCCATTACCTTTTTTGAGGCATCACCATAATCACCATATTTTCCCCTGACAATGATTAATGGTTTACAAATCTTCACTGCCTGGGACATTGGCATTGCTGATCGCACCCCAAATTTTCTGGCAGCATATGAGCATGAAGCAACAACCCCACGCTGATCCGGATGTCCACCGACAGCGAACGGTTTACCTTTCAAGGTTGGATCGCGCAGCTCTTCAACTGAGCAGAAAAAAGCATCCAGATCGATGTGCAGAATTCTTCGGTTTTCAGGCATTTAACAGGGATTATAATCAAGAAAATTCCCGATCTTCTGGAGACCTGATTCGTTTGGAATTAAAATTTTTACGTGCTTGAACTGCCTGATACGATTTCAAAAATTCTGCATAATGTTCTACAGTGAAAAAGACCTGCGATTTTTCAATATAGCTTTGCTGCAGGTCTTTATTCATCCTTACGCTTACTATCTTGCTAACTGCTATGGGCCTCCCTCCAGGCTGTTGAATCTGGAGTAAACAGAGGGCTGCCAAATTGATCTATCCCAAATTGTGAGATTTTCTCTTGGGTCGGTAATGAAACGAGCCAATCGATGAATTGATTTGCTAAATCGACCTTGATGTGATCGCCTTTGTCCGGATTGACAGCCATGACACCGTAGGGATTAAACAGGATTGGATCGCCTTCTACCAATATTACCAGGTTGGTGCCTTCCAGGGTCCGGGCTAGGTAAGTTGCCCGATCACTTAGCGTATAAGCTTTTTCTTCATCAGCCATCGTCAGCACTGCACCCATGCCCTGACCGGCAGAAATGTACCAATCTCCGGTCGGTTCGATCCCTGTTTCACTCCAGATGGCTTTCTCTTTGGTATGAGTACCAGAATCGTCACCGCGGGAAACAAATGGCGATTGAGCTTCAGCGATTTTCTTGAAAGCTTCAGCAGCATTGGTCAAACCGGCAATACCGGCAAGATCATCTTCCGGGCCAACGATTACAAAATCGTTATACATGACATCCTCGCGTCGAACGCCATGACCAGCAGCCATGAATTCGTCTTCAAGCGCCCTGGCGTGTACAAGCAGGACATCCGCATTTCCATCCTCACCAAGTTGAAGTGCCTGGCCGGTACCCACTGCAACCACATTGACATCAATCTTGAACTCCTCTTCGAAATCAGGGAGGATAAACCCTAGTAAACCAGAATCTTCGGTGCTGGTGGTGGTTGCCAAGATCAGTTGTTGAGTTTCTCCGGATTGGGATCCTTTGTTATCTGGAGACTGGCTGCATGCAACGAGCAGTAGGGATATGAAAACGGTGATATAGATTGTGTGCCGGATTGCTTTCTTCATTTGTGGATCTCCTAAATCGGTTATGATTTTCGAACGATAATCGTGGTTTCTTGCTCTCCAATTTTTCTAATTCGAGATATTTGAATTTGGAATGGAAGTCTTAGCTGTGCTGATCAGTAGACCATTTCTCCGCGGATGAATGCTTCAGTGCGAGAATCCTTTGGATTCTGAAAGAATTCTTGAACCTCAGCAACTTCAACGAGTTCGCCGTTGAGCATTAAGGCCACCCGCTTTGCTAATCTCTGAGCCTGGAATATGTTGTGCGTCACGATAATAATTGTTGTCTTATTTTTATTGTTGAGTTCTTTTACTGTATCTTCAATGAGGCTCACATTGTAAGGGTCTAAATTTGTGGTTGGTTCATCCAGGAGCAGAATTTCAGGTTGAATCACCATTGCCCTGGCCAAAGCCACCCGTTGAGCCTCACCTCCTGAAAGAGTTCGGGCCCGCCTCTGGGAAAATTCTGATAAGCCGACTCTCTGTAAAACATCTTCTATCTTTTGACTTGAATCTTGTGAACTACGTATTTTCAATCCGAATTGAATGTTTGCCCATACACTACGGTTCAGTAATAAAGAAGTCTGGAAAACGGTCGTCACCCGACGTCTTAAAGCAATTGGTATATCGTGCTGGGCTGAAAAATCGTGCATGTGGTAGATGATTTTTCCCTCTGAGGGTGGTTCTAAGAAATTCATCAAGCGTAAAATCGTGCTCTTCCCTGCGCCACTTGGGCCAACTATGGCGAAGATTTCACCTGAGAAAATATCTAATGAATCGACGTGTAAAACGCAACGATTTTCATATTCTTTTTTCAAATTACGCAAACGGAATATGACCTCATCCATTATTCAGTATCTCTTCCCTGCAGGCGAAGCATAACAAGATTGGCGATAAAAGTGAGCGACATGAGCACTGCACCAAGGGCAATTGCCAGATCAAAATTCCCTTTACGGGTTTCCAGTACCACAGCTGTTGTCAGCACCCTGGTCTGGTGTTCTATATTTCCCCCAACCAGCATGACCGCTCCTACTTCGGAAATGATGCTACCAAACCCAGCGACTATTGCGACAATGACCCCTAAACGGGCTTCGCTGAGGATTGTCCAGGCAGTCTGGCGATCGCTTGCCCCCAGCGCACGGATTTGAGTATGCAATTCCGGATTTACACCCATCACAGCTGCCATCGTGAAACCTGCCACAAGGGGAAACGAAATGACGGCTTGTGCGAGGATCATTGCACCAGGGGTAAATAGGGACGGTATGAATGCCAGATCAAGGTTGCGCAGTGGTCCACTGTTGGAGAGTAAAAGATAAACAAGCAATCCGATCACCACTGGAGGAAACCCCATTCCAGTGTACAGTAAGACCATGATCAATCGCCGTCCAGGAAATCGCTTCAATCCCATCACAGCACCGACCGGTATTCCCACCAGCGCGCTGAAGAGCAGGGCGATTCCAGAAACCTTTAGTGATAATGTGACAATCTCGATTAAATCAGGAATCATGATTAATATTCTTGAAGATTAATAACCAGTTTAATTAATCAAATGTTACTGTATAGCTTGTACCAGTACAAGTATTATAACACTCAATTTTTATGTCTAAGTGAATTGAGATTGATAGAATGGTAAAAATAGAAGTACGATTTCCCCGTGAAAATTTATTGTGGGTCTATAAATTAATCCATACTAATCTGCCAGTCTGGTGAGAATCGTAGCCCATAAATTTAGCGATTTCCACTTTCGCTTTTTCCCCGGTCAGCCAATCCATCAAATTGCGAACAGGGGGATTATCAGTCGATTTCGCTGGAATTATCAGATCATATCTCTCTAAAGTCAGGGGAAGAAAGTCTAATCCATACCTATCAGCTGCAGCTTCCAGACCCAATCCTAGATCCGCTTCATGCTCGGCAATAGCAAGGGCGATTTCTAAATGAGTCCGTTTCTCGTTTCTGTAGCCGTTAATTTGATCTGCTTGAAGACCTGTTTCTTGAAGGTTCGCATCAAGCCAAACCCGTGAGCCAGACCCGGGTTGCCGGTTGATGAATCTTAATTCTGGCCGCATTAAATCCTCTAAACCCGTAACCTGATTCGGATTCCCTTTCGGGAGAATGAGGCCTAAACGCCGATGAGCGAGGGTTTGAACAGCCATCTTTTGACCAGGGAGTAAGCGGCGCACAAAAGGCAGATTATAGGTGTCACTTTCCTGGTCCCAGAGATGGCAGCCAGCTAATTCGGTTCTTCCCTCGGCCAGCGCAATTAAACCACCTAAACTTCCAACAAACTCAACCTGGAAATCGAACCCTGGAGCAACCTCGAAAAAATTGCCTGCCAGCCAGGAAATGAATAGATCATGGCTTCCAGAAAAGCGCACTTTCCTGGGTGGGGGTGTTGATTCAGTAGTTTCCAAAATTCTCCAGCGATCTAATGCCTGACTTACTGCACTCTCTGCTTCAGAAGGTGAATAGCCAGTCGCGAAGACTTCCAGGAGAAATGACTCCGCACGGTGAACCAGAGCCGCCCTGCGCAAAGGGGTTTCTGCATGATCTGGCATTGCATTGGCAACTTTTGTGCCCTGTCCGGCATGGCTGATAACCAATCCCTGCCTGGAAAGTTCCTGGTATGCTTTTTGTACTGTGCCTACTGTACAATTCCATTGTGAAGCCATATTTCGAAGAGAGGGTAACCTGTCACCAGGTTTCAAATTTCCACTGAAAATTTCTTGCCGAATATTCTCGGCGATCTGTTGGTAAAGATAATTGTCTGCCATGATCAGAAGTATAGAATCAACCCGCTGGATTTGCAAGGTAAGTGGGAGGTGAATTACAACTCGTTTCGAGATGTTCTGTTATTGTTAGCAAAATACAACCCATCCTGGAATAAGGCTACCTTGCGTGTAGCAGAATTATACGAATTATATTTATCATCCGGTTGGTACCAATTTCGGGGAATAACTGGGTGGTGTAACGATATAATTATCTATCTAAGAGCTGGAATAACCAGGTATTTGTATCGTTATGAGTCACGAACGAAAAACACACTTTTTTTGGGTTGCAGCGACAATTTTGGCGGTACTTGGCGTGGTTTTGTCCAGCCTGCTATTGTTCAGTCCATTCAATCTCCAGAAGAATTTTCTAGATACGCTGGCGTCTGATAACAACCTAGAGTCTTTCACATATAGTATTTACCAGCAGATCAAGATAATCTCGATTTTCCCGGGATTGTTTTTTCTAATCCTAACGCTTTATCTTGTCATTTTCAGAGAACATGCAGAAAAAAAGGTTGGAAGATTCCTGGAGAGGGGGCAGGTCCTTATTGAGCGTCTGAAGCATGACACTCTGATCGCATACCAGGCTTTGATTCCGAGCAGGGATGAAGTAATCCCACTGGTATTTGTATCCGGGATCACAATCCTTGGCGCTTTTTTCAGGTATGCGTACCTCTGGAGGCCAATGGGCCATGATGAATCCTATACCTTCATGGCATTTGCATACCGCGGGCTCAGGTTTGTACTTACCGACTATCATTTACCGAATAATCATGTGTTTCATACGATTCTGGTCAACCTGTTCTACCAATTATTTGGTGATTCACCAGCAGTCATCCGATTACCGGCTTTCATAGCAGGTATCATGATAATTCCCGCAACATATATTGTCGCCCGCAAGTTCTATGATTGGAAAATTGGCATACTTGCCAGCAGCATTGTGGCGTACTTGCCAGTGATGGTTGATTATTCCACTACTGCGCGCGGCTATACGATCATTACTCTGTTCTCGCTTTTGCTCATTGCGTTAGCAGTTTATGTCAAGGACCATATAAACATCATTGCTTGGTTGCTGATCGTTGGATTTTCAAGTTTGGGGCTTTACACGATTCCTACCATGATTTACCCAGTTGGGATGACATTTACCTGGTTATTCTTATCCAGGTTGATCGGTGACGTAAATCCGGATTATGGTAAGCAATTCATACGATATTTTATTCTCTCCATGATTGGGATAACCATCATAACGGGCCTGTTATATTCTCCCATTGTGCTTACATCTGGAATTGGATCGATTATTGGCAATGAGGTGGTAGAAACCTTAAGCTGGTCAGATTTTATTCAAAGTTTACTGCCCCGTATTCGCAACACATGGCAGGAATGGAATCGAGATGTATTACCAGGTGTTTCATGGGTGGCATTAATCGGTTTGTTTGCTTCATTTTTTGTGCCAAAGCTTCCCAAGAATCATCGAATTCCACTGATCCTGGCGGGGCTTTTGTGGATTTCAACTGCCTTATTGATCCAGAGAGTCGCACCCTGGCCACGCATCTGGTTATTTCTGTTACCTTTTTTTGTGATATGGATTTCCGCAGGAATAGTTGGGCTTATTTTCCTCCTGGATGGTAAATCTCCTTACAGCAATATCTGGGTCAGAGTAGCTGTGGGTGTACTCGTAATCATCCCATTAACAGCTGGGCTGGTCAGGGGTTATGGTCAATATTCGGAAAAGCTCCATGCCCAAGGGGAAATTGAACAGGTGGCGGACTTTCTCCAAGATTATCTGCGTTCTGGAGATGTCGTCGTGGTTACTTCACCGGATACGGTCGTATTGCAATATTATCTCTTACGAAATGAGCTCGATAGAAATTATACTGAAGTAGATGAGGAGAAAGAAGCCTCAAGATCCATTGTGGTTGTGAACCAGGCGCTAAACCAAACCCTTGAATCTGTTCTCAAACGCAGGTCTTATTTAGAAGACGTTCAACTAGGCTCCGTAAAAGAAATTTATCATTCAAGAAGATTTATTCTTTACGAGCTTTCGAGCCAGTAATTTTCCTCCCAGGTAATTGGATTAAGATAACTGAGCTTAAAATCAAAATCCCACCCAGGACCTGCGGGATCCTCAATTCTTCGGAAAATACCCACCATCCCAATACTGTAGCGACGAAGGGTTCAAAAGTGGCTACAATACTGGCATTCACTGCTGGAATTTTCTGCAGACCGCTGTAAAAAGCCAATCCCCCTCCCAATGTGGGTAAGACACCCAGCAAGAGTAACCAGATAGAAAGGGAGGGAGTGGTGATGGTTATTCTCATCTGGGATATATCCTGAAAAAATAATAAAATCAGAGAGCCAATTCCCAGACCGTATGCGTTCACGGTCCAGGTGCTATATCCTTTTATGGTCAGCTGCTTGTTCAGGAGAATATATGCAGCATATCCAATGCCTGCGCCTAACCCAATTAGCAATCCCCAGATACTCATATGAAACTGGTTCATATTATAAATACCAGCAATTAATACACTACCTGAAATTGAGAGCACAAGGGCAAGCACCTTTTTTGAATTCAAGCGGTCTCCCTGGACAAGTATTCCATAAATCGCGACCCATATCGGTGCACTATATAACAAAACGGAAGCGATTCCCATCCCAATTTGAGTGATTGCAGATATATAAATAATATAAAATCCAGCGATGCCAATTGTCCCAATTCCTAAAAAGAGAGCGAAATCTTCCTTGTGTATTAAAAGATCCCTTCTTCGCCGAATAAGAACCACAACGAAGGTAATTACGGCAGCAATCAACGCTCTCCAAAAGACGATTTCAACTGGTGCTAAATGGCTTGTGGAATTCAGGTATTTATAAAATAACCCCAGCGTTCCCCAAAGAGTCGCTGCAATTAGTATCTGCGAGTAACCAGAGAATTGATCTTTCATTTGAACCAATTTTCTCACATCGACCCTGGATTTGAACCTCGGAATGGTTGGAGATTAACTGGATTTTATTCTAGTTGTTTAATGCTACAATGTGAATGGTTATGATTGGATTGGCTGGATCGTCGCTGTTTTTCTATTCCTATTCCGGACAATCGTCGTCGGTTTTGATTAATTTGTTAATATTGGAGTACTTTTAAGTCGGGTCAAATACTGACCTGACCGTTTTTTTATGATAAGGGATTCAGTGTATGTTGCGAAGTATATTGATTTATCTATCAAAAGCTGATTGGGCCCGCCAGCTGGTAACCCGCTGGTCTTTTGCCAGAAAAGTAGCCTCGAGATTTATTGCCGGTGAATTGCTCGACGATGCGATAAAAGTAATCAAGACCCTGAATGCCAACCAGATTAATGCTACCCTCGATCACTTGGGGGAGCATACCACAAACCCTGAGAAAGCTGTTCAAGCCACAAACGATATCATCACTATCCTTGAGCGAATTGACCGGGAAGGTGTCCGCTCCGGTGTTTCGATCAAGCTTACTCAAATTGGCTTGGCGGTCGATGAGAGCTTGTGTGCGAGTAACCTGGAAAAAATTTTGGATAAGGCAGCAGAGCTGTCAATTTTTGTGCGGATTGATATGGAAGATTCAAAATGGGTGGATACTTCGTTGGATCTATTCAAGAAATCTATGGGTAAATATAGTAACGCCACCATTGGAATAGTAATCCAGGCATATCTCTACCGCAGTGATGAGGATGTTTCGGATCTGCTAAAACTAGGCGCAAAGGTCCGATTGTGCAAGGGTGCCTATAAAGAACCCGAGAGCATTGCTTTTCCGCGAAAATCAGACGTTGATGCAAATTTTGACCATCTGGTTTACAAACTTCTGGAGGGTTCATTAGCCAATGGAACACCAATACTCAGCGATGATGGAAGAATCCCACCCATCCCCGCAATAGGGAGCCATGATGAAAGTCGGGTGAATTACGCAAAGATTGTTCAAGAAGAATTGGGTTTGCCGAAACAAGCTATCGAATTTCAAATGCTGCACGGTATACGCCGTGATCTGCAGGAGACCTTGGCCCAGGAGGGGTATCCGGTCCGCGTATATGTACCTTATGGAAGCGAATGGTATCCGTACTTCGTCCGTCGCCTCGCGGAACGACCCGCCAACTTGTGGTTTTTCATTTCAAATTTTTTCCGCTGAACAGGTACAGCGTCCAGAGTAGGATCTCAGTATTCCAACTTCGAAACGTATTAGTCAAGATCGATTAACGGTAATTTTTCCAGTCCAGCTTGCTGGGCATATGAAGTGACGAGACGGGTAAGCTCCTGTAATTTTTTTGCATCAAATTCTGGGTTTTGGTAATCAGCAAGTAGTTTATTAACCTGTATCTTCGCTCTGCTGAAAGTATCGAGCCTTCCTTTATCTTTCCATTCACGAAGAGAACCCCGGTCGAAAATTTCACCGGGCAGATAAAATTCTTTCCGGTAAAGATCGCGGGTTAGCTTGTTTTTTAAGAAGTTGCCAGGGAATTCGAAATCACTGTAGTAGTCCTGTGAAAAAATCTCGGACGTTTGATCGACACCACGCAGTAATCGTCTGGAGTTTGCAATAGCTTCTGCGTCGATAACCAGCTTTTCAGGGCTCTGACAAGCCAGGAAATCCAGCATGCCTGGTCCGGAGATCATGTTTATTCCGCAAAGCGTGCCTAAATTTAAGCTACTCGCAGTTTCAATACCAGCCTGCACATCGACCAGTTTTGAATCCGTGGCTCCAAGGTAAGCATGGGTCGGTAGATCCAGATGTTTACCGACTTGCGCATAGCCACATACCAGAAGAGTCGTTTCTACAGCACCGACGGATGTCGTTCCATAACGCATATCAAATTGGGCTGGTGCGCCGCCCCAGACTATCGGCGCACCGGGTTTTGCGAGCTGGTGGATGGTGATCCCGCTAAGGCATTCTGCTGCATGTTGGATGATCGAGCCAGTCAATGTCACCGGAGAAGCTGCCCCGGTCAGGGGCATTGAGACGATTTGAGCTGGAATATTAGCCCGTGCAAGATCGATCAGGTTCTGAGAAGCAAACCTGGTCCAATTGAGCGGGGGAGAGGGGCAAACATCGAAGATTGCACGCGGCCTGGCTCCAGCAGGCAAATCACCTTCGCTCATGATATTCAGCAGTTCAAACATCACTCCACTAGTGTCGTTGGAAAATGCTCCCGTGATGATTGGTTTGTCTGAGAGCATCAACACCAGGTATAGCCTGTAAAAATCGCCAATTTCCTCAGGCACATCATGGCATATGACAGCAGTTGACTGGGCTTCATACACTGGTAAGGTCTCTGTAACCTTGATGATCTTGACTAGGTCGGATGATTGTGAAGGGCGATGTTCAAGCGTTTCTGAATCCAGAATATTAACACCGCTCGAACCCGGATCAAAATGAACCTGGCTGCCCGAATAAATAACGCTTTCTTCCCCGTGAGTGTTATACAAGGAAAAACTCTTTGGGGTTGAATCCAGGGCTTCAAGAACAAGTTGTTCGGGGATACAAACCGCGCCATTTGTTGATTTAACAGTGGCTCCCGAGGATTGGAGCAGATCCAACGCCTCTTTGGAACCGACCATCACGCCTGGTTTATTCAGCAGCTCTAATGCTTGTTCGATAATCCTGGAGATAGAACCTTCGGAAAGTACCCTAAAAATTGGTTGCATTTGAGGCACCCTGTCCTAATTTGATGGTTAACCCTTTAGATACTGATCAAACCAGCGTTTAACGTGATTTAAACGGATAATCCTTCGATCTGTGCGCCCATTACGAGAGAGCCCATGGAATTCTTCTGGAAAACGTACCATTTCGCTGTCAACTCCCTGGTATTTAAGTGCCACAAAGACCTGTTCGCCTTGTTCTATAGGACAACGAAGATCGTTTTCGCTATGGATAACGAGTGTGGGGGTTTTCGCATTTCCGATATACTTCATCGGCGAATGCTGCCAGTATTTTTCCAAGTCTTCATAAGGGGGTTTATTGTCTAGGACGACCTGGAAAATCCAATTTAGATCACTCGAGCCCCACATGCTGATAAAGTTGCTGACACACCGCTGGGTGACTGCTGCCTTAAAACGATCTGTGTGTCCGATCATCCAGACAGTCATATAACCCCCGTAGCTGCCTCCAGTGACTCCCATTTCATTCTTTGAGATGTATGGCAATTGTTCCATATAATCCGTCCAGGCCATCAAATCTCGATAATCTTTATCTCCCCAATCACCCCAGATAGCTTTGGCATGATCTTCACCATAACCGCGACCACCTCGAGGGTTGCAGAAGTGGACGATGTAACCTGCGGCTGCAAGGTAATAGAATTCGTGCATGAAAAATTCACCATATTGTGTTAATGGCCCACCATGGATTTCTAAAATCGATGGATATTCTTTCTGCGGATCAAAACCGGGGGGTTTCAGAATCCAGCCCTGGATATCATTTTCATCCGGTCCCTGAATCCAAACTTCTTCAATTTCGCCAAGGTCTAATTTTCGAAACAATTTCTTATTAAAAGTCGAGATCTGCTTGGATTTTCTTGAATTATCCTTTTTGACATAAATTTGGCCCGGGTCATCAATCTTGCCCATAAAATATGCCAGGCTGGTTTGGTCAGTGTTGAAAGAATAGCTTCCTACGACTCCTTGCTCACCAGCAACAGTTTCAAGATTAGTCCCATCGATTCCGATTGAGCACAAGATTGAGCGCCCATGTTTCATGATGGGGAAATACAATTTACTGCCATCCTTCGACCAGGCCGGGGGCATGACCTCTGGAGAACCCATATCATTGATCGTCATGGGATCAACGTGCACATCGTATGATTGGGTAATATTGATCGCTGTACCACTTCCATCAGCAGGTACTACCCAAAGCCCCTGGTTGACATACCAGTTATTTTTTCCTTCCGTCCCCAAATAGGCGATCATGCTCCCATCGGGTGAATAGCTGGGCAATTTCTTTTCGCCAGGGATTGTGGACACTTTCACAGGTTCTCCGCCTGATACAGGCATCACAAACAAATCAACTTCATCCGGATCCAAATCAGGGTCGGGGGAGTGATTCGACACAAAGGAAATGGATTTTCCATCCGGCGACCAGGTTGGATCAGTCTCATCAAAGATCCGGTGATCAGTAAGCTGTTTCGCTTTTCCACTTTTCGAATCAATGATCCATATATGCCACCTTCCCTGCGGGAGGTAGCCATCCCCATCAAACTTATAGTAGACCCGTTTATAGTGACGGGATACTGTGCCGAGTTTCTTTAACTTCTCTTCTTTCAACTGTGCAACTTTATCAGCATCAAAAAGGCGAACATTGCAGAGCAGTTTTTTTCCATCAGGTGACCAGGATAGACTCCTAATTGTGCCGTCAATTTTAGTGAGAGGTTTTGGTTTTCCGCCGGTAGAAAGGACCCGGAAAATCTGAGGCGGTCGGTCTTGATCTCCCTGGTTAGATAAATAAGCGATGATTTTTCCATCCGGTGACCATCTTGGTTGGAAGTCCTTTTGATCCCCAAAAGTTAATTGAGTTGGTTTCCCGCCTTTGGTTGATTGGATCCACAGGTTGCTGTATTTTTGCTCGGTCTTTGAGTCTATCCTTTGCTGGGCAAAGACCACATACTTGCCGGAAGGAGAGATGCGAGTGTCGGAAATAATCTTGATCTTGTATAAATCTTCAGCCTTAATGGGTCTTCTCTTGGGTGCCATTTTCGTTGCCTGATCTCCTTTAATTAAAAATTGGTGATAACTTTTCTTGATATGCGAGGTCGATAAGCTCAATTGTATGCATAACGGGTGTATCAATTAGTTCGCTGGATATTTGTCTATTCATTTTTGCTAGATGGTTCTGCAGCTGTACAAGGCATCCAATATTTCCCGTGGCAACAGCATCAGCGTGTGTGTTGAGAATATTTTTGGCTTTCCTGCTACCTAGCTTGCTGGCAATTTCTGGTTGTTCCAGGTTGTAGGAACCAGCCGAACCGCAACATAAATCTCCATCATTAATAGGCACTAAAGTCAGATAAGGAATTTGATTAAGTAGCCATCTTGGTTCTCGGGTAATACCCTGAGCATGGGATAGGTGACAAGCATCATGGTAAGCCACTCGCAGCGCTTTGTGGGAATTGGGTATCGGAAGGAGTTCAATACCGGCTAAGAACACACTGATGTCCATAACTTTCCGGGAAAATAATTTTGCGGTATCTTCGAACTCCGTTTCCTTGAACAGTAATGGGTATTCGTGCATCGCTGAACCACAACCTGCGGCATTGCTGATGATTGCATCAACATCTGTAGGAAATTGATCCATGTTGTGTTTTGCCAAGTCGAATGCAGTTTGATGATCACCAGTGTGAAGAGCCAGCGCACCGCAGCATCCCTGATTTTTGGGAATCACCACATCGAATCCATTCCTAGTGAGTACCCTGATTGTTGCCCAATTGATCTCCTGTGCAAGCACCTGTTGAACACATCCAGCCTGGAGCGCAACTTTTCCCCGCTTTTTACCCTGGGCCGGAACAAATTCAGGTAGAGTCTCCCTGGGTGGAATGCTCTCAGGAACCATGTCCAGCATCGGTTGGAACTGTGTGGGCAGCACCGGGGAGAGAAATCTGGATAGGTTTCCCAGTTTGGTGACAAAATAAAATCGACCAGGATAAGGAAGCGTTTTTTTGGTCACCCAGCGGGAAAAGTTGTCGTCGATCGTACGCTGGCGATAATTTTCAGCAATAACCCTGAAAGGAGAAATTAAATTCCCATATTCAACTCCAGAAGGACACACCGACACACAACCCAGGCATCCCAGACAGTGATCGATGTAAGGCAAAGCTTCATCTATTGATATTTCCTTCTCCAGGGCTGATTTCATCAAGATGATCCTGCCACGAGGGGAATCCATCTCCTCTTGGAGGACTTTATAGGTTGGGCAGGCAGGAAGACAAAAACCACAGTGAACACATTTAGAAACCGCGTCAGCCATTTCCGCAGCAAGAGGCCCATAATCATCAAGATTGATCGCATGTTTCATCGTATTAAACCTTTACCCATACCCCAGATGGATCAAGGGCATCTTTGATTTTGTCATAGAAGACGCTGCCATTCCAGGAACCCACACGCACACGATCTGTTGATCCAAGGATCGACAAGCCCATTAAGTTCAATTCTTTCAATTTCTGGTCTAATGAATCCATCGAACCTGACCAGGCGATCCAGACTACATTCACCCCGGCAGAATAGCGACGGACAGCTTGATGTTGTGCAAGGAAATCATCCAAGGAAGATACATATTTGGGGATGAGGGGTACTTTTACAAGGTTTGCGCCTTCTGGTACCCAATTGAACTCGTTTAGGCCGTTCCAGAATTTGGTTTCCTGCTCACCTTGTAGTGTACTTTCAATATCCAGTTGTTGACCAAGATGAGTTATTCGATCCTGGAACAAATTTGCATTTCCACCCATGCGGATTTCTACCTGGTAATCATTATCGATCGGAGCCAGATCCAGGCAGAGAATCTCAAAAGGCGTGGA
>JBJYWI010000177.1:0-19063 GCA_046259385.1 Anaerolineales bacterium
ATCTCAAAAGGCGTGGAGGTAAGTTTTACCAAACTGTCCAGAGCGTCATGCAGATTTTCAAACCTTGATATGGCAGTGATGAATTCTCTTGGCCGTGGAAATACTTTGAAACTGAACTCAATTAGAGTGCCTAGACTCCCCAGGCTGCCAACCATCAACTTCGGAATATCAAAACCAGCTGCATTTTTCACCACCTTACCGCCAGATTTGATTAATTGACCCTGCCCATTGAGGAATTTGACACCCAGAATAAAATCTCTTACCCCGCCAAAGTGATATCTCATTGGCCCGCTCAAATTTGAGGCTACTGTTCCTCCAAGGGTTGCTCCATTTTTAACTAACGGGGGATCAAAGGGAAGAAATTGGTTATTTTCGGAGAGCATCCGGTGGATATCTTTGAGTCGAGTCCCCGCGAGGGCAGTGAATGTGTATTCACTCGGATTGTATTCTCTTATTCCTGAAATAGTGGATAGATCCAGGATATCTGTTCCTGGAGGAGTTTTGATCCCGGTTTTAGTCAAGCCTCCACGCGCTAAGAGGTTCGTTTTTGATTGAATCGCATCAACCAGCTGGTCAAGGTAACCGTTATCCATGTCAATATTTTTCTATAGAGCAGCGAACAGTAATTTGATAATAATCAATCAGAGATCATTTTGCTGGGGAGCATTTTGCCTTGATTTGATAATTCAAATGGATCAAATTTTTCACGAATAGCCTGCATCATACCGATATCGAGATCTGAAAACATGACCGGTAGATACTTCAACTTCTCGACACCAATCCCATGCTCACCCGTGATGGAGCCCCCCAGCTCAATGCACATTTGCAAGATCTCACCCGCCAAATTTTCTGCTTTCTCAAGATTTTCCATATCCCGGCCATCAAATAAGATCAATGGATGCAAATTTCCATCTCCCGCATGAAATACATTTGCCACTTTGATCCCATATTCGGAAGCTAAATCCCCAATTTCTCGGAGTGCTTTACTGAGCAAGCTGCGGGGAACCACACCATCCTGAACGAGGTAATCCTGGCTGATCCTGCCAACAGCAGAAAATGCACTTTTTCGACCTTTCCAAATGTTCGCTCGTTGCTCGCTGTCTTCTGCGACGCGAATTTCATAAGCACCGGATTCTTCAATCACATCTAACAGGGCTTCGAAATCAGATTCAACAATGGAAGTCTCCCCATCAAGCTCCACGATCAGTAATCCAACAGCATCTAATGGGTATCCTGCCTGGACCGAAGCTTCAGCAGCCTGGATGGCAAGGTTATCCATGATTTCCATAGCTGCGGGTAACAATCCCGCAGCTATGACCATTGACACTGCCTCACCTGCTGCTTCAACCGAATTAAAGGCAGCTAATACTGTCCTGAATGCCTCAGGTTTGGGTAGTAAACGGAGAGTTACTTCCAATGCGATGCCGAATAAACCCTCTGATCCAACATACATGCCCACCAGGTCTGGACCGACATTCTCGAGACTTTCTCCACCTAAATTAATCACTTCACCATCCGGAAGGACAGCCTTGATTCCTAAAATGTGGTTGCTGGTCATGCCGTATTTAAGGCAATGGGCTCCACCTGAGTTGAATGCTAAATTTCCGCCAATTGTACAGATTAATTGGCTTGATGGATCGGGGGCATAATAAAGTCCGTGAGATGCGGCAGCCAGGCTCACGTCAATATTAACAACCCCGGCTTCAACCACTGCGATTCGGTTTTCAGCATTCACATTTATGATTTTGTTCAACCGGTTCATTGCTATGACGATGCCTCCTGAGACTGGGAGGGATCCACCTGATAAACTGGTGCCGCTGCCGCGGGCAACAAAAGGGATGCGAAATTCGTGACAAACCTTTACTGTATTTATTACCTCCTCCTGGGTTTCAGGCAAGACAACAGCCAGAGGGATGACCTGATATGAGGTTGACGCATCTGATTGATAAGTAATTAGCTGCCCTTTGTTTGTCAGCAATCGATCTTGGGGGTAGATGGTATGTAACCTAGCGAAGAAATCTTTATTTGCCATCAATAGCTCCAATTACAAGTTTATCCTTCAAGGTAAACGTGCCAGGAATATTCCTGTACTCTCAATTTGATTTGCCAGTCGTTTCCATTTTAAATCTACCTATAAGAATCCCAGGACATCAATAGGCCACATCAAATATATTTTACCCCGGAAGCAGTTACGAAAATGATAACCCACTCCTCTGGTTGGATGATGGCTTTCTTTCCTAATTGCTTCAGTGCTGCCAGGGTTGCTGCTCTTTCAGGAGAAGTGAAAATTCCAGATTTCGTTGCCAACTCTTTCTGCTGAATTGATAAAAGTGGAGTGTCACTCCTCCCAGCGACGAATAGATGTTCTTTGGATGCTCAACAGGAAGGGGTTCATGCCAGCGCCACATACCATTATAGGTCGGTGGATAATTTCTTCCCGGTCGACTGTCACCCTAACTGATGGAAGTTCGTATTGCACCACAAGAGGAGAGCAGCAATTTGCCCAGAAGGTCTGCAATACTACTCTTGAGGAAGATTGCTTACATTGAAGGCATTCGAGATGGGAAAAATATGACATGAGTGGTTGACAAATTTTACACTTTCGTGATGTATTTGTCTTTCATCCTGCATAAATTCATCGGTGATTGGGTACCAAAATTCGAGAAAATCAGATATAATGTATCCAGGAAACCCAATTAAAACTCCGAAAAAATTGATCAAATGACCAATGGGGTAATAACACAATTAACAAATATAGTTAATTGACCTTGGCAGATTAAAATTCGACCAAAAAAAACCTGTGCAGGGTTATTATGGGGATCCTTCCATTTTCAATGGCGGTGATTGGGGTAAGAAAGTAAATCGATCTTTCCAATTCAGAATCACTCGTTGGGAACAAAGAAAAAAATGATACGATTATTGATGGTGTGCTCAATAATTATGTTGGACGGATGGTTGCCCTAAGGAGGTAATATGGCTGTACCAGCAATATTGATTCTTGATGATGAACCGCAAGTTCTCAATGCAGTCGAGCGAGATTTGCGACAGCATTACCGCAGTGATTACAGGATTGTGAAATCCAACGATGGCAATGAAGCGCTCGATGCAGTACAAAAATTGAAGGAAAGAAATACTCAGATCGCACTGTTCCTGGTCGATCAACGCATGCCGAATATGAGTGGAACGGAGTTTCTTGACCGTGCAAGAAAGTTCTACCCTCAAGCCCGGAAGGTGCTTCTAACGGCATATGCTGATACTCAAGCCGCAATTGAAAGCATCAACGAGATCGGTCTGGATTACTACTTGATGAAGCCCTGGGATCCACCGGAGCAGAATTTGTATCCAGTACTGGATGACCTACTGAGTGATTGGAGTGCCAGCGTTGACCTGCCCTATGATGGGATTCGTGTTGCCGGTACTTTGTGGTCGGCCAACAGCCACACTGTCAAGGATTTTCTTGCCAGGAATCAAATCCCCTACCAGTGGCTTGATATTGAACTGGATACAGACGCTTTAAACCTGGTCGAATCTGTCAATAAAGGCTCGCATCGTTTACCGGTTGTATTTTTTCCAGATGGTAATACCCTGATCGAACCTTCTATTCAGGATATCGCAGAGCGAATTGGATTACAGACGAAAGCTGATAAACCATTTTATGACCTGATCATCGTTGGTGCTGGTCCAGCAGGCCTGGCGGCTGCAGTTTATGGTGGTTCTGAAGGTTTGTCCACAGTGATGATTGAGAAGGAAGCAACTGGCGGACAAGCCGGGACGAGCTCGAGAATCGAGAATTATCTTGGCTTTCCACAAGGTCTTTCAGGGGCAGATTTAGCCAGGAGGGCAACAACCCAAGCATTAAGGTTTGGTGTTGAATTGCTGCGCCCACAGGAGGCGGTTAAAGTCCGGGTAGAAGATCCGTATCGATATGTTGTCTTATCTGACGGTAGTGAGATCAGTGGTAGAGCGATATTGATCGCTACCGGTGTGAATGTACGCCGTCTCGAAGCTCCCGGGGTTGAAGATCTCACTGGTGCGGGGATTTATTATGGTGCGGCTTTAACCGAAGCAGCTTATTATCGAGATCAAGATGTTTTTGTAGTGGGTGGTGCAAACTCTGCTGGCCAGGGGGCTATGTTCTTTTCTCGATATGCCAAAAAAGTTACCATGCTGGTTCGCAGCTCCACACTCGAAGCAGGCATGTCGCAGTATCTTGTCGATCAAATTGCAAGTACTGAAAATATCGAAGTGGTGTTGAGAACTGAAGTGATTAAGGCGGTCGGCAGCGATCGTTTGGAGCAGATCGTAATCAAGGATCTTGACAATGATACTGTGCAGACACTCCCCGCATCTGCAATGTTCATTTTCATCGGTGCTTTGCCTCCGACCGACATGGTATCAGGATTGGTGGAAAGAGATCGTGCTGGCTTCGTAATTACTGGCCCAGATTTAATGATTGATAATAAACGCCCAAAAGGTTGGAAGCCAAATCGTGATCCCCTCTTGCTGGAAACCAGCGTACCTGGGATATTCGCAGCAGGGGATGTGCGGCATCATTCAATGAAACGTGTTGCCTCAGCAGTAGGGGAAGGAGCGGTTGCTGTCGCCTTGGTTCATCAATATCTCAAAACGGTATAAGGTATGTACGAATTTCTCAAAAGAGTTCCCCTATTTGCCAGTATGCCCGAGCATGATCTCGATCGTCTTTGCGAGATGGTGCTTGAAATTAACCTCAAGGCGGGAGAGCAGTTGTTTGAAGAGGGGAGCGACGGGGACATGGCATATATCATCGAAGAAGGTGAGATTGAGATCCTCAAAGCATCTGGAGGAAAGAACGTTTTATTAGCAGTTCGAAAATCTGGCGATGTAATCGGCGAAATGTCCTTATTGGAATCCGCTCCACGATTTGCGAGTGGAAGAGCGCGTACAGACAGCAAATTGTTGGCTATAAGCCATGACCAGCTGGATGAGCTCCTGAATACCAGCCCGTCAGCTGCCCGTTCCTTATTATTTACGATCACCTCGCGTTACAAGTCGACGGAATTAATGCTGCGGCAAAGTGAAAAAATGGCTCAGCTGGGTACCTTGACAGCAGGAATTGCGCATGAATTGAATAATCCTGCAGCAGCTGCGCAAAGAGGGACTTCCCAGCTAAATTTGGAAGTTGCTAAATTATTGGATACGCAGATCGGGTTGTCCAAGCTGGCGATGTCAAGTGAAAGCTGGGATCGTCTCGATAAATTAATCAGCTTAATTCGAGAGAAAGCTACTCAGCATGACGATATAGATGCATTGGAGAGGTCGGATCGCGAGTATGAAATTGAAGATTGGTTAAATGCTCATGACATTCCTGATGCGTGGGAAATCGCACCGACCCTCGTAAACTTGGGATTTTCTGAGCAGCACCTGGATGAATTGACAGTAAATTTTCCAGCGGACCAATTTCCAAAAATAGTTGCCTGGATGGATGCGAGTTTCAATACTTTCAGTTTGCTCGAAGAGATTAATCAGGGTTCAGAACGAATTTCGGAAATTGTAAAATCTCTAAAAACTTATGTTTACCTCGACCAGGCTCCTGTCCAGGCCGTGGATATTCATGAGGGTCTTGACAATACTTTGGTTATGCTGCGCCATAAGCTCAAAGAAGGAGTGAAAGTCACGCGCAACTACGCAGAGGGTTTACCCAAAATTCAAGCGTATGGCAGCGAACTCAACCAGGTCTGGACGAACATCATCGATAATGCGATTGATGCGATGAATGGAAAGGGCGAGATCTCAATAACAACACACCAGCAAGGTGATTGGGTGATTGTGGAGATCGAGGATAACGGCCCTGGTATCCCGGATGATATCAAAGAGAAGATTTTTAGCCCCTTTTTCACCACAAAGGCGGTTGGCAAAGGAACAGGTTTAGGTTTAAATATCAGTTATAAAATAATTGAAAAACATGCCGGTGAGGTGAAAGTATTCTCTAAACCGGGAAAAACGAGGTTTCAAGTGAGTTTACCAATTGATTTCAGCAAAGCTGGTTCAAACAGCCCAGCCTCACCAAATTCCATGTCTACGAATGATGAGAAATTACGCAGGATATTAGAATCAACAAAAACTATCGCAGTCGTCGGGATCTCTGATAAAGAAGATCAACCTAATCACACGGTACCAAAATTCTTACAATCCACGGGATACAAGATATTTCCAGTCAATCCTACCCTGGAAAGTGTACTGGGTGAAAAAGCATATCCCGATTTATTATCCATACCCGAAAAAATAGATGTTGTCGAGATATTCCGCCGAAGTGAAGTGGTTCCTGAAATTGTCGATCAGGCGATTGAAATTAGCGCAAAGGTTGTTTGGATGCAGGAAGGAATCATCAATGAAGCAGCTGCTGCAACTGCTCAGGAGGCGGGCCTGGAGGTGGTGATGGATACTTGTATGCGCGCAACTTATAAACGTTTATGGCCAAATTAAAGGATCATATGATTCAACTGGGAGATTAAATCTATATCGCTGAAACCATAATTGTTGCAGTTCTCAATTCCAAATCTCTACACATCACAGATATCACCTTGATTTTCTTCTGATATCTCTGCACTTTGGGGGTAAGTGAGAATTCTCCAAGCTTAAAAGTCCTAAATCCCGGGATATTTGGTTGTTGGCTGTGAATCATGGGTGTAATAAAACCGAAGATCCAACGTTTATAAAACTGTACTCGAGGAAGTTTTCAATTTTATTTTAATTATATTCTTAGGAGTATCCTAGTGGGTAGTATTATGAGAATTGTTGTTATTGATAGCCACGTATTATTTAGGGAGGGATTGGTAAGCTTGCTGCTGCACGAACCAGATTTGGACGTGGTTGGAGAAGCAAAGGACTATGATGATGGCGTTTCATTATGCAAGGAAACGAGACCAGATTTGGTCCTTATGGATATTAAATCTACCCAGGATACCGAATTGGCCGCGATTAAACGCATTCGCAAGCATGTACCCGATACACTCGTAATTGTGCTTGCTAATCACGAATCAGATGAGATGTTGTTCGCCGCTTTACGATCAGGGGCAACTGGTTTCTTGCTCAAGAATTCTTCTTTTGTAAATGTACTAGCTTCTATAAAGGCTGTGGAAAGAGGGGAGGCGGCAATCTCTCGCAAGATGACGCGCAGTTTGGTAGACGAATTTGTTCGTATGTGCGGTGATTATTATGGGACCCAGGATGGAGAAATTGAAAAACTTACTCCGCGTGAACAGGACGTACTGAAGTTTGTATCCACTGGAGCTACGAATCGTGAGATTGCAAATCAATTGAATATCACCGAAAGTACCGTAAAGATCCATGTCAGCAATATCCTCGAAAAATTAAGCCTGAGGAACAGGCGTGAAGCTGCGAGCTATGCTAATCGGCACGATTTGGGTTTATCGATGGAGGAATTGAAGGATTACCAGTCATCAAGTCGCAAGAAAGATTAAATACTTGAAGGTTTAACTTGCCCATTTTGAGGTTTTAAAGCGGGAGAGAACTGCGTCAGCTCTCTCCCGCTTTTTGTGATCTCTCTGATTGATTTATTTGGTTCAATTGATATGGGGGGAGAATCAAGGCACCCAACCAAAAAATCGTTTTGTGTTTGAGAAAACCACCGCGAAGTATTACTACTTTTACGGTGAAATATAGGGTGGATAATTGGATAAAAATAGTCCTAAATTAGTACTTGGGTACTAGGATCGTTTTATTGACTATAAATTTTATTAATGTAAGATAAACGACAAATAAGACAATATTTGTAAAAAATCGGTGTGGGAAGGCAATCTTGAAACGTGTCCTTATAGTTACCAGTGAATTATTACTCAGTGAAGGTATCGAGAGCCTGCTCTCACGTGAGGAAGACATTATCGTAATTGGCACTCAATTTACGGACGAGGAAACTTTAGCGAATGAAATTGACCATTACAAGCCTGATGTCGTCATTTTAGACGAGAGATTGGAATACAGTGATCTGACGAAGCTATTTGATTTGCTGATCGATTTCCCCAGGATCCGCATGATGGTGGTCAATGTGATCGACAATAAGATTAATGTCTATGATAAATCTGAATTTGAAATATCCGGTTCTAATGATCTGGTATTTGCAATCAGACAGGGGTCGGCTTATGTTGGAGATGATTTTGTAAGTTGATTGTTGCTACCATTATTGGCAGCTAAGATTGGGTGGGGATCGCAGCTCGTGAATTTCTGACGTATCACAATGTAAGTGTCTGGTTGGTTCAGGCTGAACGAACAAATCGAATCCAATTGAATTAAGTTTTATTCAAAATTGGATGAGTGTCAAATTTATTATCTGCTGACATTTCAAGATCAATGTCGGAAGGGCGGAGCGAGGCTGGAGACCAAAATCATAGATTATGCTAACTTTTTATAGGAGAAAATAACAAGAATTGCTTTCTGTTACAAAATCCCACTTAATTACTCCGTATGGTGAACAACTGGTCGATCTAAGTGCTCCGGCAGATTCTATTGATGAACTGAAAGCTCGTGCCAGTCAACTCTCATCCCTCCAAATCTCCCCGCGCTCAGCCAGTGAATTAGAAATGCTGGCGAATGGTGCTTTCTCTCCGCTCGATCGATTTATGGGTCAAAACGATTATGAGCGTGTTTTAAGCGAGATGCGGTTAGCCGATGGAACCCTCTATCCGATACCAATAACCCTACCAGTAGCGGCCGAACATGTTCTTCACCTGGATACAGACATTGCTATTCGCAACAATGAGTTCGAGTTGTTGGCGATTATGACAATTGAGGAAATTTATGAGAGGGACCAAAGCAGGTTTCCCAATCAAGTGTTTTCCTCCCAGCAAAATAATCCATTATTGGTCGATAAGATTCAAGGTAGTATGCCACAAAATATTTCCGGCAGAATCCAGGTTTTGAAATCATCCCGCCATTATGAATTTCAGGAGTTGTGGTTAACACCCGATCAAATGCGAACAAAAATAGCCTGTAAGCCGGATCATGATGTCATAGCTGCCCAGCCTATCCATATAACAAATCCTGATCTGTCGGATTTAAATTTTCAAGAAATTGAGGAAATTGACGGCATCGTTCTACTGCAGCTGGCTGTTGGTAACCCCAAATTGGGTGATCGCCATTACTTTTCCTGGATCAACAACTTTCAACAATTGGCTGCAGAGTATCTCGAACCTGATAGCTACCTGCTTTCGATCTTGCCGCTATTTCCTCGATATGGAGATCTCCGTGAGATGATTTGGCAGGCAATCATCCAACGCAATTATGGGGCAAGTCATCTGGTTATTGGTGGGAAATGGCTGAATCACAAAGACTCGATCATGCGTGGTATGTTTATGGATCAAGGTGACGCTTATAAGCAGGTAATAGAGTTGAGCCGAGAAATTGGGATGAATATATTACCATCCAATGGACTTGCCAGTAATCAGAAACAATATCTATCCAGTGGTAAATCAACCGAATCAAACAATGTTTCGCTCGATGTAAACAGCCCGGTAGCAGAGCGGAATTATGAAAAAGAATCACCCTGGAATAAATTTCAGATCGCTGTGGTCGAAAAATTATTTGAAGCTGAAAAATCTAATTACGAAAAAGGGGTGTGTATTTGGTTTACCGGGCTCAGTGGCTCCGGGAAATCTACTACCACTGAAATTTTGGCCTGGAACCTGCTCGAGTACGATCGCAAAATAACTGTGTTGGATGGTGATGTTGTCCGTACGAATCTTTCGAAGGGCTTAGGTTTCAGTAAAGCGGATCGAGATATTAACGTCAGGAGGATCGGGTTTGTGGCATCGGAGTTAGTCCGTCTGGGAGGCGTAGTGATATGTGCAGTCGTCAGCCCTTACCGAGCTGCTCGAAATGATGTTAGGAACATGATGGGTAAAGACCAATTTGTGGAAGTTTATGTGAACACGCCGTTGGAAGTTTGCGAAAAACGGGATGTGAAAGGTTTTTATGCCAAGGCACGCCGTGAAGAGATTCTTGGTTTTACCGGTATTGACGATCCCTACGAACCTCCCATACACCCGGAACTGGTATTGGATACAGTCAGCAAATCCCCGGAGAAAAATGCTCAATTGATCATTGACTACCTCATGGAGCAAGGTTTTATCCAGGTAGGAGGTTCTCGTTGATTAACCCACCTCATGGTGCAGCCCTGAAGGTTATTTACATAATGGGTGCTGGTCATATAGGTTCAACAATCCTGGACCTTGTTCTAAGTTCGGATCCCCAGATAGAAAGCCTGGGGGAGATCTCAAAATTCCACGGGTATGGATGGCTGCCCGATGAAAATCGGCATTGCGCTTGTGGTTTAACAGTTTACGATTGTCATTTTTGGGCGAATGTGAGAAAGGAATGGACAGAATTAGCCACCAACATAGATGCGGATCGATTTATGTATCTCCAACCGCGGTACGAACGGACATTGACGGCCTGGGAAAGGCTGCTGCGGAATAGAATCAACCGGACGGGTGAATTTTCTGAATATCTCCGAGGTTCCGAAGCACTTTACCGTGCCGTAGAACGAACTGGTGGCAAAAAATATCTTGTCGATTCATCCTTAACCCCAAAACGTGCATATGCACAATCCTTGAATCCGAATATCGATCTATACCTGATTCACCTGGTGCGGGATGGTCGAGGGGTCATCTGGTCTTTGATGAAACCAAACAAGAAAATACCGGCAAAGGTATATATTCCTGCGCCACCCCAACGAACAACAAAATATTGGATTTCAGCGAACCTTCAAAGTGCCTGGGTATTCCGAAATATCAATCCAGAGAAACGAAAACTCATCCGCTATGAAGATTTTGCCACCAAGCCTTCCATGGTTATAAGCCAGATAGGTGAATTAATTGGACGAGATCTATCAGGGCTGGTTAAGGACGCCCAGCTAACGAATACCAATCAAGTCCGCCATACGGTAGGTGGAAACAGAGTGCGGTTTCAGAAGGATGAAGAAATCCGGATCAGACCCGATTTTGCATGGATGGAGAACCTGCCGGAGAAAGATCGCAAATTGTTTTGGCGAAGGGCAGGCTGGTTGGCTCGACGTTTTGGATACATGCAACACCAGGTCGACTATCGCTGAGAATGCATGAAATCCCAGTCAAATTGGCTCATCATATAAAAACCCATTTATATCAAACCATCCTAAATGACAGATAATAAACCTCCTCAAAGAAAACTGGCGAAGTCAATGCTTTCAGGCATGACCTGGCGGTTTTTCTCAATTTATTCTCAAGCCTTGCTGAACATATTTGTCCTGGCAACGATGTCACGGCTGCTGTCTCCTGATGATTTTGGAGTCATGGGAGTTGCGGCAATTTTCGTGGGCTTAGCTGAACTGCTGTCTGAACTTGGCGTTGGCCCGGCGATCATCCAGATTCGGGACCTCACATCGATTCACTTAAGGGTTGGCTTTACCCTGGCGGTTCTTTTTGGGGTTGTACTGGTGGTTGCTTTGTGGCTCGCAGCGCCTCTGATCGCCAACTTCTTCGAAAATGATGCAGTCTCTCCAGTCCTGCAGGCGGTCAGTTTTGATTTTCTGATTGGGGGATTTGGGGTCGTCTCTATGTCTTTGTTGAGGCGGAAGCTGCAATTCAGGAAGCTGATGTGGGCAGACATCGGCTCCTATACCTTTGGTTATGCCCTGGTTGGGCTGGGCATGGCCTGGAGTGGATATGGTGTTTGGGCGCTGGTCGCTGCGACTCTGAGCCAAACTTTTCTCAAGAGTGTATTGCTGCTCATCATGGAACCCATCCCGGTAAAACCATCCCTCTCTCGACCAGAATTTAGAGAATTGGTTGAGTTCGGCGGCGGTATCACTTTGGCGAGATTCTTCAACTATGGTGCAAGTCAAGGTGATTATTTTGTTGTAGGACGATATCTGGGTGTTGGGCCACTTGGTATTTATACACGCGCTTATCGATTAATGAATTTACCAGCGAATTATCTTGGTAGAGTACTCGATACTGTTTTATTTCCAGTTATGTCGAAAATCCAGGATGAATTACCGAGGTTAAAAAAATCATACCTGACTGGCATAGCAATGATCAGCATAGTATGCGCCCCAGTTGGGATCCTGATGATCATAATGGCACCGGAAATTGTACATTTACTCCTCGGACCACAATGGGTAGAAGTTATCGTTCCTTTCCAAATATTAGCGATTGGTGTTCTTCCGAGGGTATCCTATAAGATTGACAATTCACTGGCAAAGGCAATGGGAGCTGTATACCAGAGGAGTTCCAGGGATGCGTTGTATGCAGCCGCAGTGGTAATTGGGTCATTAGTCGGTTTAAACTGGGGTCTGATCGGGGTCGCTCTTGGGGTATTGGTCGCATTGATTATTTATAATTTCGTCTCCCTCAGGCTGAGTATTAAATTACTGGGATGTCCACCTTCAGAATATATCAAAGCACAATTACCTGGCTTGATCATTGCATTACTGGTGGCTTGCGTCGCTTTGCCTGTACGCAGTTTGTTGCACTCCTATGGCAGTCCGGATTGGTTCAGCTTGATCGTTACTACGCTTGTTTGTGGTTTGAGCGTCCTGGGGTTTTTCTTTTGGCAACCTCAGAAAATCATGGGGGTATACGGAATGAACGCTCTAGTCATGGTTTTCCAATCTATTCCTGTTCGATTTTTTCCGAAGGTCCTCATACGATGGTTTAATACGCGGATCTTTGAAGGGGTTGTATGAACCTCGCACTAAAGATCGTTCGGGAATTCTTTGATAAAGTAGAGCAGGATAGAATCCGTTACTGTCTATGGAAAGGAAGCCAGCATCTCGGGGAGTCTTTATCTGGAGAAGGGGATCTGGATTGTCTTGTTGACCAAAGCCAAGCCGCGCGATTCGAGAGTATCCTTGGTGAGCTCGGCTACAAGCGATTTATTTCTCAGACTTGGGCAAGTTATCCCGGTATTGAAGATTGGATAGGATTTGATCGTGACACCGGAAAACTGGTTCATCTGCATCTTTATTACCAAATGATACTGGGCACCAGGTTCGTCAAGGAATACCATTTGCCATGGGAAGACCTCATCCTGGAAACTGCCATCAAGAACTCAGATTTCGAAGTGTTCGTCGCGGATCCCAACATCGAATTGATTTTATTCGGTATTCAAATGGGGCTGAATAACAAACTATCACAATTTGGTTCGTTTCTTCCAGGACAGCGGTCATTTACCAAAGGAATGAATAAAAAATATTCGTTCCTGGTAAATCAAATCAACGAAGCTTCTTTAACCGAATTTTCGCAGTATTTGTTCGGGGAAGAAGATGGGGAGCTGTTTGCCAGCATACTGCTTCAGGGTGATTTTCATCCAGTCAACACTCTAGTAAACCAATCCTTATCCCAATACCGCAGGTATGATCGAATGGGGGTGATGGCAGTTTTCGCTTCGCGAGCGCTGGGGTATTTAGGAGCAAGGGCAAAACGCAAATTGAGGGTGAACAGCCACACAGGGAAGCGGATGGAAAACCAGGGATCTATAATTGCTTTCATCGGTAGTGATGGTTCTGGAAAAACCACTTTATCCAACGAGTTACAACAATGGTTGGCTTGGAAAATTGATGCCAATAAAATTTACCTCGGCAGTGGGGATGGTTCTGTGGATGTATCTGTAAAATTATTAAAATCTCTATCTTCAAAATCACAAACCGAGAAAATTAATAGCGGATCAAAAGAAGCCAACCAGGTAAATAAAAACTTCAGGCGCAAGACTTCTCATTTGAAGGAAATTGGTTCTTGCCTGCTAGACCTGTCTATAACGAATCAAAGACATCGCAAGCTGCGAGGAGCGAATCAAGATCGGACCAGGGGCAGCATATTAATCATCGATAGATACCCTCAAAATCAATTTGTGGGAATATATGATGGACCACGGGTTGCGAGAAAGAACACTGGATCGAGAATACGTAAGTATTTTTCTGGCTTGGAAGAAAAAAAATATCAGGAGATGGCAAGTATCGCTCCGGACATTGTATTCAAACTTCACGTTCCCCTCGATGTAGCACTGCAGAGAAAACCAGATCACAACGTGGAGAATATCAGTCAAAAAGCTGAAATTACAAGCCAATTAAAATTTGCAGATTCCAGGGTTATTGATGTCGACGCATCTCAATCCGTGATAGAAGTTCTGAACTCTGTAAAGCAAGCGGTTTGGGAATCAATTTGAGTTCACAACCTCTGCTCGTTGAATTTATTGGAGTTCCAGGTGCTGGCAAAACGACTATCGCTCAAGTCGCAATAGAAAACCTCAATGCTTCCGGTTATCGCTGTTTTGGTTTAAGCACTTTGGACAAACCGGAGACCAAAGAGAAATTAAAAGGGGGGATATTGAGTAAGCTCAGGACAACATTTCAATTTGCCCTTTCTTGTATCATTTACCCTCGTATTGCAATAGATGCACTAAGGTTTGTAATGCAGGTAAAACCAGTCAATTTTAACACTATCCAGCGGTATATTCTTTTTATGGCCAGATTAAAATTTTTCAGTTCCTTGATAGAAGAAGATTTTGATTTCATCATTCTTGATCAAGGATTAATCCAATATATCTGGTCGATTGCGGTCTCTGGTGAAGAACCAACCAGCGATAGATACCTGGCACAACTAGTAAACAGTTTATTGGATGAGATGCCACTATTTGTAATTCTGGTCGATATCGAGACCGAACTGGCGATTGAACGAATTGTCAATCGCCCAACGATGCGCAGTCGATTCGACCGAATGGCGCCATCGATGGCAGAGGTATGGCTGTCAACTCACAAGGAAGTTTTTTCGAAAATCATCGAATCCACTGGCGAATTTAAATCCACAGGTTACTTGAATGTCAGTGGCGATCAACCGGTCAATACAAATATCGGCCTCATCATCCCTTTTATCCAACAAGCCAGGCAAGCATCCACCATATAACGGAAAAAATCTTGAAAAATCCCCTCCGCTTACTTGCAATCAGCAATTATCCTTCAGATACGAGACCAGTCAACCAAGTCTTTGTTCGTGCTATGCTGCTTGAGTTAGCCTCTCGCGGTGTTGATGTAACAGTGATTGCTCCGGAATCTTTTTCAAACCTGGCAAAAACAGGAACGAAATTTAGACTGGCTCCCTCATTTGAACTGAGAGATGGACTTCCGATCCACCGCCCTCGTTACCTCACTTTATCAAATATATCCTTACCTTTTGGGATTAGAACTTCCCGGTGGGGAGGTAAGGCATATATCAACGCAGCACTGCGGGTGGTTAAGGAAAAAAATAAACAATTTGATGTATGCATGGGTCACTTTTTATCTCCCCACGGTCGTGCTGCAGCAAGAATTGGACAGCAGTTAGATATCCCATCTGTGGTCTCATTGGGGGAATCGAGTTTTGAGAGGCACGATTTTGCGTATAGCCAGCAAGAAATCAGCCAGCTCTTTGACCAATTCGCAGGTGTGATTGTAAATTCGGATTTGATCAAGGAGCACTGTGTACAACGATATAGCCTTGAAGAAACCAAGACCCGGGTTTTCCCAAATGGGGTAGATGAGAAACATTTTTATCCCAGGGATCGGAAACTAGCTCGTGAACAATTAGGGCTACCATTGGAACAACCGATTCTCATTTCTGTGGGCCAGTTCATTGAGCGTAAGGGTCCTCTAAGGGTGCTCGAAGCCATCGAATCTAGACCTGATATTGGGGTGGTATTCCTGGGACATGGCCCACAAGAACCCAAAGGTCCTCAAATTCTTTTCAAGGGGGTGGTACCTCATGAAGATATCCCAACCTGGTTGAGCGCTGCGGATGCTTTTGTATTACCGACTCTGGACGAAGGTTGCAGTAATGCAATTCTTGAGGCTCTCTTTTGTGGTTTGCCGGTGGTGTCGTCAGATCTTCCGTTTAATCACAGCATTCTCAATAAAGATGTGGCTATTTTGGTGGATCCATTAAATATCGACTCAATAAGCAATGCAATCTTTGAGCTGATAGACAATCCTGAACGCATGGAGAAAATGAGGCATGCAGCACTGAAACATGCAAAAGCGTTTCGATTGGCGGATCGCGCTGAGAAAATCGAGATGTTTTTACGCCAGTGTGTTGAGGAGTACTCTCCAGACGAGAGACCTTTTTATTCATTAGCTCAAGAATACTCTATAAGTTAACCCTCAGATCCCCAAATATATAGCTATTGGATATTGAAGAGTAAGAAGTGAACATACTTCAACTAGTAATTATTGGCATTGTAGGATTTGCAGTTTCTGTGGCGATTTTTAAGAGACCCGCGGTCGGAGCTGCGTTAATTTTGGGGTTCGTTCATTTTGAACGAGTACTTGTTTTCAATGGGATCAGCCTGGTAAAACTCTTATCGATTATTTGTATAGGCATACTTGTATTTCGAGTGCTCTCGATGGGTAAAGGTTTAAGGTTTGATCTGACCACATGGTTGATCGCACTTTTCATGGCATGGATCTCGATCACGGTTTTTTGGAGCTCAAATCAAACGAACATTTTATCCGAATTGGTGAGCCTTATCTTGCAGAGCTTGATGTATTTTTTGATCATTAATCTTGTCCGTTCAAAAGATGACTTGAAGCTGGCACTTTGGGGGCATGTGATTGGGGGAAGCGTCATGGCGGTTATCCTGTCCAGCACTATGATTAGCTTGAACTTCGTGCGAAGCACAGATTTAGAAATTGGTGGATTAGGGATCAATTTAGCAGCAAGAATGGTTGGCCTCAATCTTCTACTAGCTGTCATTTTGTTTCAAATTGATGAGAGGCGTCTAGCAAAGATCATCTTAATTGGCGTGGCGATTGTATCTGGAGTCGGCTCTCTGCTTGCCTTGAGCCGCGGGAACTGGTACGCACTAATCATGAGTGCAATTGCTTTATTCATTGTCTTGAATCTCAAAAAAGGGTATAAGTTTCCCTTCAAACAAATCTTACTGATCGCAGCTATCGGCTTAGTAACTTTGTACGTTGCCAACAGATATATATTTTCCGATTATGGTTTATCCAAGTTGCAGGAACGATCGGAATCGGCGATTACTTTTAGTGATGGTGCATCTGGTCGGTTTGGGATCTGGCAGACAGCTTTTACTCCATTCATGGAAAATCCAATTTTTGGAAATGGTTTTAATACATTCAAACGCTTAAACGAGTGGAAGCATACCGGTGCACACAATGCCTTTGTATTAATCGCTGTTGAGGATGGTTTGGTGGGGGTGCTCCTTTTCAGCTTGGTTTTAGGCAGTGTTTTTCTAAGCCTGGTGAATTTATTAAAAAAGGAGCATGGAAATCCCATTGCTCTGGGATGGGGCATGGCTTTATTCGTTTTTCTAGGAACGGTAAGCCTTGTGGACAGTGCGGTTAACAGGAAATATCTGTGGTTTGTGCTTGGAATCATCTCTCTACTCGTCTTCTACTATGGGGATACTCAATCTTCGGAAGAGTCTGCAGTTGAAATTGCATCTGCGGGGAATATCAAAGCAGTAAAACAACTCGCATATTTTGAAAAATCTGGATAGCCGTGATTAATTTATTGGAAGAAGGCCGAATATTATATATTTCGTCAACGGATGTCTCAATTGGGAACGGTCCTGGAGTTAATGAGCGGGAGTTTATCCTGGCTTTATATGGACTGATAGGAGATCGTGCTCATTTTCTAATTCCGCACCCAAAAGAAAAAATTGCTGAGTTGCCCGTTGATGCATGTACCTACTGTGCACCATACCAGCGGAATCTGTTCAACTATTGGAGCCATCTTGGATCACAGGTAAGGCAGGCGAATAAGTTATTGTCTGAGCGAGATTTTGATCTGGTAGTCGTTCGATTAACTCTCTTTCCATTATCCTCATTGGGCATTACACGCAAAGATCGCGTCCCATACGCTATTAAAACATTAGGAGTAGGTCCGATCACTGTGCTGGATGAAAAAGGAGGCTGGTTTGGCAGGGCAATCAACAATATCAACCGCAGAATTTTCAGATACCTTGTGACGAATGCGCTGGTTGCTGATTCGGATAGCGAATTGCATGTTGAAACCTTAAAGCGGGTGCTTGATGTTAATTCTGATTCTATTGTCTGGGTGGACAATACAGTTAATGTAAGCCGCTTTTTTCCATCTCCGAAAAAAGAGGCCAGGAGTGAACTTGGTTTAAATCAGTTCGATCCAATTATCGGGTATGTTGGGAGCCGGCCATGGGAACGGGGTGGCATGCAGCTGGTCGAAGCTGCCCCCCGGTTACTGGAAAAATATCCAAATCTTGGGGTAGTTATTATTGGGGGAGGTAAAGAGCTTGAGGAGATGAAAAAGCGAGCTCAGGAATTAAGGGTTGATGATAGGTGCCGGTTTGAAGGTTATGTGCCGTTTGATAAGATTCCTGGCTACATCAACAGTTTGGATTTAGGTGCATCCATCAGCATCCGGGAGGATCGTCAGGTTAACTCCGAACTAAAAGTGCGCCAATACCTAGCCTGCGGCAAACCAGTTGTGATCAGCCCTGGAGGTAATGAATTCGTAATCGGAGAACATCTTGGTTCAGTGGTCCAACCGACGGATATCGATGTGATCACGAAGGAAATTGATAACTGGCTTTCTCTTACACCGGACGAAATTGAAGAATTCTCACAAAGAGCTGTAGAGTTCATGCGCACCAATCTCTCAATGGAAGCTGGGGTGTCCAAACGAATCAATCTTTGGGGTGATCGTTTACGGGCAGCTGAATCAATTTAATTTTGATATTCCACACACGTGCAAAATGATGTCAATTAGACAAAAATCTTTGATTACCTCGCTTATTCTAGTTATTTCATCATTGATTCTGTGGGCATGTACCTCTCAAAATCTGGATCAACCACAATTTAGCCAGATGGCAGGAAAAGCTATTGAAAATGACCAGGAATCTGTCAATAGAGTGCAAGATGTCCAAGAAGCGGAGAGCTTACCTTCTGAAGCGATCTCAAAATTGACTAATCCCAGCATGGAAACAGGTACATGCTTATCATCACCAGGATCATTGATAACTTTGTCTGGAAATTATTCTGTTTATATAAATAAGCAAT
>JBJYWI010000178.1:0-21138 GCA_046259385.1 Anaerolineales bacterium
CGTCCTGCCGAGTTGTTTTTTGACCTAGCGAAGAAGCGCAAAGTCGCTGTACTGGCACGAGTCCCACTCGCCAGCGGTCTGTTGACCGGCAAGATGTCATCAGAATCAAAATTCACCGATGATGACCACCGCAACTACAACCGCAAAGGTCAATCATTCGACGTTGGAGAGACCTTTTCAGGTATTGACTTCGATACCGGGCTAATTGCCGTGGAAGAGATTAAAACTCTTCTTCCAAAAGGGATGACCATGGCGCAGTTTGCCCTGCGTTGGACGCTCATGTTCGACGCAGTTACCCTGGCGATCCCAGGCGCTAAAAACTCCAAGCAAGCGGCTGAAAATGCGGGAGCCAGCGACCTGCCGCCAATAAGCAGTGATACGATGGATCAACTTGACTTTATATACAAGCGTTTAATTAAAGAAAAGGTTCACCAGCGCTGGTGAAAGAATAGTTCTCATTACCCTGTACTCCGCTATAAATGCCAGTTGATGTTCCTATTTATTGCCCTTCTCGGGATTGTTTGCAGGAAGCACCCGAACCCACATTGCATTCCCAACCGGATACTTTTTTCAAATAAGGTTAACTAATCCTTCAACTGAACGCCTGATTTTTCGCTCCTGACCAAGTTGAATATATATCCCATTAAATTTCTCCACCCAAGAAACAGCTTGATATTCAATCAAGAGGCGATTAAACCTTTCAAATTGATTGGTGCGCCCAACTTTTTTCTGGATTTTCAGTTCAGTGTGTATATATTGTCGCCGGCAATACTAATCAGTTCCACTGATTACTATAAGCTGCACTCTTACCGACAATTAAACAGTTTTTTCAGCTTAGTTATTAATACCTTCATTCAAGCATTATTGTCGCCCTGTCAAAGGTTTCCCCTTCCTTTGCAATCGCGCTCAGTTCGATCCGGTCCGGGTATATCTCGAGCAGCACAAAATGAGTCCGGGGCACATAGATATGGCTCTCAGCAAGAGACCCACCCTGTGCATATAGGGTTGATGATCCCCCGCCTGTAACAATGTACGTGATCCCGTTTGAGCTCAGACGCTCGTAATGGTGAAAATGACCCGAGAGCACCAGGGGGACGTTAGCTGCCTCGAAAAGGTAGTTCCAGGATAAACGAACCGGACCTCCATCACCCGGGTGTACGACGCTGCTGCTGTACGGGCTGACGTGAAAAACTGGGATTGTATGCCGGAAATGGGTATCAGCCAGTTGTTCCTTCATCCAGGCATCCTGCGCTTCCCGTCCCCCAGCACCGTAAATCGCCTGGGAATCCAGCATCAAAAACTGTAAGTCACCAAAAGCCAGACCGTAAAACTGGTTGCCGCGCCGCTCCGGAGGGTATTCATAAGCCGGATCCTCAAATGCTGGAAATGCATAATCGTAGAAAGGAGCGTCCTGGAACATCACTGTCTGGTCATAATCATGGTTTCCCAAAACTGTGTAAACAGGTCCTTTGAGCAGCAGCGGCTTGAAAGGCTGGAAAAATTTGTTTAAATAGGATTCAAAAAGGTTGGAGCTGTCCACCTCATAGACCACATCCCCGGTGTGGATCACAAAATCTAGGTCATAACCCACCATCAACTCCACAAGCTGCTGCGTCGCCTGGTCGCCAAAACTGGCATCTCCAAGCACGCCAACCCTGAGCGGTGCTCCTGCTGCAATCGTCTTGAATTCCACTTTTCCCCAGGTTTCAGTCCCAAAGGGGGGTTCGCTGAAACCACCCTCGTCATTTCCCAGCAGCAACTTCGCAGCGTAGCTGTTACCGGGAGTCAGCCCTTCCAATTCGATCATGTGGCGGGTCTCCCCAGGATCAAGCTGTATCCCTCCCCTCTCAGTGGAATCTGGTAATAAAGACTGATAGACCAGTTTCCCTTCTGACGGCTCGCTCAGCTCAAAGAAAAGCTCCGCTCGGTCCGAACCGGCATGCCTCACTGTCAGCGGAATGACATAATCTGTCTGGCTGGCCGGGTATAGAGAATCGAAATAATCAACCGCAGGTGAGGGCTGGGGGGTAATTTCCTCCACCCACTCAATTTCTGGGGTTACAATTTCGCTTTCAACCGGAGATTGGGGTGTTGATTTAATCTGCCCCTCTTCAATTGATGCTGCTACAAGCTCACTATTATCCGGGTCATTGTGCGGTGCCTGGTTCGTCTCCTGGCAGCTTGTCAGGAGGCCGATCAACAACGCAGTTAACAGCAGTATCCCAAACCTGGTTATTAACCTGAAATTGTGAGCTGTCTGAATTGTTTCACTCATGCCGGATGATTATAACTGAATGCTTAAGATCATCTGTATGGACTCGTGTTTATTCTTCTACCGGTCTGCGTTCCCGCAGTTCAAATGTCCTGGGCATCCTGGCAATCAGCGGGCAGCCGTAAAATCCCTCGCAGCCGCTCCCGCAGCCCTCCACCAGGGGAGCACAACCTCCAGTCTCAGGAAAGTTCTGTGATTCACGCAGTATCCCTTTCTGGACGCAGTAGTCCAGCATCCCTTCCAGGGCGCTGGCTTCAATTCCCAGTTTTCGGCTCAGTTCATCCAGGCTGACCGTGCCGCCCGACTTGCGAATCTGCTCTAAAACATTCTTTAGCATACTTGTTATTATCTTATATCTATGCGCAGCATTTCTTAAAAACTAGCTGGTTTAGATCCTGACCTCATCCCAAACCGAGTGCGACCCCTCCTTGAAACACGATCAACGCGAGCAGCCAGGCCAGCGCAAGCTGCCCGATGATGCTTGTCCAGGTCCATTTCGTACCCAATTCCTGCTTCTCGGCTGCAACTGCGACCATGCACGGAGTGTAGATCAACACAAAGACCATAAACGCCAGTCCCGCCAGTGCGCCGTGACCGCCGCTGGAAACCTGAAAACTGGCTCGGACAGAAGTCATCAAGGCAGAAGATTCAATTTCCGGTTCCTTCCCGAGAAGGTCAATTCCTAAGATCTTCGGGATTGTCTTGACCGCATCGATTGTCGCCAGGAAAAAACCGCTGATAATCGTCTGAACGCCTTCCAGGAAGGTTTGGTCCTCAAAAGCTTTAGCGGTCTCGCTGACCCCGTAAATTTGCGCCATAGTGCTCACGACCACCTCTTTTGCCACGAACCCGGTCGCCAGAGAGCCAGCTGCTTCCCAGGTGCCAAAACCCAGCGGCGCCAAAGCAGGCGAAATTAAACCAGAAACCGAAGCAAAAACGCTGTCGTCAACACCGGTTCCTCCGAACGGAGCCTCGCTACCAGGCGCTGGGGTCGCAAGCAGAAACCACAGGATGATCGATACCGCCATTATCAGGGTCCAGGCTGTTTTAATAAAAGATCCGGTACGTTCCCAGGTATGTCGCCACACACCCCTGAAGGTAGGCATTCTGTATGGTGGGAGTTCCATTACAAACGTCGACTTTTCTTTTCCCCTAAACAGCGTATTCTTAAGGATAATCCCGAGCAGACCCGCAACCAGGATTCCAATTAAATACATGCTGAAGACTACGATCCCTGCGTTTTTCTGGAAGAAAATTGCCGTGAAAAGCACATAAACTGGCAATCGCGCCCCGCAGCTCATAAAAGGCACCAGCAAGCCGGTGAGCACCCGGTCTTTCTCATTTTCCAGAGTCCGGGTAGCATAAAAAGCGGGAACAGAGCACCCGAATCCAACCAGCATTGGCAGAAAACTCTTTCCATGCAGCCCGACAGCCTGCATTAAACGGTCCATCACAAAAGCAGCCCGTGCCATATAACCCGAATCTTCCAGAATGGCGAGCGACATGTACAGGAACATCAATACCGGTACAAAAACCATTACTCCCCCAACCCCAGCGATAATCCCGTCAAGGATTAGGCTCTCCAACCAGGTGCCCGACAATTCAATTGAAGTGAGTATCGATAAAATCCATCCCGTTAGCGGACCGCTGATAACGCTTTCGATCCAATCCAGATAGGGAACAGAGAGTTCTGTCACCAGCATAAAAACAAGCCACATCGAGATGAAAAATAACGGGATCCCGAGCAGACGGTTTGTGACAATATTGTCAATCCGGTCTGTTAGTGTCAGGTTTTCTGGACCGGTACGCTTGACCGTTTCCCGGACCAACCCATTAATCCAGCCATAACGGTTATCGGCAATGATGATATCAACCTCATCCGGGTAAATGGATTCAAGGCGCGCAACTGCTTCACTGGTTTGCTCCAGCAGGGGTTGGCCGCCCTCCAGCCGGGAAAGGTTGGTTCTCAGATTTTGATCCCCTTCCAGCAGGTTAATCGCCAGCCAGCGCGCCGGGTATAAAACCCGAATCGCCGGAGTTTTTTCGATCAGGCTTTGAAGGCGCCGGATTTCATCTTATTTATCCTTTCCATACTAAATCGAAAAACTTGTTTGCATGCAGATTAATTCAGGTTTTCAGCAAATTCTGCGATGGTTTCTTTGAGCTGCTGGATTCCCACCCCCCGGTTTGCGATTGTCCGTATAATGGGTGCGCCAAGAGCTTGGCTCAGACGTTCGTCATCGATGACAAACCCGCGCGACTCGGCGACATCAGCCATATTCAGCATTACAAGCACCGGCACTCCCAATTCCAGCACCTGAACAGCCAGGTAGAGGTTGCGTTCCAGGTTGGCTGCATCCATCACCGTAACAACGATATCCGGCTTATGATTAAGGATATAATCCCGTGCGATAATCTCCTCGGGGGAAAGCGCGCTCAGGCTGTAAGTCCCGGGCAGGTCAACAACATTAATCTCCAGGCCATTAAACTGGAATTTACCCACTTTTTTTTCAACCGTCTTCCCGGGCCAGTTACCGACATGCTGGTGAGAACCGGTCAGTGCATTAAATAAAGTGCTTTTACCAGCGTTCGGGTTTCCTGCTATGGCGATATTCACTTCTTTCATGAAATAAAGAAAACACTTATCACAAAGAGAATCAGATCACTTCCACCAGAATTCTGTGGGCAATCCCATGACCTATGGCTACTTTGGAACCCCGTACTGAGAGCATTTTCGGCCCGCCGCAGTCCTGCAGGACAGTGAATTCAACCCCAGGAGTCAATCCCATCGTAGTCAGACGGTTGACCATCCACTTCCCGGCGCGCACCCTTACCAGGCGCACCTGTTCGCCAGCGGACACCAACGAAAGGGGTATCGTCTCACGTCCCATTCTTGGTCTTATCCTTACAGGGCACTACAATAATTTCTCCCGCCTCCGATTTGCGAACTGAAAGATGGTAACCTTTTACGACAAATTCGACCGGATCGCCCAGCGGGGCAACTCTTTCTACCCTGATCACTTCACCTCGCACCAGTCCCATAGCCATAAACCGTTGGCGGGTAGTTCCTTTCAGGTTCAATTTTATGATCCTGCCGCTCTCGCCAACCTTCAAAGCGCTCAGGGGTAGGGATCCATTATCTGTCATATTAACTACCAGAACCTTCCCGGTCCACGGGGACAGGAGCCGTGGACTGGATGTCAGGGCAAAGCGATTCAACAACCACTTTGTTTGCGATACCAGTGGAAAGGTTGATCTGGTGGCCGTTCACTTCGAGGAGCATCGCCCCTCCATCACCAGTCCCGAGCACTTTGATCTTGCTTCCTAGCTGGATATCTTCATTTCTCAGGAATGAAATAGCTGCCGGGTCGGCTTCGATCCCGCTCACCATGGCAAGCTCTCCCGCTCCCAGTTTATTCAGGGAAATTCGGGAGACCATATCAACATTTCTTCCCGGAGAGGGTATTGGTCGCCCGTGGTAGCACACTTTTGGATGGTCAAGGAACTCTGACAATCGATCCGCCACTTGGTCGTTAGTGATATGTTCCATACGGCAGGCAAGTGCATCAGCCTCATCCAGGTCGATGTTGAGGTGTTTAACTAGAAAGACCTCCCATAACCTACGGTAGCGTAGAATCCGCAACACAATCTCTTTCCCGGATGAGGTGAAGTCGACCCCTTTATAGGGCTGGTAATAAAGCAGATCATCATCCGCCAGTTTGCGGATCATTTGGTTGACAGAAACCGGTAAAAAAGCAAGCGTCTCCGCAAGATCAGATAGCGGAACTAGGTTTTCACCCCCGCGTTCCTGTAGTCTTGCAATTGTAACCAGGTACATCTGTTCGTTTTCACTCAGTTCCTGGTAACTTCGCGGCTCCATTTTATGTTCTTCCATATAGTTTATTGTTTAAATTTTATGGCTTGCCATAATATTATACCTATCCAAATAAAATTCGACAATGACAAATTTCTTTTTTTAGACTGACAACTGTAATATTGAATAACAATTCTAAAATGACCCCGTAAGGTCCCCACACGGGTTACAATATTTGTCAAAACCGGATAAATAGAACAGCACCTGGTTTCACAATCCCGTTCTAGATAGGCGCTGAGGAAAATCGATGAAAGATTTACAGGATCGTATATTAAATGAGGGCAAGAATCTTGGGGATGGAATATTGAAAGTGGATGGATTTATCAACCACCAGGTCGATCCGGTGTTGATGGAAGCCTGCGGGAAGAAATTCGCCTCCCTGTTTAAAGATGTCCGCGCCAGCAAAATCCTCACCGCTGAAATATCAGGCATCGCGCCGGCTTTGATGACTGGGCGCTTCATGAACCTGCCGGTCGTGTATGCCCGCAAACATAAACCCATCACAATGCCTGACCAAGTGCTGCTGACCCTCTCACCCTCTCACACAAAAGGCCGCATGGTGGAACTGATCGTATCGCCCGAGTATCTCTCATCCAGTGAACGGGTGCTGATTATAGATGATTTCCTTGCGAGCGGGGCGACCATTCAGGGACTGGTTCAGCTGACTCAGGCTGCCGGTGCTCAGATCGTTGGGATAGGGACCCTGATCGAGAAGAGCTTTGAAGGCGGACGTGAGGCCCTCGCCTATCTGAATGTGCCAATCATCTCACTGGTCTCCGTCAGATCCATGCAGGGTGACCTGATCGAATTCGATGAGCCCTTGCCAAAAATCGCCTGATAATCCTGGTATTGACACATCCTGTCATGCCGGCAGGTTCCCAGACTTTTATGATTAGGAAAAACAGATGGACTTCAAATCTGTCGCAGTCCTTGATTTCGGTTCCCAGACCTCTCAGTTAATAGTAAGGCGCATCCGAGAAGGGCAGATATTCTGCCAGTTGTTCCCTTGGGATGCGCCTGCAGAAAATGTGTTGGGTACAAGGCCGGGTGGGTTTGTACTCTCTGGCGGTCCGGCTTCCGTTTACCAGATTGATGCGCCTTCCATTCCGGAGTATGTTTTTGAAAGCAAACTGCCAATCTTGGGAATCTGCTACGGCATGCAGGCATTAACCCACACACTCGGAGGTATTGTGGCACCGGCAGTCGCGCATGAATACGGCTCTGCCAGGTTCAATACAATCCGTGATAACCCTTTGCTGCCTTCAGAGAGTTTCAAAGTCTGGATGTCGCACGGCGACAGAATAAAATTCCCCCCAACCGGCTTCGAGATAGTGGGGAGCAGCCCTAACTCGCCGATTGCAGCGATTGCTGATCTGGAACGAAGCTACTTCGGGGTTCAATTCCATCCCGAAGTGCAGCACACACCTCGAGGCGCCGAAATCCTGCGAAATTTCGCCATACAGATTTGTGGGGTGAAACCTGAATGGACACCTGATTCGATGACCGAGTTGGCAATCCAGAATGTGCGCAGGCAGGTGGGTTCCAATATGGTTCTCTCGGCTGTTAGCGGTGGGGTTGACTCAAGCGTGGCGACTGCCCTGGTAGGCAGGGCAGTCGGCGAACAACTTGCAGCCGTGTTTGTCGATACGGGAATGCTTCGTAAAGGCGAAGCAGCTAAGGTGAAAAACTCGCTCCAGGAACACCTGGGAGTAGAACTGGTATTGGTTGATGCGGGTGACATTTTTCTTTCCGCGCTGGAGGGTGTCACCGATCCTGAGCAGAAAAGGCAGGTTATCGGCGAGTGTTTTATTCGCATTTTTGAAGAGCAGGCCAGGTCACTCGGGTCGCCAGCATACCTGGTCCAGGGTACGATTTACCCGGACGTGGTGGAATCAAGCGCGGCTGACCGATCAAAAGCCCAACGGATCAAGTCTCACCACAATGTGGGCGGTCTGCCCCCGGATATGGAATTCAAACTGGTTGAACCGCTTCGCTATCTGTTTAAGGACGAAGTGCGTCTGGTTGGTGAGTATCTCGGACTTCCGGGTGAAATAGTCTGGCGCCAGCCGTTTCCCGGTCCGGGATTGGCAGTCCGATGTTTAGGCGGAATTACCCAGGAAAGGCTGGACCGCTTGAGAGCCGCTGATGAAATCCTGCTGGAGGAACTCGCGCAGGGCGGTTATTTCCAGCAATCCCGAAATGAAAAAAATAAAGTTTCCATCGCCCAGGCATTCATGGTTTTACTGCCGGTCAGGTCGGTTGGTGTGATGGGCGACCAGCGCACATTCCAGGAAACCGCCGCTGTCCGGGCAGTCACCACAAGCGATTTTATGACTGCGGACTGGGCTAGGCTGCCTCATTCCCTGCTGGAAAGAATCTCAAGCCGGATTGTAAACGAGGTGGAAGGGATAAACCGGGTTGTTTACGACATCACATCCAAACCCCCAGCAACAATCGAATGGGAGTAAACTACCCCTAACAGAAAGTCAACCTATTTCTAGGGCATCCACTGCATCATTAAGACTTTCAAAATACCGCACCTTAACACCTGACTCACGTGCTATTTCCATCAAAATACCTTTAGCGTAGACCCCATCCGCCACTCCCAATACTTCCTGTTCGCTCAGACCATCTCCGATAAACACAACCGTGTATCCCTTCTGCTGGCAGTCCCGTACAATCTTTGGTTTTGAGGTGCTGCGGGTAGGCGTCCAGGGCCAAACCACGGAGGAAAATCGGATTCCATCCTGCTCAAAGCATATCTCGCTTGCAAAGATTTAAATACCGTTCAACCCACGATGTCGAAGAATATATTCAACATACCAGCGAAACCCATCACTAACAGACCCAAAGGGGATTTTATTTCGAGGCGTTTTTCCCCCTGTCGTAAACTGGTTATTCGGAATTAGCATCCGCCAGTACTACCTGGATGCCCATATTTTCCAGTCCAGCGACAATTTCCTCCGGAGCTGAGCGGTCAGTAATCAGAGTCTCTACCGCCGAAAGAGGTCCGATTGTCGCAAACGTTATCCTTCCAAGTTTAGATCCTTCGGCGACCACAATCCGCTGTCTAGCGCTATTCAGCAAGGGTCTTTTCACAAGGGCGTCTTCCAGATTGTATTCAGTCAAGCCCTCATCCAGGCTCAATCCTCCAATGCCAATGAAAGCTTTATCCACATGAAAATCGCGGTAAGCCCGTTCAGCGATATGCCCAATCATGGAAAATTCACGCTCGCGCAGGATACCTCCGGTCAGAATCAGGCGCACGTCCGAACCCAGCGAAAATTGTGCCGCTATCTCGTTGGCGATCATCAGGCCTGCTGTGATAATGGTAAGCTTTCGTTTTCCTTTCAGAGCTCGCGCAATTTCAAGCGCGGTGGTGCCGATATCGAGGGCGATACTATCGCCTTCGATCACCATCTCGGCCGCAATCCTGCCAATCGCCTGTTTCACTTCTACTGCCTGAGTGATCCGCAGGTTATACGGCGTCTCGTAGCTATGACCAAGGCTGCTCACCGCCCCGCCGTGTACCTTTCTGAGCAACCCCTGTCGGTCAAGGATCCGCAGGTCGCGGCGGGCAGTCATCTCTGAGACGGAAAACATCTCGCATATCTGAGCGACTGTGATTCTCCCTTCTTTGGCTATCACGTCGAGGATCTTGCGGTGGCGTTCTTCAGAAAGCATATCTGGAAATCCTCCTCAGCACTGGTGATGCTCGTTTCAGGCACGATCCCCTTTGATAATCGGATCCCCATCCGGTGTTCAATTTTCAATAGAGCATATTTAATCATAGTTAGATTGTCAACTTTCAATCATCCATTATCTGAGATTTAAGCATCGCAGTTCGCCTCCAAATTAAACTCGTCCAAATCAGAGTATAATCAGCTTGCAGAATACAAAACTTAGCAGGTTAAAAATAATACACACCTATTCTGGCGATATACCTGTTTCGTTAGATTTCAAATCTATCCATGACTGATACCCGGGATTTATTTCTCACTAAAACCAGGCTTTACTGGTCACTCATTAAAAGTCCCCAAACCTTTCTTCTGGTCTTAACCGGATTGGCAGGTTTTATGAGTTCGCGCTGCCCCTGGTTAAACTTCTCGACCGCAATGGCTGTAACGGGCACATTGTTTTTATCCATTAGCGGGGGGACTATCATCAACATGTGGTATGATCGCGATATTGATGCAAGGATGAAGCGTACCTGTTGGCGCCCACTCCCGGCTGGAAAGATATCACCAAGGGAAGCCTTAATCCTTGGTCTTGTGCTGTCTTTTACCGGTGTCATATGGGCATTGACACTCGATTACCTGTACGGGTTGATAATTTGTGGGGGATTATTCTTCAACGTTCTAATCTATACAATCTGGCTGAAACGCCGCACACCCTGGTCGATTATCTGGGGCGGAATTGCAGGCGGTATGCCAGTTCTGGCAGGTCGCGCTTTGGGAACCGGAGAGGTCGAATGGGTTGGCATAATGATGAGCCTCGCAATTTTGTTCTGGATCCCAACCCACATTCTGACATTCAGTATCCGCTACCAGGACGAATACAAGCAAGCCGGTATCCCAACTATTCCAACCAGGTATGGAGTAAAGGTGACCCACCGGATTATTTCGGTTTCCAGCATGCTTGCAGCCTTAACCCTGGCGCTGGCTGCGGTTGGGATTAATCTGGAAGCCGGCAAAATGCGACTCCTGGCTGTACTTTCTGCCGGGCTGCTGCTCCTGGCCGGAGCAAGCATGGTAAAGCCATCAGACCGGCTCAACTTTGGATTATTCAAATACGCTTCGTTTTACATGTTATTCGCCATGATCCTCATAGCACTCGTTTTTTATTATTGATTCCCGGTGACCAAAATGCAATTAAAAAAATCCCTTCTAGATTCGTAGAGGGGATTTTTTTCAAAGATTACAAACTGATAACTATTTACAATGGGCTAACATTGCTTGCCTGCAGCCCTTTTTCTGTTTCTTCGACCGTGTATTCCACTCTTTGACCTTCTTCGAGCGTTCGAAAACCTTCTCCTGTGATTTCGGTATAATGGACGAACAGATCCTCACCGTTCTCGCGTGATATGAATCCGTAGCCTTTCGAATCGCTGAACCATTTGACAACTCCTACTTCTCGCTCTTCCACAGTTCCTTTCCTTTCACAAAATTTTCATGACAATTCCCATGCCCATGGATCTGAACCATCATGGATTGAGGGATATAAATGGCGCAAAAGCGCGCCAAAATTTTAACAACAAATAAAAAGCATGTCAAACAACTCTATATCAACCTTATCACAGATTTTCCTTGCAAACCCCAAATTCCACAACCAGCTTAATCAATCCCCAATCAACCTATTGAACAGGCGCAGACACAGCCTCTGGGTTTCCAAATCACCATCCAGCTCCGGATTCCAGGATGAAATTGATGCAGCAGCAACCTGCTCGCTTTTAACAAGGCGCCCGAAAATACGATCCAGCTCATCGGCTGAAGGCCCCCCCGAAGCTGGATAGCTGACCGCAGGCGCTTCATCAGGATTTATGATGTCAACATCAAAATGCACATAAAGCTGCCCTTCTGGCAGTTCTCTTTTGAGCAGTTCGAGTGGGTTTCTTAAATGCAGCACACCCGATTCCGCCACGGCTTTGTCTTCCCCGGGATCAAGGTCACGGGCATCTGTCAGGATCACCCTTTCCTCCGCCAAAGGCTGAATATCAAGCGCTTCAAGTAATGTCTGTTCGCCTCTGCCGACAAGCATTGCCAGCGGCATACCGCCCAGAAAACCGCTCGGCGTGGTCTCCCAGGTGTTGAAATCACCATGGGCATCCAGCCACAATAGAGTAGTTTCCAGACCTGCTCTAACCAATCCAGCCTGGACGCCAATAACCGCGCAGCAGTCCCCAGCGTAGCTTACCGGTCTCTCGCCTGCCAACAGCGAGCTTTCCGTAAAATCTGCAATGCCCTGGTGCAGGGTCGAAATTCTCAGCATCCTGTCACCCGGCGGCAATTCAGGTTTGTTCATATACCAATCTGGACCAGCAAGATCCTCAAGCTCCGGTTCTGCTTCATCCAGAAAATACGGCGTCAGAATAACTCGGTTTCTGATCATTTATCACCTGCCATGTCTGATTTAAAGATCATTGACCAATTTTTCAATCTGCGGGAAATGAGCCAGTTCGTGCGTTGCGAAATAGCTTGCCTGCTGCATAACCGTCACCTCGCCAAATTCCTCGTGCTGACCTTTTCGCCACCATTCTACCAGCGGCAATGCTTCAAGGGTTGAAATCGTTTTTACACGGGAAGCGCGATAAGTTCTGAATAATTCGCCAACCGCAGCTGGGCGGTTCGCCTCATCCGCAGCCCACTCGAACACCGCCTTCGATTCAAGCTTTGGATTGTCCTGTTCAAGCATGATGTCAATCCGGAAGTCCAGTAACCCCTGGGCATCGCGCAGGTGGGCTACTGCTTGCCGCACACTCCAGCCGCCGCCCTGAGTAATCCGGTTCATATCCTCTTCCGATAATCCATCCAGCAGCACTGCCAGTTCCGTCGGCGTTCGTTGCAGTTGTTCCAGGACTTCAAATGGATCGAAGTTATCCAGCCAATAAACTGGGTTAAAAAGCTTAAAGGTATCCGGTCGGGCGCGGCAGTTCGGGCAGTTTACCACTGGCATGTTGAGGGTCACATACCCGCAGTAACGGCACACATACGGGTTGGGGGCTACCTCGATCAGGGGTAGCTGTCCGTCAGCCATGATTTCCGCACCGTGCAGGATCGCTTCCACCAGCTCCGGGCTGGTATTGAGTTCCGACAGGGTTCCAGCAGCCTTTTTTACCTCTGCCGCCAGTTCCTCCCAGTTTGTCGGCATTTCTAACTCATAAGCAGCCTGGCGGCAAATTGCGTCCGCTGCACAACGCTGTAGTTTTGCCAGGTTATACTGGCCTTCCCCTTCAAGTTTGGCAGCCAGCGCATACAATTGGGGTATTAAAAAAGATGAATCTCTGTGTTTGGGTTCCATCGCTTCTCCTTTATGTCTAATCCTTTGAAATAAAAAGGCGGTTAATCTGAATCAATCACCTGATGTACACTCTTCATTCTTCTGTGCTGCAGCAGGCGCTGTGTATATGTGACCCTCTCCGGGTTAAAATGTGCCCTTGCCGCTGCCAGGTAAGGCCTTGTTAGCCGCTGGGCATAAAGTTGCAGGCCTTCAGCTTCAATCTCTCTTAAAGCGGACCTGTAAAAATCAAAGATGTGGACATTGCCAATCTGAACACCTGCCCGGATCGCGCTGACCGCCAGCACTTTCGAGAGATCCCCCAAGGTTGAATCCCCCCGCACCGCTGCGAGTCTCAACTCCTGGTAAATCAGATTTAACCGGTTGGGGTCTGGAAGGTCATGAGTGTTCATTTTTAACTGCTGCCAGGAGGACCTCAGTTCCCTGATTGTTAATGGGGGGACATCTATATTTTCTGCAATAAGATCAGTTGCACCTTCAAAGATTTCCAGGAGTTCTTTGGTCGAATTGATCTCCGCATCCGCCTGTAATAAACCATCTGTCTTTAATTGTTCTACCAGTGCATCCAAGTAAGTCCGCACACCCCCGGTCAGGTCCGCTGCTACAGCAAACAGCCACAAAGGCGACCAGCCAACCGTCAACAGACCTGCCATTTCAATCCCGGTCCCAGCTGCTTTACGCAATGTAAATTCCTGGACTTCAATTGTATGCCGAGGAAGCAAACCCTTGGCGCCTCCAACCAGTTCTATGGTGATGCGCAGTAATCCTGCAACGACAGCCTGGTACAGGCGAGACTCGCGAAACCATCCCGGCAGCAGCGCTTCGGTTATTTCGTAGACTGACCCGCCCAATAAAACAGCCAAAGCGCGCAGCGCGCGCTCCGGCAGGGAGAAAAAATAATAAAGATCGTGTTTCACTTTAATCAGGAATGATCAGTTGCCCTCCAATTAACCGCCAAAAAATCCTCCGATCTGGCTCGCTCCCCAGCCAAGCAGCCCCAGAATAGCCGCACCGATTAAGATAATAACCATTAATGCGATCCACCCCAGCACAACTGTGACGATTGTCTGGAGCCACTCCAGGTCCAGGGCTTCCTTTGCTGCGATAAACCAGGCCACAATCAGCGCGATCACAGCCAGGATCATTATCGGCCCAAACAGACATCCCAGGGCGGGGATAAATCCCCCGAATATTCCCAGGAATCCGATGATGTTCCATACGTAAGCCAGCCCAAGCGTGCGCACCATTTCCTCAAAAGTCACATCGGCGTGGAACACCGCCCGTCCGACCCAGTTTATCACCCAGGCTCCCACAGCGAACCCGGCGACCGCGAAGATCGTTCCAACGACCGCTCCTCCCAGCCAGCTAAGAATGTTGGTTGAAGCGTTCGCGCCGATCTGGTTGAGGAATGACACCACCGCAACAATCAACCAGGCGGTTGAAGTGAAACCGGCGTCATTTTCTACCTCTGCATATACACCTTTCCGGAAGGTAAAAGCTCCAATAATTCTGTCCTGTAACATTTCTTCTCCTTTTATTTATTATGACTATGAATTTAAATGAAAACAAACTGTCGCTTAGCTTTTCTGATTCTCCATAAATACAATAACACCTTTCTATCCAGATAGTTATTTTAACGCACAAATTGGATTTTGTGGATTATAATTATCGCATATAAAAAATAATTGCTTTTCAAGACTTTCAGGAGGGACCGAAGATGGAATCAAATACAAGCGAAATGGATACCAGGGTACAAGAACTCTGGCGTAAGTACCTTGTTACAGGTGAGCTTGCGAGAGAGACCCGGCAGCGAAAATTCTTCCGAATGCTCCCTGGAACCCCTCGCTGTAAGAACTGCTATGCCCCTTTCAAGGGTCCTGGAAGTCGGGTGGTGAGAGTACTCTATGGAAAGAAACCATCTAACCTGAATCCCCAGCTCTGCAATGTTTGTGAGATGTTCGCCCGTGAATATCCGGGCGGGGCAGAAGTTGAGCTATCGCTCCTTTTTGTTGATGTGCGCGGGTCTACCACAATGGCAGAAAATATGAATACAACCGAATACAGCCGATTGATTGACCGTTTTTATAAAACCGCCACCAATGTGATGGTTCATACGGATGCTTTGATCGATAAAATTATCGGCGACCAGGCTGCCGGGATGTATGTGCCGGGATTAGCTGGAGCGGAACACGCCCGCAGGGCTGTCCAAGCCGGGCTGGAAATTTTAAAGGGGGCAGGATACGGCAGTTCAGGCGGCCCATGGATCCCACTGGGTGCGGGTGTTCATACCGGAAAAGCTTTTGTAGGAGCGCTCGGTTCAAAAGAAGGCACAACCGATATCACAGTCCTGGGCGATACCCCGAACACGGCTGCAAGGCTTTCATCCAGAGCTGGCGAAGGCGAAATACTGATCAGCGAATCTGCCTGCACATCCGCTGGAATCGACCCCACTGGGTTTGAAAAACGTTCGCTGGAATTAAAAGGAAAGAGTGAACCGATGGATGTCTGGGTTATGCTGGTTGATTAATTGTCCGAGGCTAATCACGTAGAAATATCACTCTCACCAGGATTATCACCCCAATTCCAATTAAAACCAGCGGCGCAACAAAGCCCCAGGGTATTTGCGTTTCCTGGATCACCCATATAAAAACCGGAATGGCGAAGAAGAGTGCCATTATTTTGTTTAATTTCTTCTGACATTTCTTCTCCTTAGATTGAAATAATAATTAAAAAGAACCAAATCACCAGTACTGAGGGATTGAAGTAGCTAATTCCAATTTTAGCCTCTTATCGAACAAAAACCTAATCATGTCAAAATGTCGATTGAGCAATTCTTATATCCCAAAATTCATGAATTTTAATCCGCTGGAGCAGCCTTTTAAACGACATTTTCTTCTAATGTTTTTTGTGCCTGCCGTGTCTTCAACTGACCGAAATAAAAGAAACCCCAACCCAGAGTCAGCAGGACGAGCACCCCGGAAGCCGAGTCTATTGTGCTGCTGAGCGGTACATTGAATTTCTCGGCAAGTTCCGGTCGCAGTACAAAGTTCGCCATACCAAAAATGCCGCATAGATCCCAGGCAGCTATAACAAAGAAAACGTAGCCAAGCAGCCGCAGGTCAGATCCTGTGCGTTCTTGGGTAGAAAGCCCGGGTCGAATTCTCATCCAGTGCCAGACCGATCCTACAAAGAAAAGCGTGATCAGACCGCCGCCAATGCCGAAAAGCGCAGGGACCATCTGCCTGGCAGTTCCCGCGAACCTCCAAGCTGTAAAAAGGACCAGGATCAGGATCAATATCCAAAGACTGCGCCGGTTGACATTTGCGATCAAGGCTGCTCCAAAGGCGACAATGAAGGTTCCCAGGGGCACAGATAATGACCACAGAAGCCCAATAAGACCAACCAAAGCTTCGCTTCCTAACTGGTTTACTTCAGGCACCATGCGCCACGAATACAGCGCGCCTAAACCGATCATATACACAGCCCCAAAAATGAATACCACCCATCCGGTTTTTTGTGAAGTCGAAAGATTGTCTTTCATGATTTTCTCCTTGTTTTGCCAACCTGTCCTTTGTATTTAGTAAGTCTATACAAATCCTAATAAATGGATCTTAAAGTGGGACACTACTCATTATTGGGTTTGATATTCCTTATGGGGCAGTTGAGGAATTAACCAGGCGAGGAACTGGTCTGTCGAGCGAGACTGCAGCAGGACCCTCCCTGGTCCAGTGAGGTCAACAACCAGACCTTCACCGCTGAAAAGGGTCGATTTCAACCCGCCCACTTTACGAACCTTGAAGTCTATGCCCTCGGTGAAAGCCACCAGGTGCCCGGTATCGATGGTATAAGATCGACCTGGTTCGAGGACCATCTCGTGGATTGCGCCGTATGCAGATAGCACCATCTTTCCGCTGCCCCGCGTTCTGAGCATAATCGCGCCCTCAGATGCAAAAAAAGTCTTCGCGCCGGACCAGCGAGTGTCCAGTTCGATACCGATCGCAGAAGCCATGTAAGAACCGGATTGGACCATCAGAGATTCCTCACTGAGGTCAACAGCCAGGACATCACCCGGCAATGCAGGCGCAACCATGATCTCTCCCCCATAGCTGGGAGCCTTGTAGGTATTCTGGAAGAAGCTCTCACCTCCAAGAAAAGCCCTTCCAAGGGACTTCAGCAACCCTCCGGTAGCTTCTGTTTGCAAAGTAATCCCATCGGACATACTGACCATTGACCCGGCTTCCACTTTTATCTCTTCGCCTCCGAGGAGCTCGATTTTCGCCAGTGAATAAGCCGGTCGGTATAAAATTTCAATTTGCATCGATATTCCTCCTTTTTATTGCTTAAATTAAAAGTTATTTTTGATTAATAATGAAATTTTTAGGCAGATCTTCCTTCCAATCTGGACTCGGGTGCAATTGGTGCCTTCTTTTTTAGCCGCATGCCAAAGAAAAACCTTGCGACATTCCAGCGCCTGATGAGCAGTTCGTAAATCCCCATAATCAAGGCAAAGGAAATTGCAGCAATGATCAGATACTTGGGCAGGATACCCAATGCCAATGGAATTATGAACCAGCCCACGCAGAGAATTACGGTCTGGTGAAGCAGATAGAAAGGAAGCACTGCCTCATTAGCGTATGCCAGGGTTCTATTGTTGAAATTCAGGTGTTTTGCTCCAAGACTCAACACAAAAACGACCGCGCTCCAACTGGTAACACTCCAAAAAATCTGGAATACCACATATGTCAATGAAAACGGCTCATTCCCCGGAAACGGGTTGTAATTAAGAATTAAAACAATCAGCGCGATACCTAAAAAGCCCGCTATCCATAACCCCAGGCACAACCAGGCATATTTCTTAATATTGTCAGTGAAACGTTTGTCTGCTACCATGAAATATCCAAACACAAAGAAAACCGCGTACCACAAGAAATCCGCCCAGGTCCGCCCGCCTGCGAAAAGGAATCGGAAGCTGGTCATGATAACAATCAGGGGGATTAAGAAGATAAAAATGCCACCCCTCTTATCTGTCCAGCCAGCAATCTTATCAATACATCGCCGGCCTTTTTCTGACCGGAGGTAGAGAAGTAACGGCAGTGTAACAAGGGAAATAAGAAACAGGTACTGGAGAAACCAGAGATGTCCGGAAAACGTATATGGCACCAGGAAGTTGGGGTCATTTAAATCGCGGGGGGCGATGCCTATTATCTCAGCTGGCAGGCTTTTAAAATACAGCGGTAAAAACTTCGTGAAACTTCCAGTATATCCTGCATTGGTTACAACTTCAAAAAATGCCTGGGGAGGGATAAGGACAAATAAACCCACTGTATAAAGTGGTACCAGCAAGCGTTTTACCCTCTCAAAAAGAAATTGCCCGCCTGTCCTTGACTTCAGGGCAAACCAAGCTCCCGCACCTGACAGTACAAAAAACATCTCCATTACCCACATCCAGATCAATCCAGCCCTGACAATCACTATCAATTCATTCTGCTCAACATTTTTTAAATGCCAGCCCTCTGTTCCAAAAAAGCGGGCGCAGTGATAAAAGAATATTGCCAGCATTGCGATTACTCGCAGCCAGTCTATATCGTACCTGCGTTCTTTCATGGTTCATTCCTCCTTCGAATGCTTTGGTTTCGGTTGTATTGGAAAAAACCAGAGAAATCTTGATTCAATGATACAAGCAGTTATCCCCGATCAGTATTAAATATAAATTTCTCTCTTCTATAATGCAGACACGCTTGAAAATCACATAATTACCTTGCCTCAACGTTTGAAGAGCCTGAGCTGTCCACCTTGCCCAATGTTGGCTCGCCTAGATAAAATACTTCTGACGCCCCGCTGGCGATCACATTCAAAGTACCACCCGGGTTTACCGTCACTGAACTCGCCCCGCTCACATCAAGATTGGCATCACTGACCTGATACTCACTCAGGTCAACATTGCTGCTGCCAGAGGCATCCAAGATCAGGTTCCCACCTGTGCCTGATAAATTGATATCGCTGCTGCCAGATATATCCAGATTAGTGTCGCCTGCTGCAATATCCCCTTTCAATGAACTGGAGCCTGAAAGGTCTAAAACCAGGTTTCGGCTGGATGAAAAACCTGAAATTCTGGCTGTGCTTGCGCCGCTTAAATCAATTCCAACAAGCTCCGGCATTTTGATTTCAGCTTCCAATATGACGGTGCCCTGGAGCGAGACATTCGGCTTCAAGCCGATTTTTAATGTGCTTCCGACTTTTTCAACCCGAAGATACTCTTCTAAATTGTCGTCAACACATATATCGACTTCATATTCTTCAGCCTGTTGAATTTGAACATCAAACGAGGCGCTGATATCGACACTGTCGAAACCAGTTATTGCTTCCTCCCTAGAAACTTCAATTCCAGAACCCGAAATGGCTTGCGGCATTAATGAAGACATGTCAGGCAAACTGCAAGCAAATGCGGCGATGATAATAGCGTTTATCGCTAAAACTACCTTGGAATTCATTTTTTTTCCTCCTCAACGCAAAAGGCACCTTTCAGTGGTAATTCCTTATGAATAGAATCCTTTGTTATCCAAAAAGATTTAACATTGTAACTTACACTTGTATAAAATACCTTTCGATTGATTTTAAGCTGAGACTTTTCTTAGGAAAATTATTGCTTGTATCATTTATGGATTGCATCCATATTTATTCTGGTTGGCTTTATCTTGCAGATAATGCGCGTCTCTTTCTCCTTTTGATCTTCTGGATAGATAAATCCATAATAGCCGGGATGGTTCGTGTATTGCCTGGTGATTTCATCCAGGTGCTCCAGTGCGCCTTCCTCGCTGATCTCAACCTCGCCCCGCACTTCGATCCAGCGGCTGGCATCATGCGGGTCAATCACCAGCAGGGACACTTTAGGATCCTTTTCCATATTTTTACCCTTCTGTCTCTCACGGGTGGTGTTAACTCGCACATGTTTCCCATCATAATCACACCATACCAGGCTCGACTGCGGCTGCCCGTCCGGCATCATCGTGGTTAATACAGCGCAGACAGGTTCTTGAACCAGGTCTAGATGCGATACGGGTATTTTCAATGTCATCTTTTATTCTCCCCTGTCCAAATTACTATGTTTTCGCGAGCAGGATGTTTATCCGACGAAGCGATTTTTAGGATAAGAGATAGGCTACTACCTAAGCTTTGTTCCGTTGTTATTTCACTCAAACATTTGTCACTCTGAGCATTGCGTAGCATGCCGAAGGCAAGCGAAGAGTCTCGTTATTATTTCCAGTCATCACTCAAATCTTCCCAATCTGAATTGACTAATTCAATCAACTCAATTTCCTTTTTTCGAATCCCATTTAAAATTTGCTTTTCCTGAAAAATTACATCATTTGTTTTGTTACATTGGTCAAAATAAGATGTAATACTTATTCATCAAAAAAATTTAGATTCTTCAGCCTCCAGCTTCGAAATGACACAGAGGAATTATTTCTCCTTCGAATAATCCTTTGCGACCACCTTCACCGGTTCGATCTTACACAGCACTGGGGTCTCCTTCTCCTTCCACTCAACCGGGATAACCTCCCCGAAATAAGGCGATCTGCCCACATACAGCTCAGCCAGCTGGTCCAGGTGCTCGAACGCTCCTTCTTCGGTCATCTCCACTACCCGTCCCCGCACTTCGATGAAACGCAGCGTATTGCTGAGGTCATAAGCAAAAAGAGTCACTTTGGGATTCCGGCGCATATTCCTGGCTTTTTGAAACCTGCTCATCGTATTGACCAGGATAAACTCGCCGTCGGAATTGCACCACACAACCGTTGTCTGCGGCTGCCCGTCCGGCATCACGGTAGTGAACGCCGCAGACACCGGGCCCTCGATTAAATCTAAAAATGCAGGGGGGATCTTCGCTAGCATGACACCAATACCCTAAACCCTTTTTGATACCCGCAATTATTGGTCACTTTATTAAACCGCCACCTTTCATCCGAACATGTGTGGG
>JBJYWI010000179.1:0-1950 GCA_046259385.1 Anaerolineales bacterium
CTGCCTTATGTGGAATGCGGCAAGTATGACGATGCAATTAATATCATGCAAAAAAGTGAATCATTGGCGGCTGAACACACCTATACACTCGGATATTTTGGTGGAGCATATGGACAGGCAGAGCGTAAGGACGACGCTTTACGAATTCTCACTCGTCTCGACGAATTGACCAAGAAGAGATACGTCTCTGCTCTCCATCGTGGAATTCTCTTAGCTGGTATGGGTAAATATGAAGAAGCATTGGATGATATGGAAAAGTCAATTGCGGACAGGTGTCCGGTTAATATATTCTCCAAGACCGCGCCTTATTTTGACTGTCTTAGATCAAATAAGCGGTTTCAGTCATTGCTGAAAAAGATCGGATTAGACAAATGATCGGAGAAACCATATCCCACTACAAAATCCTGGAAAAACTTGGCGAAGGCGGAATGGGAGAGGTTTACCTCGCTGAAGATCTTAAACTGGAACGTAAAGTTGCTATTAAATTCCTTCCTCAACATTTAACTAAAGATAAAGAAAATGTGGAACGCTTCGAACGTGAAGCGAAGGCCGCAGCAGCACTTAATCATCCCAATATTATAACCATCCATGATGTTATTGAAACAAATGGTCCCACCACGGCGGACAGGCAGATATGCATCGTTATGGAATACATCGATGGCCAATCGCTACGTACTAAAATTGAAAACGGTATTTTAGATCTAGATGAAATTCTTGATATCATAAATCAGATCTGTGATGGACTTTTTGAAGCACACAAAGCAGATATTGTCCACAGGGATATTAAACCGGAAAATATTTTGATCGACAGCAGTGGCCGGGTAAAAATACTGGATTTTGGTTTAGCCAAATTAAAAGGTGTCAGCAAACTGACCAAAGAAACATCAGCACTTGGTACCATTCATTACATGTCGCCTGAACAGGTTCAGGGCCAAGAAATAGATCACAGGTCAGATATCTGGTCATTGGGCGTAGTGCTTTATGAAATGCTAACGGTGCAGTTACCATTTAAGGGAGAATATGAATCCGCCATTATATATTCAATCCTTAATGAAGAACAGGAACCTATCCAGAATATACCTAAAGATATTTCATCTAAACTTCAACAGGTAGTAAATAAGACACTGGAAAAAGATCCTGAGAAACGGTATCAACACATAAACAATGTATTGACCGATTTAAAATCCATTAAAAAACAAAGCAAGTCTGACAGAAGATCATTGCAGAGCAGCCAAAAATTAAGAACCAGTTCAACTGGAAAAAAGATAATTGTATTTGGAAGTATATTCATGCTCTTCATTATCTTAGCCGTACTTTCTTATATATTCATACCTTCAAAACCACCCTATGTTCAAAATAGATCGATTGCTGTGCTTCCGTTCAAAAATCTGAGTGATAGCAAAGAGGACGAATACTTCAGCGATGGCATAACAGAAGACATTCTAACTCAATTATCGAAAATTTCAGATTTGAAAGTAATTTCAAGTACAACCATTATGCAATACAAAAATACAAAGAAATCGATTCGGGAAATTGGCAAAGAGTTGAATGTCGCTGTCGTATTGGAGGGAAGTGTACGGCACTCAGGCGATCGAATCAGAATATCGAGCCAGTTAATTGATTCCAAAGAAGACAAACATCTCTGGGCCGAGACTTACGATCGGGAAATGAAAGACGTTTTTGCCATTCAAAGCGATGTGGCAAAGCATATTGCCGCAGCGATGAAAACAGAATTGTCTCCTGCAGAAAGAGAACGGATTGAAAGGATATATACTAAAAGTACCGACGCTTATCGGCTTTATCTCAAGGGGCGTTTCTATTGGAATAAACGAACCGCTCCCGATTTACAGAAAGCGATTGATTATTTCAATCAAGCCATCGAAAAAGATTCATATTATGCTCTGGCATATCAAGGATTGGCTGATTCATATTTATTATTACCCCAACATG
>JBJYWI010000180.1:0-1526 GCA_046259385.1 Anaerolineales bacterium
AAGCGCGAATTTCTGTATCAGGCACTGCCCAGGCACGCAACCGTTCACCGGTTTTTTGTCGTGAAACCAAATGCTCAGAATCTGCCTCTGGTGGCACTAAGCCACCTAGGTACACGATGCGCTGGACACCTGCACGCTCAGCAGCCTGAGCAAAATTATCAGCGGCTTTCAGATCCAGGCGCCCAAAGTTACGCCCAGCTGCCATAGAATGCACCAAATAATAAGCCACATCGATGTTTTCGAGAACAGAAATCAACGTTGCCGGCTTTAGTGCATCAGCCTCACCCAGTTCGACACCTTGCCAGCCCCGCTCTTCTAGCACTTGACTATGCCGCGCGGAAGCGCGCACCTGGTAACCATGCTCGAGCAGGCGTGGAACCAGGTTCGTGCCGATATAACCACTTGCGCCAAATACCAGCACGTGTAAGGATGATCGTTGCTGCTCACCGTTGTTTGGCGGATTCAGCGGAAATCTGTTGTGATCTGTCATGCGGTGGGGACTTAGAAGACGATTTATTGAAAAAAGGTTTTGCTATACCGATTGACTCGGTCAGCGGGGTAAAGTTCTCTGCGCAAACGGCAATGCCATCAGTGATTTTCTCGATTAGGTCCAATATAAAGATAACCATCCGCAAGGCGGTTCGCCAAACGGATGGTTAACCAAACGCGCTTCGCCCGATCAATTGTTAAATCAATGGTGATTTGGAATTATGGCAAAGTACGGTCGATTCGAGCCTTCAGAGATTGCCGTTATCCAGTCCACGCTACGATCATTAAATCCCACCAAACGAGGTCTTACGGAGATTCGTGGTTGGCTGGATCCTTCGGGGGCTGCCGTTATCCAATCATTACTGCGATTATTAAATCCCGACAAACGGGGACTCACGGAGATGTGCTGTTGACTAGATCCTTCAGGAGCTGCCGCTGTCCAGTCAAGCCCTCGATTATTGAACGGTTCAGCGGATACATTCCCGCTCATAGCCAAAATAGCAGCACAACCGATTAACAACACAACGATACGCCTCATGAATCACCTCCAATAGCACAATTGAGTTTTCTAGTGGGTGCAGAGCTATGGTCAATGACTGTTTACCGTGGGTATTCCGTAACTCTGTTGAAGGTCATATTAGGTGTAATAAGTTTCTGAATGATTTCCTGAAATCCACATTTTTGTTTCATTTGTTTCCTTAGATAAGGATCAAATGTTGCGAGAATCTTATCCTGAGGGTTAATTGTGGCAAAAGCAATTTACGTAGTACCCACCGGAGAAGGAACAGGTTTAACCAGCGTTGCTTTGGGTTTAGTCCACGCATTAGATCGGCGCGGTATACCAGTTGGTTTTTGTAAACCAATTACCCAACTGCATGCATCAGATACCGGACCAGAGCGATCAACTCAGCTGGTGCAGCTTATTGCTAATTTGACTCCACCGGAACCACTGCCCCAAGCGATAGCAGAAGAGCTGCTAGGGCAGGGTCGGGACAATGAATTGTTGGAAGAAGTCTTTGCCCGCTATGAAGCGGCCG
>JBJYWI010000181.1:0-4426 GCA_046259385.1 Anaerolineales bacterium
GCTGAATTCTGAAGAATTCAACCCGCATAACCTGCCTCATCTGCAGGTCGTAATCACAGGCGGATCGATGGCTTTGCCAGAATTGGTACAGGCGCTAAAGGAACGTATGGGATGCGATTACATCAACACTTATGCGATGACCGAAGCGGGTATTGTTAGTAGGCTCTCACCTGATGACCCAATTGAGTTGCAGCATACCACGGTTGGCAAGCCACTCAATGGTGTGGAGGTTAAAATTGTGGACGATAACCGTAACGAACTACCTCTCAACCAACCCGGGGAAATCGCCGCCCGCACCCAGGGCTTGATGTTAGGTTATTTCAACGACCAGGTTAAAACGGATGAGGCTATCGATAAGGATGGTTTCTACTACACCGGTGATATTGGCAGCCTGGATGAGAACGGGTATTTGCAGATTCTGGACCGCAAGAAAGATATGATTATCCGCGGGGCGCAGAACATCTTTCCCTCCGAAATTGAAAACTACCTCAACACCCATCCGAAGATCCAGATGAGCGCGGTGATTGGGGTTCCCAGCCCAATCAGCGGTGAGAAGGTGCGCGCCTATGTGCAGTTATTTGAAGGGGAGCAGATGACGGATATCGAGGTTGTGGAATACTGCCGGGGAGCAATCGCGGGCTATAAAATCCCTGAGGAAGTCCGTTTTGTTGAGGAATTCCCCCTGAATAAAATGGGGAAAATACAGAAGAAAGTCCTGCGGGAAGAAGCCTTAAACGGATAGCAGCTGCGGTTTCCTTAACTTAGCCTGGTATAAATTCACCCATTGGGAGCTTTGCACTCTGCGCAGATAGATTTTGTTATTGTTTGTTGAATTTAAATAGAAACCACATCAATTCTCAGCTCATGGCGTTCTTCTGGGTTTTCTAATAGAGATGAGCCTGATGTGGTTTTTTCGTTGGTAAATAATCAAAGAAAGGTTAAATTATTTTATGTAATATTTAGCTTCTCGGATTTAATCCCAACTATTTGTTCCAAACCTTGAATTGGATTAAGGCAGTAATTCAGGTCTTATGGTATCTTCATAGGCGATATTTTCATTGGTGACGATACCCTTTTCAAGCGCCCACTGGTAGACGTCCTCAAAACCTTCTCGGGTGGGAACCGCCGGGAGCGGGAATTCTGGCATCACGTAGGTTTCTTGCAGCGGTACAGGAATCAGGTTGTTTTCAACCGCAAGACCCTTATACGCTTGGGGGTCTTTGTTTATTATCTCAACCGCCTCTGCTATCGCGGCGATAAATCCTTTGACTGCCTCTGGGTTTGCGTCTATAAAATCTTTCCGGCATGCCCAAGTCATCTGGGTTATATCCGGGTAATTTCTGTCATCGGCAATGATTACAGCCCCTTCCTGGACTGCCATATCCGCGAGAGATGACTGCATTGATCCCGCTTTTAGTTCCCCGCTCTGGATGAGAGCCAGGCGGTCCGGAATGCGCGGGACGCTGAGAAATTTAATGTCCTCCTTGGAAAACCCGTTTCTCTCCAGGATTCGGTGGGTTATATATTCAACGATGCTGTTTTCTGAAGTACCGATTTCAACGCCTTTTAAGCCCTCAATGTCTTCAATCCCACTGTCCCCAGCCACTAGTATTGTGAATTTTGGGTGGGTCTCGCTTGGTTGGATTGAAACAAAGAGATTTTGTTTTATTATTTCGTCCTGGTTAGCAGTTATTACTGTCAACAGTTCTCCTTGCTCGCAATTAGCTTCTCCAACGGCTACGAGCTGTTCTTTCTCCTGCGCGGAAGCAACCGGGATGATGTCTGCTTCCACACCGTGCTTAGCGAGAAGACCCTCCTGCTGGGCGACATAAATTGGCAATGCTTCCTCTCCTGCAAATGAGGCAAACTTGATCAATGTCAGTTCCCCGGCTTCTGGCTCTTCAGCTTCTGGTTCTTCAGCAGCTGGTTCTTCAGCAGCCGGCTCCTCGGGGGGCGCCTCTGTTTCAACCGCTTGCGTGCAGGCGCTCAATAAAACCCCCAGGACAATCAACAGACTCAATATTAGCTTTGTAACCTTACTGGTATGCATTCTAAGTTCCTCCTTGAATTGGGTAATTAGATTTCTGAAATTAAAATATCCTTCTAAATCCATTAAGCAGATTTTAACATTTTTGAATATTACGGTCAATAAATAATTGGGACGTTTTCAAAAGATTTACAAACTGCATAATCCGGACAATTATCACCCATCGAACTATTTGTTTAAGGTAAAATGTGGTTTGCGCCAGACCATTTTTTTACTATATGATTATTGCTGATCTCAATTGATAATAAAATTCACGGGGTGATTGTTAACTATTCCGGTTTCCTGTTACATCAGGAATAAAGATATCATTCAACCTAACTAATTGCGAGGAAGCCCATGTTTACTGAATTTGGAAATAAGGCCGTCCATCATGTTCTGGAGGAACCGGTAAAGATAAACCCTCACGGGGAAGCGCTCGTTTTTGGGGAAACCCGGGACACCTATCTTCAATTCCAGAATAAAGTGAATGGGTTTGCAGCTGGCTTGCAGCGGCACGGAATTGAGAAGGGTGACAGGGTCGCAATAAACCTCCCGACCTGTGCAGAAAACATATATGCATTTTTTGCATTATTTAAAATTGGAGCGTCTTTTGTGCCTCTTAACCCGGATATGAGGTCTTTTGAGGTGGAGTACATCCTGGGGGATTGTAGTGCAAAAGGAGTCATCACAATCGGCGAGATGCGGGGCTTTGATTACCTGTCGATGTTTGACCAGCTCAAAGCTAACCTGCCGGAATTCGAGACTGTTTTCGTCTGGGGTTCAGATTCAAGCGATGGCGCGGTACCATTGAGCGATTTGCTCAAGACTGACCCGGAGAGTCTGAACCCGGTTCCGGTATACCCGGATGATATCGCCTGCATTCTTTACACTTCTGGAACGACAGGCCTTCCAAAAGGCACAGTCCATACACACAAAATCATGCTTAATAAGTACGCTATTTGGCTGGCAGACGCGGACAAAGATGTTGTGGATACGCGATTGTTACAAATGCCGCTATTTAATGCCGCCGGGGTAGGGCTGACAGTTGAATCGATTCTGAAAGGGGACAAATTGGTGCTCACGCAGCGATTCATGCCCACGGAAGTCTTGAGCATCATTCAAAACGAAAAGGTGAACAAAATTAACGTTGCGCCCACAATGATACAACTGATGCTGAGTGTAAAAGATTTCGACCAGTATGATCTTTCTACACTGCGTGAGGTCATGACTGGTGGGTCAATGGCTTCACCGGACTTGGTGCAATCCATTAAGGACCGCTTGGGTTGTAACTATATTAACACCTATGCGATGACCGAGGCGGGCATTATCAGCCGGTTGACGGCTGACGACCCAATCGAATACCAGCTCTCCACAGTCGGCAGGGCAGCCCTTGGGGTGGAGCTGAAAATTTTAGACGATGACCGGAACGAACTGCCTCTAAATCAATCCGGGGAAATCGCGGTCCGTTCCCCCGGTCTTATGTCAGGTTATTTCAACGACGAGGCTAAAACAAAAGATGCTTTCGATGAAGACGGTTTTTACTTTACAGGGGACATCGGAAGCCTGGATGAAAATGGGTATTTGCGGATCCTGGACCGCAAGAAGGATGTGATTATCCGCGGAGCGCAGAATATCTATCCATCTGAGGTCGAGAAATACCTGACAACTCATCCTAAAATTCAGATGAGCGCGTTGATTGGGGTGCCCAGCCCGATTAGCGGGGAGAAGGTGCGCGCCTATGTACAGTTAGTCGAAGGGGAGCAGATGACGGATGTGGAGGTTGTTGATTACTGCCGGGGAAAGATCGCGGGCTATAAAATCCCGGAAGAAGTTCATTTTGTAGAGGAATTTCCCTTAAATAAAATGGGGAAAATACAGAAGAAAATTTTGCGTGAAGAAGCTTTAAACGAATAGTTGGAGTATGCTTTACCGGCAAAAGATACCACTTTGTCATAAAAGACCCCAAGCATAAAATTCTGAACAGCTTACAAATAGAGAAGCTGGATTGTTCTTTAAAGTCAGCTCTACTTTCTATTTGACCCCCAAAAATGTTAAGCGGAATTGTGACTGGTATGATTCGTCACAGAATTTATAACTATGCGAATATCTAAAATTGATTCTAAATTTTTCTGTCTAATGAGTATAATTTGATAAGAACCATTAGACAAATAAATTTTGAATTGTTGACATTAAACACGGAAGAACAGGCAATAAGAATAAAATTTAACTAATTCAATCAATTTAGTATAAAAGCGATGGTAAAATCAGTGTTCTCGCTTGCAGTAGAATTTATGTGATATCCAAATAAAGATAACTAATGTTCCGAAGACTAAGTTTAGCGATACGATCCATAACTGCAAGACCTTCACGGTCTTTGCTGACCGCGTTTGGCATTATGCT
>JBJYWI010000182.1:0-2374 GCA_046259385.1 Anaerolineales bacterium
CTTTCCGGGTCCTCCACCAGAGGTGGAGGGTTTAGTTCGCAACTAAGATCGTCTCAATTAATCCCAACTAACCAAGATCAAAATATTTAATTGAGTTACAATTGGTAATCACCGCATTCAGGCCTTCCAACATGTTGGCATTCAACGATGAATCTCTTAATCCTGATCGTCACTTGACCATTGCATTCAATTCGGTCTACTTATAACTATCGGGAATAGCTACTTGTTCCTCCCTCCTTGTCCTAAATTTGAACAATTATTTCGAAAAGCGGTTTAAGCAAAAGCGATCCCGATGTCTTGATGATTTGACGATTCATCCTTCGACAATTCAGGGAGAATCCTATGACTGAGAACACAACCCAGCGAAAATTAACGGCAATCCTGAGCGCGGATGTTAAAGGATACAGCAAACTGATGGGGGACGATGACGAATCAACCGTCAATACCATCACCGCATATCGTGAGATTATCGCTGATTTGATCAAACATCATCAGGGGCGAGTCGTTGACACCCCCGGTGACAATATACTTGCTGAATTCAGCGGCGCATTGAATGCAGTTAACAGTGCTATCGAGATTCAGCAAAGATTGGCAATCGAAAATGAGAATCTGCCATCCAATCGTCGTATGGAGTTTCGCATCGGAATCAATCTTGGTGATGTCCTCCACAAAGACGAAAGAATCTATGGTGATGGCGTTAATATTGCTGCAAGAATTGAAAGCTTGGCAGATCCTGGTGGTATAAGCATTTCAAGAAGTGTGTTCGATCAGATCAAAAAGAAGGTCCGCCAAGGTTTTGAATATATGGGAGAACATGAGGTCAAAAATATATCTGAACCGGTTCGCATATATCGTGTCTTGATAGGCGAAGAATTTGAAGGAAAGATAATTGGGGAGCCTTCTGTCCGTAAAACTAAGCTTAATAAGCCCTATGCAATCGCGATTGCATTGTTATTTATATTTAGCGTGGGGCTGTTTTGGTACTCTTACCAAAAACAAAATCAAATAGAACCCGCCTCAATAGACAAAATGGCCTTACCATTGCCAGATAAGCCCTCGATCGTCGTTTTTCCATTTAAAAATTTAAGTGATGATGCCAATCAGGACTATTTTTGTGATGGATTAACAATGGATATCATCGCTTCTCTTTCCAAGGTTCCAGATATATTCGTAATCGCGAGAGATTCGACGTTTTCCTTCAAAGGAAATCCACTAAATATTAAGCAGGTAGCGGAAAAATTTGGAGTTCGTTATGTGCTACATGGGCGTGTTTTTAAATCTGAAAATCGAATACGAATAACGGCTTTTCTTACCGATGCCATCAAAGGCAATAATCTGTGGGCAGAGCGTTATGACCGAGACCTGAAAGACACTTTCGCTCTGCAAGATGATATTACAATGAATGTATTAACGGCTCTGCAAGTAGAGCTTACAGAAGGTGAAAAAATCCGTGTGCTGACAAAAAGTACTGACAATTTGGATGCTTACCAAAAATGGATGAAAGGGCGTGATCATTTTTTACGATTTAATATTGAAGACAATCTGATTGGTAGGCGATTGCTTGAAGAAGCCATCTCATTAGACCCTAAATTCACGTCTGCTTACGTTGACTTGGCTTGGACCCACATTATGGAAATATACTATGGAGCAAGCAAATCTCCAAAGGATTCTGTGGGAAAGGCATATGAGTTAGCCCAGAAAGCCGTTAATTTAGATCCAACCTCACCCTTCGCTCTAAGTCTTTTAGGTGCAATTTTAACAATAAAGAAGCAATATAAAGAAGCAATAGCACAAGGAGTAAAGGCTGTTTCGTTAAGCCCCAATTATTCGCTTGCTCAAGCACAATTGGGTCGAACTTTAATGTACGCAGGGCAATATGAAGATGCCCTTGGATGGTTCGAGAAAGCGATCCGCCTTGATCCTATCCCCAAAAATTGGTTTCTAACGGCCAAAGGAATATGTTTAATCCATATTGGTAAATATGATGAAGCTGTGAAGGAATTCAAAACCGTCATCGAACGCAATTCAAAGGATCTAACAGCCCTAATTCGATTGACAATGGCTTACAGCTTATGGGGGCGTGAAGAGGATGCGCGAGCAACTGCCGAGGAGGTGCTTAAGTTAAGTCCCAATTTCAGTGTTGAGCGAGTTGTAAAGCAATGGCCCTATAAAAACGAAGAAGACAGAGCTCTTGGTCTCAACGCTTTACGCAAAGCAGGGTTGCCAGATTAGTCGGCTGAAATTCTAACAAAAGATACTTAATGATTCGAAATAAGTTACGTAGATTAATTGGGATAGTTCGGACCTAATCTGACAATTCACTCCGCTCCTGATACAGGCCAGCAGCGTTTCCAATTCTATTTTCTTGAGCTGC
>JBJYWI010000183.1:0-21252 GCA_046259385.1 Anaerolineales bacterium
GAGTGATATCCTTTCCGACAACAGCGCCCGTCAGCTGGGATTTGGCGCTCACAGCACACTTCTCACGGAGAGACCAGCTGCTGTAAAAACGGGCACAACCTCGAACTTCCACGACAATTGGACAATTGGCTATACGCCCAGCCTGGTAGTCGGCGTTTGGACCGGAAATGCCAGTTATCAGCCCATGCGCTCCGTTGACGGGTTAAGCGGTGCTGCGCCTATCTGGCATTCCTTCCTGCGCACTGCCCTGAGCGGCACATCCCCTGAACCTTTCAAACAGCCGCCGGGTCTGGTCAAGGTTGAAGTGTGCGCTTTATCAGGACTGCTGCCCACACCTGCCTGCCCGTACACACGGAATGAGTGGTTTATCGATGGCACCCAACCAACCCGGAGAGATAATCTATACCAGCTGGTAGAGATGAACATCGTAAAGGGATTCCCTGCGGAAGAAAATTCAGTTCGTGAACCGCAGAAATTAATTACTGTCCTGAACCTACCGCCCGAAGCTGCCAGCTGGGCTCACAACCAGGGTCTCACCCTGCTTGGAGACCTAGATCTTGATCTGCGGCAACAGCCAGACGTGAATGAGGCTGATCTAAAAGCGGTCGCAGCGGGTACTATCTTGCGTGTGGTATCGCCCGCCCAGGGAAGCCAGTACCTGTTAGATCCATCCTTTGTCGACCAAGCCCAGCAGATTCCTGTGGAAGGAGTTGTTGATGGGGACCTGCATGAAATCTCACTCTGGATGGATGGGGAGCTTTTCGCAAGATTGAAAAAACCGCCATATCTTGCCTGGTGGCAGCTCACACCAGGAAAACACACTGTCTGGTTACAGGGGATAAACACTGGAGGCAATATTGTAACCAGCGAACCGGTCGTGTTTGAAGTTGTCCATAAAACAGATTAATTGTTCGGTCAAACTACCAGCAGAAAATCAGGTATGACAACATTCTTTTATATTAAATAGCTTGTTTCCATGTTGGGTCTTACCCGTAAAACCAAAAAACAACCCGTATCAAGGGTTTACAATAAACTGGATACCTTCCCCACGTCCGTAAACATCCGGATAATAGAACTCCTGGGCGGTAGGCGGAATGGCGCTAAAGACACCGGCTGTTCCCGCTCGCGCAAGATAAGTATATACATAAGTGCCTGCAGGCAGGTAACTTGCGGAGAGCACCACCTTTTCATCGCGTAGCTCGGTATGGTCAAAATACCACCATCCCCATCCCTGGTTGAATATCTCCTGCATTCCATACTCTGTCGGCGGCTGCAGGTTCTGGGGGCTCGTCTGCAGCGACTGGTCAACAGCCTCCAATCCAGCTGGAAGCGGGTCTTCCACAACCACGTAGTGCAAATCATTCGGCGCCACCAAAACCAGCCTTCCAAGCAGCAGGTCTCCCTGCTTGGCTTCATTAACCGCTTCAACTTTTGAAAGGTCTTCGCCGCGCTTGAACGGGTAATAACTGCGGGAGATGGCAACCCCTTGATCCAAAGCGCCTACCTGTTCCACAGGCAGGTACAAATTTAAGAAAGTTGTGTAGTAAAGGTTCCCGGAGCCATCGTCACGTGCGATTGCCAACCGGTTGATCTGGTCTTTGAGCATATCGGCTGCCTGAACCATCAGCTCAAATGTTTCAAAAAGGTTCTGGCGGTCTGCGGTCCCGCCTCCTAAAACCTCATTGTTTAAAGCAACGCCATAACGATAATCCGTCTGAACTTCACCGCTGGCTTCCATCCAGGCGGTCAACGCCATGATAGTCCAGGCAGTTTCCTGGGTCCCCTGCCAGCGCCCATCCGTACGGCTGCTCATAAGCCACCTGGCTGCGTTGGCGTTTAGAGGGTTTTTACTGTCAATCAAGCTTAGAGTTCCCAGAACAATGGCGGTTGTACGGGTATCCGTATTCCAGTTTGTGGGATCTGGCATGGATTCTTGCCAGTGAGTGCCTGAAGCGGAAGAAACCGCTTGGTTATTCAAATCAGAAAGCAGAGTGTTGATGCGTGGGTCTTCCGGATCAATACGGTATAGCGTGTCAAGCAGGAAAGCCCTGGCGTAGATAGCTGCATTCTGGCGCTGTTCATACAGCCTTACGGTGGCGCTTACATTTGGTTTGCCGGCGCGTGCCAACACGTCCAGCAGAAAAGCCTGCCGATTAAGCACTTCTGGTTTTTCTAACGGTTTGATAAATTTTACTTGCGTGCGAAGATAGTTGACCGCCCATTCCAACTGGTCTTCGCTGACAGGGTATCCACCGCCACGGGCTTCCAACAAACCCAGCACAACATAAGCTGTAGTCAGTGAATCACTCTTTTGATCATCGCCTGGCCACCATCCCCAGCCACCATCAGGATTCTGCAGATTATGCAGGCGCTGCAAGGCTTGATTTACCTGCTGGGTAAGATCAGTATCTAATTGGGGATTGCTGATACCAGCAGTCTTAAGAGCCCGGTTTGAAACAACATTAGGAAGGAAGCTCGAAATGGTTTGTTCAATACACCCGTAGGGGAAATCTTCAAGATAATTCAATCCCTTGACCATACCAGCCGCCAGTGAATGGGACACCTGGATATGAAGGCTGCCCTGCAGATCCTTGATCTCAGCCGGTAGATTAATGGATTCAATTTTTGTCCCTCCATTTTCGAGTATTCCTGAGGTGCCAACCGTCTCGCGCACCCTGTAGCGGTAAACCGGAATACCCTGCCCTTCCAACGTGCCTTGGGGCGGCTTACTCGCATCCTGGAAACCACCGCCTTCCGCATTGAAAACCAGGTCAACCCGCTCTGCGCCCAGGTCAGCCTTCGCTTTCCACGTCACGAGTGCCTGGCTTTTTGCGGTAATCTCAACCCGCACAGGGGAATCATCCGCGAGACTTACACCCTGAGACTCCAGACTTACTTTAACATTTAGAGGCTGGCTGGTGTTGTTCTGAACAACCGTACCGATAAGTGCTTCATCTCCTTCCACCAGGAAACGCGGTGTCTGCGGTCGAACAAGAAGCGGCTTACTGCTGATCAAATCAAGATTTTGTTGACCAACACGTGTATCTAATGTCACGCCGCGAGTATCCATCCGCCAGGTTGTTAAATTGTCCGGCAGCTTTACTGTCACCTGGGCCTGTCCATTTTCATCCGTCTCAATATGAGCCTTCCAGAAAGCGGTATCAGGGAAGTCCTGCCGCACATTAACCACCCCCAGCTCATCCTCACCCTTGCCGCCGCCGCTGCCCATGCCCTCTCCGCTGGCGACCATCTCGCGGATTTCAGCATTGTAGTCCTCAAGGCTGAGAAAGAGCGGGACGGAAGTCCACACACCCAGATTGCGCTCATTATAGAAAAAATCGAGTATCGGCGGGGTATTTGATTCCACCAATGATAACGTCGCCAGATCACTCAGGCTGAGGGAGAATTCAGCGCGTAAAGGCTCGCCCGCCTCATCCCTGGCCAGCACGGTGTAGGTCACCTCATCCCCAGGGCCAGCCTGCTGCGGTTCAGCAGAAACTTCAATAAAAATCTTCTGCTGGTCGGTATTCACCTGCAGTTCCACTATACCCATCTTGAAGTTCGGCCTGGGATTTGTGTCATCAACCCCCTTAACTACCACTACGGAAACAAACACATTGGGCGCAAGTTCAGGGGTGATGGGCAAATTGTACACCGTGCTGTTGCTCGCCAGTTTGACGATTTCCTGCTGCAAGATACGTCCGCGTTCAACTGTTACAAGCGCAATGCTTTCTCCCTGGAAGGGGGAAGCAATTAATATCTCGGCTGTATCCCCAGGTGAATACGCCGGCCGGTCAGCAATAAGGTCAAAACTGCGGTCGTTTGTCTGTCGCCAGGGAATGAAGCCTTCATCGGAAACCCAAAGGTAGGCTGCTGAACTGGCCTCATTACCTTCCGCATCTGCCGCGCGTACCTCCGCCCGGTAAACTCCACCTTTTGGAGGGATAAAGCTTACTCTTGCTTGGCCGCGATCATCTGAGGTTGCTTCGAGACTCTCGATAGGGATATCTTCAACATTCGTTTTCCATTCCACACGCCCCGAAGCATCCTGTTCCTGCACGCTGTACCACCTGCGCTCCGCGATATCTACAGTAATACTTTGGTCAGAAAGAGGCTTGCCGTCCCAATCAAGGAGAATTAACTCAAAGGCGTTCTCCTTGCCGACCGATCCCACGTAACTGGCTGGGCGAATGCCGGGGTACACCCTGCTGCGATGGGCATTCACGACCGCCCTGCCGCTGACCGCGTTCTGTGAGATGTCAGTTAATGTAGCTTCAAAGGTGAACTGGCGCCCCAATCCAGCCTCACTCAAGTCCGCTGGCAGGCTCACACTGAATGTGCCGTCTGGTTTTGTGTTACCCACACCCTGCGCAACCATCTCGGTTCCTTGGAACTGGCTGCCCGGGTAAATGCCCGCATCCTGTTCCGTATCCGCGAATGAGTATTCTATGTACTCCTCTGGTGGGCTGAAATAAAACGGACTTGCGTTTAGGGTCCAATCAACTCGAGCGTTTCCCACCCCTCCACCGGAGTAATAATCAGCGGATACAGTTGCCTTAAACTTCTCACCATTCAGTAAGTCTGCAGGATCTGCGCTCACCTTTACCTGGAACTCCGGCTTTTGATACTCCGCTACTGTAAAACCTACCCCGCCAATGGATTCTTTTTTGTCGACCAGTTCGACTTCAATACTGTAATAGCCCAATACCGCTTCCGGGTCGAGCGTGAACTCCCCGCTGAAAGTACCAAATTCCGAAACAGGCAGATCGTCCTCGAATACCGTTTCTTTGTAATTACTTACTTTAATTCGCACACTATTCGCTTCAGGCAGTTGGTAAACAAGGTCATCATCTTGGCGCAAGATTCCTTTGTAGTAGACTGTCTGATCAGGCCGGTAAATTGGGCGATCAGTGTATGCGTATACCCTCACTTGGTTCACAGGGGCGTAGTAACTGCTCCAGAGACCATAATCGTAAAGGTTGACGCCCGCGCCCCACAGGCTGGTGGTGAAAGTAAATAACTTTCCTTCTGTACTGGTCATTACAAAACGGGGGTCATAGGGTTCTTCAGGATCAGGCAGATCCAATTTCAGCAGTCCATCCTTATCAGTTGAGCCCTGCCCGATCGGTTGAAAATCCTTGTCATATACCGTGAGAGAGACTTTTTCCAACGGCTGCCCATTCTCAAAATCAGTCACCCAAAGTAAGCCTTCATTTGTGCTGGATTTGAATACAATGTCAGCATTAGCGACCACCACAAGTCGATTGTCCAGAGAAGTTTGCTGTGGATAGGAAATGTCAGGTGAGTCAAGTACCAGAAAATAGAATCCTGGTTCAAGCGCTTCTCCGGATTGTCTTACAGGGGTGAGATTCTCCAGCGCCTTTTCATTAATCCTGCCAGAGTTGTTAAGTTCAGTCTCCCAGACCAGATCCTTTTCCTGCGGTTTGAATTCACTGCGGTTAAGCGTTCCAACCTGCAGCCCGATAAATTCTTGTGGGGTTATAGAGTAAAGCTTCACTCCAATGGAATTTACGTTGCGGTAGGTCACGTAAAATTCCTGGGGACCTCCCTCTCTCAGCAGGGCAGGTTCCCATGGCATTTGCAGACCAGCCATTGGCCAATTTTGCGGGGTGGTGAAATTTACTATCTTTTCAGTGGAGATGCTGTTCCCGTAGATGTCCTGCATTCCAGGAAGCGCACGCACCTGGTACGAAGTTGAGGGTTGAAGGATAAAGGCGCGTATACTCCAATCATTCGGGTCATACCACCATTGTATATCCTCCTGGGGTTGAGGGTAGATCGTGATGTTTTCCTTAACGCTCTCGATATCCATCGGGGAGGCAAATTCGATCCGCAGTTCAGGTGTAAAACCACCGGTTTCGAGGCCTTCTGGCGGTGTAATAGCCAGGACAGCAGGAGGCGGGATCGTTCTGAAATTCCAATTCAAACCCTGGGTAAGTGTCCCGCCATCAGCTGCTTTTGCGGCACTATCCATAACCAGTGAATATGAAGAGCCCAGCTGCAAGTCCAGGGTAGGTGTGATTATTACCCGGGTATCTATATCATTCCAATTCATTATTACAGAAACCGGATCGGCCCCTTCTGGCAGCAACTTTATCGATTCTTCGCTGCTTTCAACATCCATTGGCTGGTTGAAATTAATCATAAAATATTCATCAAGCAGGATATTTCCAAGGCCCGGTTCAGGGTTAACCGCTCCACCGGAAAGCTCAAAAGACTGGATGCTGGGTTTGATTGTGCTGAATTCCCAGGTTGTGTCTTCCCCCAGTACCGTCTCGCCAGATGCATCCGGAAGACCAGCTCTTATGGTCACAATGTACTCCATTCCGCCCTTCAGGGGTTTTAGCGGTTGAAAAGCATATACCGAAGTACTGACCCACTCACCGCGTCCAGAGACGGGCGGTTTGATCTCCAATGGATCGGGAAGCTTTTCCCGGTCTCCCTCAACTACCAATGGCACCACCGGGCGGTTGAATATGGCAGTAATCACAGCATCTACAGCGACATCTTTACTTCCATCCTGCGGGAATACCTGGCCGACCTCCAGTGGTGTCGTGGTGTTGAAGTCCAGCAGCACAGGCTCTTCAAGGTGGATGCCCTGGGAGCTTACAGCTTCACTGCTCAATTTACCCGTGTAAGAAGTCCCTGTTCGTAAAGGTATATTTGGTTTAAACCGCATGGTGCGATTATCTGGCCAGCTGAACTCGCCCTTGATCTCCAATTGAGCCGGGCCAATTAACTGCCATGCCTCCCCGGTCTTCTGACGATCCATATCCTGGTCGAAGTGCAGGATGATCTCCCCGCTGACAGGCAGTTCCTCTCCACCTTTGGGTTTGAAATCAACCACGGATGGCGCAATTGGATTACCTTCGTCCTGAACAGGGTACCCGGCGTTCTCAGGAGTAGTTGTAGTGACAGCGCCTCCGGTAACGGTCGGCGTGGTTGATACAGGCAGCAAAGATTTACAGGCACTAGCTGATACCAATGCTGCCAATACTAGACACTGCAGGACTGACCGAATATTCGCGAAACGGAAATTGGTTTTCATCTAGAATCTCCACTGCAACTTAAGCAGCATTTTTGCCGATTATAAATCGAATATTCGTGGAGCAGAAGGGATGTCGGACGTTTCCGGTTGAGAGTGAAATTGTTACAAGGGAAGGGGTACAAGACAACGCAGACTGTGCTTCTGCAGGTTTTGAATTCTTCGGGGAAGAAACTGGCAAATGATTATTAAGGCTATTTCGATGGATGCGGATGAACTCTGAACCGAACCCCAATGTGAATTATCCTTACTTACATAGACTGTCATAATTAAAATGAAAATTGGTCCTTGTATTTTTCATCAGAATTTGTTATTATGATAGCGATACCGGGATCGATAACGGGAACGATAACATATATGCACAGGGTAGGACGCGCGACCATCAAGGAAGTTGCCTCTAAAGCTGGGGTTTCAACGCAAACAGTGTCACGCGTTATTAACGACAGACCGGATGTGTCCCCTGAAACCCGAAAACGTGTTCAAGAGGTTATAAAGCAGTTAGACTATCAACCCAGTGCATTAGCGCGCAGTTTGATTCGTCAACGCAGCTATACTCTGGGAGTAGTTACAGCCGGATTGAAATATATTGGCCCATCGCGTACATTGAGCGGTATTACCAGCGCAGCTGAAGGGGCTGGATATTCCTTGTTATTAAAAGAACTACCTCGTTTTGATGCGAACAATATAGAACCGATATTTCAAACTCTCCTTTCCCATCAAGTGGATGGGATAATTTGGGCTGTTCCCGAGGTCGGGGAAAACTTAAATTGGATCAATAAATCTTCATTGGATCTAAATATTCCCATGGTTTATATAACCATGAAATCGCGGGAAAAATTCTGTGTTGTATCTATCGACAACTATCTTGGTGGGCAGATAGCTATGACACACCTAATAGAACAAGGCTATCAACATATAGGTCATATTTCAGGACCTTTAGATTGGTGGGAAGCTCGTGAGCGTAAGGCTGCATGGAAGAATGGATTGAAAGAAGCACACCTCGAACCGAAAGAAGAATATTTGGTGGAAGGTAACTGGTCTTCTGCAAGCGGGTCCCAAGCAATTGAAAAGCTTTTCAAACAATACCCTGAGATGGATGCAGTTTTCGTTGCCAATGATCAAATGGCATTGGGTGTATTACAGTATGCTTGTCGAAAGGGAGTACAGGTTCCGAATGATCTGGGTGTAGTTGGTTTTGATGATATCCCTGAATCGGGATATTACTGGCCCCCTTTGACATCAGTGAAGCAGGATCAGTTTAACGTCGGTGAGGTGGCCGTAGAAGAAATCATCAAAATCATTGAAACTGTCTGGGAAGACCATGAGCCAGTACGGCCTAAGACAATTATGTTTTCTCCAACTCTGGTAGTACGGCAAAGTTCATTAAGAAAGGAAAAATCAATAAGGAGGTGATCCTGGATAATAATAGTCAAGCAATATAAGAGAAGTGCCTGCTCAGTGATTGAGGTCTCCAAGCAAACACTTCAACAGGAGCGAATCGGCTCATCCAAACCAAGAACCGTTTCGCGCAGGTCAATAAAATCGTATACATCTCCGCAAGGAGAACCTAACTAACTTAAAGGAGAGAAAATCATGTTTCACTTCAAAAAACTCTTTTTTTTGCTCGTCGCCGCTACATTGGTTCTGGCGGCTTGTAGCACTGGTGCTGCACCCACTGAAGAAGCTGCTGTAGAGGCTGGCGCATCCTGCGCCCCTGACTGCACCTACGCTGATATGACACTTTGTTACCCTCAACTTGGTGCTGAAAGTGACTGGCGTACTGCTAATACCGCCTCGATCAAAGAAACAGCTGAACAGTTGGGAGCTAAATTAATCTTCTCCGATGCCCAGCAGAAGCAGGAAAATCAGATCTCTGCTGTACGTTCTTGTATACAACAGGGCGTAGATGTAATTGCTCTACCTCCAGTGGTTGAAGATGGTTGGGATGCTGCCCTGACAGAAGCCAAGAATGCCGGTATCCCCGTCATTATCGTTGATCGCAGCGTTAGTGCCGACACATCCCTGTATGACGCTCACATCGGTTCTAATATGGTTTTGGAAGGCGAGCGAGCCGCTGAAGAGTTCAACAAAAACATGCCCGATGGAGGCGCCGTTCTTGAGCTGTCTGGAACAACAGGTTCTGGTGCTGCAGTGGGACGTGCGGAAGGCTTCCGAAATAAACTCAATGACAACATCGAGATACTTGACTCTCAGACCGGCAACTTCACTCGTGCCGAGGCGCTCCCTGTTATGCAAGCCTTCCTGCAGAAATACGAACCAGGTGTAGATTTCCAGGGCATCTTCATTCACAATGACGATATGGGCATCGGTGCCATTGAAGCCTTGAAGGCAGCCGGTGTACAACCCGGCGATCTCTTCATCGTCTCTGTGGACGGCACACGTGGCGGTTTCCAGGCTATGGTTGATGGCTGGTTCCAGGCGGATGTCGAGTGCAATCCTCTGCTCGGACCGCAGGTCTTCGACATGGCTTTGAAACTCATGAACGGCGAAACGATCGATCGGGAAATCCTGACCAATGAGACAGTCTACTACCCCGATAACGCTGCTGAGTTACTGCCGGAACGCAAGTACTAAACCTAAGGCAGAAAAGTCTCTGCGTACGCGTAAAGACTGATCCAATTGTTAGAGAAGCGGCGCAAACTAAACGTCGCTTCTCTTACCCAAACATAAGTGTTCAAAGATAGGTGACTTCCATGGCAGATGAAATTGATATTGTGAAAATGTCAGGAATCGCGAAAACCTTTCCAGGCGTGGTAGCTCTTGAGGATGTTGACTTTTCCTTAAGAAGGGGTGAAATCCATGCTTTGGTGGGTGAAAATGGAGCTGGAAAATCCACGCTTATCAAGGTTTTGACGGGTGTGGAACAACCTGATAAGGGCACCATTGAGTTGAATGGAGAACTCGCCCACGTGCATTCGCCGGAACATTCTCAAGAGCTTGGCATCAGTACGGTTTATCAAGAGGTCAACCTTTGCACGAATATTTCTATTGCTGAAAATATCATGCTGGGACGTGAACCTTATCGCTTTGGAAGCATCCATTGGCAAAAGATGAATGAAATGGCTCGAAAAGCGATCAATCGCTTGAGCATCGATGTCGATGTGACTCAACCGCTGGAAAATTATTCTGTTGCCATCCAGCAGATGGTTGCCATTACACGTGCCCTGGAAATCCTGTCTGCTAAGGTTCTGATTCTAGACGAACCCACCTCTAGTCTGGATATTCATGAAACGAACCTGCTCTTTGACGTGATGCGTAAGCTAAAGAACGAAGGTATTGGCATTATTTTTATCACACATTTTTTAGATCAAGTCTATCAGATATCGGATCGGATCACCGTCCTTCGCAATGGAAAGCTGGTAGGTACATTTGATGCTTCTTCTTTACCAATCGTTGAGCTGGTTGCCAAAATGCTGGGTCGTAGTTTGACCGAGTTGGATAAATTATCCAAGGTGAAATCCGGAGAGGAAAAAGCGGAAGAAAAACATCGTTTGGTAGAAGCAAGAGGTTTGGGTCGCACTGGAAAGTTGGATCCAGTGGATTTGGAATTAAATGCCAATGAGATTTTGGGGGTAGCCGGATTGTTAGGCTCCGGACGTACCGAATTGGCGAGCTTGATTTTCGGGCTCGATGCACCAAATAGTGGTTCCCTCACTGTCGAAGGGGAGAAGGTGAATAGCTTTTCTCCTTTTGATTCCTTGAAGCGCGGGATTGCTTTGTGTCCTGAAAATCGGAAGGAAGAAGGGGTTGTAGGGGACCTAACTATTCGTGAAAATATCATTCTGGCTTTACAAGCGCGCTATGGCTGGTTCAGATTCCTGTCCAGACAAAAACAAAATGAAATTTCTGAGGAGTATATCAAGTTGTTGGGGATTGTCACCCCTTCTCCTGATCAATTGGTCAAGAATTTAAGCGGCGGTAATCAACAGAAGGTCATCCTTGCACGCTGGCTTGCGACGAATCCCAAGGTCTTGATTTTGGACGAACCCACACGAGGTATTGATGTAGGTGCAAAAGCAGAGATCCAAAAACTGGTATTGAACCTGGCAGAGGAGGGTAAATCATGTGTGTTCATCTCCTCCGAGCTGGAAGAAGTGCTACGTGTCAGTGATCGTGTTGCTGTGTTGCGCGAACAGAAGAAGGTTGCTGAATATGCGAGCGGCGTGGACGATAAGACCCTTATTCAAGCCATGGCAGGTGAAACATGAAACAATTATCATTTCTTAAACGAATCCGTGACAGCCAGATTTTCTGGCCGCTTGTAGCCTGGATCCTTATCCTAGTTTTTAACGCCGTCGTTGAGCCAGGTTTCTTCAAGCTTGGCATCATCGAAGATCCTGTATATGGGAAGCATCTGTACGGCAACCTCGTTGACGTTTTTAATAACGGGGCGCCTCTTATGTTGGTGTCAATTGGGATGACATTGGTGATTGCAACGGGAGGCGTTGATCTCTCCGTTGGCGCTGTGATCGCCATCTCAGCGGCAATGGGCGCTGTGTTGATTAATCCAGCGCTGGGAAAGCAATTGATCACCAATGAAATCTTGACTAGGAATGCAACGAACACACCATTACCCATCATCATCATCGCTAATCTTGCAGCTGGCATGGCATGTGGTTTATGGAATGGATTTCTCGTTGCCAAGGTAAAAATCCAACCGATGGTTGCCACGCTGATCCTGATGGTTGCTGGTCGCGGAATTGCCCAACTTATTACGAATGGGCAGATCATGACGATTTATTACACGCCCTATTTCTGGTTTGGAAACGGTTATATCCTGGGTCTGCCAGTTTCGATTTATATTGTTGCAGCAGTATTGCTAATATCTTGGATATTAGTGCGAAAGACAGCCATTGGCTTGTTTATTGAGTCAGTCGGAATTAATGCCAAATCGACTTTCTATAGCGGTATCAACGAACAGAACATTAAATTATTCGTGTATACCTTCTGCGGTTTATGTGGCGCGATCGCAGGACTGATCCTCAGTTCCTATGTCCACAGCGCAGATGGAAATAACAACGGTCTGAACTATGAGTTGGATGCCATCCTGGCGGTCGTTCTAGGCGGGACCTTGATGACGGGCGGACGGTTCTCCATGCTTGCCAGCGTGATTGGCGCAATCGTTATCTGGACCTTCACTGTCACAGTCTACAGCCTGGGTGTACCGGCCAATGCCCTGTTGGCTGCCAAAGCAGTATTGGTCCTAGTCGTCATTCTGCTCTATTCCGATTACTCCCGTCGTTTGATAAATAGATTGTTCGAGCGAGGAGGTTCTCAACATGGTACAGCAAGTTAAACCCCTCACTTCAAGCGAAGAGGTTCTCAAAAGCATTATACAGAGATTAAGAACCTACCTTTCGCGACACGGTTCGTTACTATTAACTATTGCAGTTTTTATCCTAGTCTACTTCATAGGCGCTCAACTGTATCCCGCTATGCGAAAGCCTCAGGTGTTTTTCAACCTGTTTATTAATGACGCCAGCCTGCTGCTTGTTTCGATTGGTATGACGCTGGTGATCTTGAGCGGCGGGGGAGGCATTGACCTTTCTGTGGGCGGGGTGATTGCTCTGGTCAGCGCAGCTTCGGCTGCATTGCTTCGCGGCGGGATGAGCCCATTCATCGTGATCCCACTCATGATCGTTTTGGGTATCGTATTTGGGGCTCTCATGGGCTGGATTATTCAGTTTCTCAAAGTCCAACCTTTTATTGCCACCCTGATGGGTCTGTACTTGGCACGTGGCTTAGCCTACATAATCAGCCTGACCTCTGTGACGATTACAAATGATGTTTACAGAACTATGGCGCTGACGCCGATTTATATTCCATTCATACCCAATGCATATGTCTATCCCACGACGTTAGTTGGACCCATTATGCTGCTAGTGGCGGTCTTCTTGAGCTTTTTCACACGCTTTGGTCGCACAATCTATGCAATGGGTAATAACGAACAATCCGCGCTCCTGATGGGTTTGCCGGTCCCTCGTACAAAGATTTTGGTTTATGCCTTCAGCGGCTTATGCTCAGCTCTGGGAGGCATTGTTTTTAGCATGTCATTAATGGCTGGTTATGGTCAGTTTGCAACCGGCATGGAGCTTGATTCCATTGCCGCTGTAGTGATTGGAGGAACATCGTTAGCTGGCGGCGTTGGTAATGTCATTGGCACCTTGTTCGGCGTACTAATCCACGGCACCATTGTATCCGTTCTCCAGTTCAACGGCACATTGAGTTCGTGGTGGACCAGAATTGGCGTTGGCGTGCTTACCTTGATTGCTATCGGAATTCAAAGCGTATTCTATCTCAGGAAAAAACGTTAATTGAGATAATTTGTTTTGACCAGGATAATCGAACCTACCGACCACGAAAGGCGCTTTTCAAAACTTCTTAAAGGACTTTGAAGCGAGTCAAACGACCGACAATACGGAATTGATCCCAATTCAGAACGCATCCATGGTCTTCTAATCCAATATGATCTGGATGCGTTTCGACTTTTTGCGGTAATAGAAATAGAGATCATATGCATACCAGGACGATTCTCAACACCCTATTTCTGACTCTCATCCTGACCAGCTATCTTGTTGCTGCCTGCGGCGCACCTGCTTCAACCTCTTCCCTTGAGACGGCTGCTGCCAGACCGGAGTGGTTCAACATCGAATTGACCGACGCACAGACAGGGGAGACCTTCAACATGAATGACTTTGCCGGTAAGGTTGTGTTGGTCGAGACGATGGCAATATGGTGTCCTAACTGTCTTGTCCAAGCCAACGAAGTACGGAAAATGCACAAGCTGCTTGACAATCCCGACGATGTGATTTCCATCAGTCTGGACGTAGACGTGCATGAAGACCAGGTAGCGTTGAAGGATTATACAAACCAATATGGCTTCGAATGGCGCTTTGCCATTGCTCCATTAGAAGTTGCCCGCGCTCTGGGTAACCTTTATAGCGCCGAATACCTGAATCCGCCCCTTTCACCCATGCTCATCATCGACCGGAATGGTGAGGTCCATCATTTGAAATACGGCAAAAAGAATGCGGAATTTCTTGTGGAGAACATCAAACCTTACCTGACTCAATAGTAGATCTTGAGTATATTGTGGACCTTCCTGTGGTTTGGGTTGAGGCTTGGTTTGCCTCTTTTTCTTCTTTCGCTGCTCTCTGGAGCCATGCAACGCCAATTGACTACTCTATTTGTTTTTCTTTTACTCTATTTTACAAATATGCGTGGTGACAAGCTGTGTGAGGCTTTTGTGCAGAAATAAAGGACATTTCTACTTTGCATTAACAAGAATGGTTGCTAAGTTTGACATCGAGATTACTGTATGCTAAACTGCGTTACCGGTAACGGGAACGATAACATTCACCATAACGGTTATTGTGTTCATTTGAAATGGAGAGTGTTGTGAAAGCGCGTAAGCGAGTAGAAATTGTACTTAACCACGAGTTAGCAGATCGCTGCCCTATGCAAATTAGCTTTACCCCCGAGTTTGTCAACCGGCTGCGGGAGGATATGGAGCTTCAAGGCAGAGTCGCCCATAATCCTCATGGCGGGGGAAACACATATGAATTGGAACGGGCTCTTGGTGAAGATATGCTACTGACTTCCGTTGGTTGGGCAAATTCCTATTATTTGGATGTCCAGGATTACACTGATGAATGGGGGATTGGATGGCAAGTGCAGCCTTACGAAACGACTTTTGGCAAAGGGCACTACACGGAGATCGTTCACCACCCGCTTGCGGATGAAAGTGCAATCAGCAGCTACGTTCCGCCGGATCCAGATCGACCAGAACTTTATTTCGATGCGGACAGGATGATAGGGGATTTCAAGGATGAGTACTGGATTGTGGGTGTAACTGTTACCACCATCTTTGAGACCGCCTGGGCTCTGCGTGGTTTAAATCAAATTCTGATGGACATGGTCTTGAACCCAGATTTAACCAACAGCCTGCTGGACATTCCATACAGGTATCACCTCCAGGCAGCCAGGAAACTAACCCGGATAGGTGTTGATATGATCTGGACGGGCGATGATGTGGGCGCCCAGAACGGAATGTTGATCTCTCCAGCAATGTGGCGTAAGTACCTGAAACCGCGCATGGCGGATTTCATTTCAGAACTGAAATCAATTAACCCAGCACTCAAAGTCGCCTACCATACTTACGGAAATGTCGAATTGATTATCCCAGAATTGATCGATATAGGGATAGATGTTTTGAATCCCATCCAACCTGCCAGTATGGATCCTGCAAGGATCAAAGAACAATATGGCGATAGGCTTTGTTTCTGGGGGACAATTGACGAGCAGCACACTTTACCCTTCGGTTCAACCGAGGATATTGAAGCAGAGGTCCTGCAGCGTATAAGGACTATCGGCGAAGGGGGCGGGTTGATTTTATCTCCAACCCACCACGTGCAGCTGGATACTCCTTTGGAGAACTTCTGGGCGATGGTAAATACAATCAAATCGACTTCATATGCATCGATTTTTTAACAGAAATTATATTCGGATAGATCTATGGAGTTGCCCGGTAATAGGATGAAAAGGATTTTTGTGGATTGATTAACTTAGATGTTTTTCAATATAATGTAATTCATGATAGACTGAATTGAAATAGTACCCCCTTAGATAAAAATCTGGAATGAGTAATCCGTATTTGTTAATTTTAAGTCTTATGAAAAGGATAACAATCGTCTCTTCCGTGATCAACCCAATCAGTAACAATAGATCTTTCTAAAATCAAGGAGGTGACCCAGAAAAAATTCAAGATATCCTGACCCAAATACAGTTAAGAGGTAAAACATATTTACAAATTTTGTCACAGGAAAGGAGAAAAAATGTTTAAGAAACTGAGTTTTCTAATTGTTGCCCTTCTGGCATTAGGCCTGATCCTCACGGCCTGCCAACCAGCAGCAGAAGCGCCTACAGTTGGGGAAGAGACCGAAGAAATGGTCGCCGAACCCGAAGAAGAGATGGTTGAAGAGCCCGCAGAAGTAGTCACAGAACCTGAAGAAGAGATGGTTGAAGAGCCGGAGGAAGTTGCCGAGGAACCAGCTGAGACAGAAGGACCAGCGCCAGCTGCTGAGGGCAAATGGTGCTCTGGGACAAAAATCGTTTTCTTCCCAGGTGGAGCTCCAGGAGGTCCTTTTGCAACTGTCGTTTATAACGGTGCTGTAGCCGCAGCCGCGGATTTAGGCGCGGATATGGAGACAGTCTGGTCAGAATGGAATCCCGAGAAGATGGTAACTCAATTCTCAGAAGCAGTCGCCACACATCCGGATGGTATCTCTATCATGGGACATCCAGGAGACGACGCCTTTGAACCGCTTGTAGACGAGGCTGAGGCACAGGGAATAATTGTGACCAGCTCGAACACACAACTACCCAGACTGCAAGCGAAATACGCTTCGAATGGCTTTGGTTATGTTGGTGCCATTCTATACGATGCTGGCTGGGCATTGGGTAAGGAAGCAGTAACACGCGGCGGATTACAGGCTGGTGACAAGGCATTTGTTTGGGGTCTATTGGCACAGGCTGGTCGTGGTGAACGCACTAAAGGTGTTGTTGAAGCCCTTGAGGATTCAGGTCTTGAGGTCATATACCAGGAAATTGATGATGCGACAAATGCCGATGCTGCTGCAGGTGTCCCCACCTTTGTGGGTCTCATGTCTGCTAACCCAGACATCAAGCTCGTTGTTACCGATCATGGCGCACTCACTGCGACTTTAGAGACCTACCTGACAAGCGCTGGATTGGGACCGGATGATGTGTTTGCGGCTGGTTTTGACCTGTCATCCGCTACGGTGGAGGCAATCCGAGGCGGCTGGACCGATCTGGTCATTGACCAACAACAGTGGCTGCAGGGTTATCTGTCAGTTTTACAAATCTGCCTCACTCATAATTACGCCTTCACAGGTCTGCAGATTGATACCGGTGCAGGTTTCGCGCACAAAGACAATGTCGAACTGCTGGCAGAATTGGTTGAGCAACAGATACGTTAATTAATGGTTGATCCATCTGAGATTTGGATCTGAGCAGGTTACTTGCGAGGGCTGGCTTGTTAACTCCGCGGCGATTGCAGGTATTCTCCTGACTGTCGCCATGAGTTCAAGCTCAGCCCTCTTTCATATTTCGAGGTGAAGTATGTCCTACCGGGTGGAATTGCGTAAAGTCTCCAAATATTTTGGAGAGGTGCGCGCACTTCAAGATGTGGATTTTCAATTAGGTCAAAATGAAGTTGTTGGATTACTTGGGGACAACGGCGCAGGCAAATCTACATTGATAAAGATCATAACAGGTTATCACCAGCCAACATCGGGCGATCTGCTTTTCAACGGTGAGAAGATCGATCACCTGACAGTACCAAAGGCACGTCAGTTGGGAATTGAAACGGTATACCAGGAACGAGCTCTGGCAGAATTGCAGTCGCTCTGGCGCAATATATTTTTAGGACGGGAATTGACAAATAGATTTGGCTTGTTAGATGTAAAAAGGATGGAGTCAGAAACACACCGACTGATGACCCAGGCAATGGGTTTTACATCTGCGGCGGTTTCCCCTGAGTCGAAAGTGGGTACTTTTTCAGGAGGTGAGCGACAGGGGGTGGCAATCGTCCGTGCATTATTTTTCGATGCAGATATCATCATACTGGACGAGCCAACCATGGGGTTGTCATTGAAAGAAACTGACAAATTACTTAATTTTGTACGCGGCATTCGAGATGCTGGAAAATCTTCAATATTTATTGATCACAATATTGTCCATGTTTATGCGGTCGCAGATCGTGTAGTGGTGATCGATCGCGGGAAGGTTGCCGGAGAATTTATGACCAGTAAAATCAGTTTGGATGATTTAATGGAAAACATGATACATATTGCGGAGACGGGCACGTTTGAGTAGCCCTTCAACGTGTAAAAAGGACATCTAGAAATGGCAACGATAGAAGAAACCAAGACTCAACCCCTTGATCGTTCGTTCAATCTGAGCAAATTTATTCGCAAGAACGGTACCCAATTAGGCATTTTCAGTGTTTTCATTTTATTGTGGGTAATTTTCATTTTGGCTGCTCCTGATACCTTCCTGTCCCCGCAGATTTATTATGCATTCATGTCAACGATCCCATTCTTCGCCATCATTGCAATGCCGCTCACGATTACAGTGATTGCGGGGGAGATAGACCTGTCTTTCCCTGCGATTATGGCTATTGGCATGGTTGCTTTTTTATTGACATACGAGGTTGTCGAATCGGTTTGGTTGGCTTCATTTGCTGCCTTACTGATCGGGTTGTTTGCAGGTTGGTTAAACGGTACGATTGTTGTCCGCTTCGGCATCCCTTCACTGGTCGCGACAATCGGCACTCAGTTCTTCTGGCGAGGTGCTGTGCTTGTGCTCTCCCAGGGTAAAAGCGGCACATTAGTGTATGCCAAAGAAACGCTTCTTCACCCCATACTGGTTGGAAAGGTTTTTGATGTCTTCCCAATGCAAATGATCTGGTTGATCGTTATCACCATCCTTTGCTGGATCTTACTCAACCGAACCCGATTTGGCGCGCACGTATATTTGATCGGCGATAATGCTGAGAGCGCGAAATTGATGGGTGTAAACACAGGAAGAGTGAGAATACGAACATTCATGCTGGTGGGTGTGATATCTGCTTTTGCGGGTATTTTAGCCAGCCTGCATGTGACATATTTCTGGCCCAGCCTGGGGGATGGTTATCTGCTGCGCACTCTTGCATCTGTCTTTTTAGGTGGAACGTCGGTGTTTGGCGGCGTCGGAACAATATTTGGCTCATTCATCGGCGCCTTTATCATTGGAGCGATTGGAGCAGCTACTGTTGCAATAGGTCTTACAGGTTTTTGGACCCAGTTGATCTATGGGTTGATCATCGTGTTATCCGTAACCATGCATGCATTTGTGCGCAGAAAGATCGAATAGGATAGCGTTGGGAGACTCAAACAGGCGGGGGCGCATCACACAGCAATTTATCCAAATGTATAGCGAAAGCCCTCAATTATGGGTACAGGCTCCCGGTCGGGTCGATCTGATGGGAAGTCATACAGATTACAACGAAGGTTTTGTTTTAACACAGTCCATAGACCGAAACACGTGGATTGCTGTGTCACCACGCGAGGATAATAAAATCCGAATTTCTTCGATGAACGCCAGCGGGAGCGCAGAAGTCGACCTGGCTGACATCCGGCATAACCCCACCGCATCTTGGGCGGATTATGTGAGTGGCGTTGCGGCTGTTTTTAAACAAGAGGGTTACCAATTGAAGGGTTTTAATGGGTTGATTCACAGCACAATTCCCTTCAGCAGCGGCTTAAGTTCGTCCGCAGCCCTGGAAGTAGCCAGCGCAGTTTTATTTGTCCATCTCGGTGATTTGCAGATTGATCCGGTTGATATCGCCAAGCTTTGCCAGCGTGCCGAACGCGAGTTTGTAGGTGTGAATTGCGGTATTCTGGATCAATACAGCTCGATAATGGGGAAAGCCGGGCAGGTGTTACTGTTGGACTGCCGCTGCATTTGCAGTGAAACCAGTCCAATTGCTGATGAAGTGCAGGTTGTAATTTGCGATACGTGCAAACCGAGAATGCTTACAGGTTCAGAGTATCAAGAACGCCAGATTCAATGCGAGCAAGGAACAGCCATACTTTCCCGGTTCTATCCCGATATTCACTCTCTGCGCGACGTAAATTTGGAGCAGCTCGATGCGCATAAAGACGACCTGCCTGCTATCGTTACCAGCAGATGCAGGTTTATTATCCAGGAGAACCAGCGTGTCCTGGATATGGCAAATGCTTTAGCCAAGCCGGATTTTGATCAGATCAAATTGCTCACAAGCGAATCATTTGCCGGAGCACGCGATCTTTACCAAATCAGTTGTTCCGAGATGGATGAAATGTATGCCGCAATGACCTCGTCCGGGGCGATCGGAGCCCGTCAGGCAGGTGCAGGATTTGGCGGTTGTATGCTGGCTTTTGTTCATCCAGAACATCTGGATGCGTTTATCAATAGTGTTCACGATTTGTACCTTACCAAAACCGATATAAAACCTGAAGTTTTTCCGGTCACCACATCCCCTGGGGCAGGGATGATGTCCCAGTGAGCTTGCTGTTCAGTTAAGAAGGGTGATCAGCCAGGTGAATTCCTCAATCTTAATGGTGGTGCTGTCGCCAGGCCAGTAGATGTGTGAATAATAGCTTGAACCACGTAATGCAGAAGGATTTCGCCCTCGTGTAACAATAATGTGGTCTGGCGAGTGGGATGCAAAGTATTTATCCCGAGATAAAGACGATCGGCCCATTGTGGGATCCATGGCAGTCCACCCAATTTGAGGCAGATACACCTCCAACCATGCGTGTTCACGTCTCGCCAGGTCTTTCGTGGGCTCATTCAAGTACACCAAGCCCTCCAGGTAACGTGCAGGAATTCCCGAAGCGCGGCACAGAGCGATCATCAACGAAGCGTATTCAGTACAATCGGAACCCATCTCGCCAAGCGCAGCTTGGGCACCCCAGTCATTACGATTGTAGCTGTAAACCAGGTTGTTTCCAACATAATCGTAAAATGCGCGCACTTTGCTGCAGACGTCTGATAAACCTTGCGTTAACTGCTCCGACAGTTCTTTGATCTGAGGGTTGTTTGATTCAATATGCAAATCAGGATTTGTATACCCGCTGGGGAGTTCGCCTTCGCAGTCAGACAGGTCATAGGCAACCCGGTTCACCTTTAAGCGGTAGGAGATCACTACAGAGATTGAATTTCCCGCCGGCAAATCAACCAGATCAAACTCGGCAATCTGGTTACCATATTCGTCACTGAAAATATGGTAGTTCTGGGGAATAATCGACCTTTCCAATACCTCCTGATAAGGAGGATGATCAGTTATAAGTGCTATCCACAAATTATGTTTGGAGGGTAAACCTGGACCTAAATTACTTATCAGGAAACGTTCATCAATTTGATATTCCTTTTGCTCAAGGATCGATATCGCTGAAGCTGCGCTATCTGAGGATTTCTCGTTCAGGTTCTTTACAGTATTTGAATAACAGGCGGTCAGAAAAATCAGCAGCAATAAAACAACTGGGTGCAGGATTCTTCGCATATCAAATTCTAACATGCGCAATTTGGTATTGAGTTACTGTTTTCTGCTCGCACTCCGC
>JBJYWI010000184.1:0-4428 GCA_046259385.1 Anaerolineales bacterium
CGGCGCGCAGCAGCGCGTCGTAGAACACGGCCGGGTGTGCCAAGGCGAACGCGTGCAGGCCGCTTGGCACGGTGAAGACCACATGGTAGTACTCGACCGGCAGGAGGTCTTGGCATCGCTGCTCCAGCCAGGTCGGTCAGGATCATTTTCTATCGCTCTGCCAGGAGGGATTTTCTGATGCCCGCCTGACTGCAACTGTGCTGGGCAGGTATTCGCTGCCTCCCGACCACCCAGTCCCGCTGGCTTTGCCGGAGTTCAATTACCTGAAGTTTGTGATCATGCGGGTGAACAGCTGAATCAGTAAACCAGGTTCTAAGCATGACCCATCAAATGGAATAAAGGCGACTTAAGCAGCTTACTAATGGAATAGAGATCACTGTTAACTTTCTGTTAGTACTGGCGTCAGCAGATCAAGGATTAACTGCGCCCACTCAGCATACATCTTCCCGGAAAGGTGCAGCCCGTCCTCAGCTGCAAGGTCCGGCTCGGAAAATACCCGGCGCGATAACGGGGTTACATCCAGGTAATGCGCACCCACGGCTTTCGCCTCTTCCAGGTTGATGGCGTTGAAGGCGTCAATCTCCGCACCGATCTCATCCCTGTCAAGCCCCTCCGCAAACGGAGCCGCACCCCAATCCGGAATCGAAAGCACTACAACCCTGTCCCACCTTCCATCTGCGTATTCCCCGGCGATTTTAAGCAGTTCCCGGAATTCAGACCTGTATTCGCTTTCCGGGTAGCCCCGGTACTGGTTATTGACCCCGATCAGCAGACTGACAAAGTCATAAGAGTCTTCGATCTCCGCATCCGTGATCCCCTCCAGTAGGTCTCCAGTCGACCAGCCGTTTCTGGCTATGATCACCGGTTCCACTTTCCTAAATCCAGCATCGCGCAGTAATTCCGCCAGCTGCACAGGCCAGCTCTGGTATGGTTCAACACCTGTACCTATAGTGTATGAATCGCCAAGCGCGAGAAACCTGAGCGGATCATTCTGGCAGTCCCCGGATTTTTTAGTCTCATTCATGATTGCACAACTGGTGACAATTATGATTGCTAGCAGAGCAATCCCATATTGAATCAGTCGATATATAGCCCGTCTGAAATTCATGATCGCTAGCCTTTATTATAAAACCCCGAAAAGGAATCATTTTCAACCATTCCATATCTACGCCGGATTAGATAAAATTCCATGAAGTACAATCAAGCAACTTTGAAGAATCCTAAAAATTATATCTTTTCAAAATAGATTGCTAAATCCTGACTGACAAGAAAGATAAATCAAATAAAGCCGGCGAAAAAATGATATAGATTACAATTGTTCATCTACCAATTTCTTGAGTGAAATATAATGTTTATTGACGGCTGCAAAATTGAAAAAAATACCAGAATAAATGCGGACGTATGTATCATCGGGAGCGGTCCAGCTGGGTTGACGATAGCCAGCGAGTTCGCCAACCAGGATTTTAAGGTTGTTGTGCTCGAAAGCGGGGGCAGAAAATTCAGGCACCCAACGCAGTGGCTGTATATAGCAAAAAACGTCGGGCGCCCATATTTTGACATCACCTATGTCAGGCACAGGATGGTTGGTGGCTCATCATACAAATGGTCAGGCGTATGCAGACCCCTCGATGAAATTGATTTTGAAAAGCGTGATTGGCTGCCTAACAGCGGGTGGCCATTTGGGCTTGGGGAGTTAAGCCCATACTATGACCGGGCATGCCGGTATATGCAGTTGCCAACCAGCGACTTTTCTACAAGGGGATATCTGACCGCTGGTCAGGCTGAAATTCAAAACGAGCGGATCGAAACCAAGATATACCAGCACAGCCCGCCAACAGATTTTAACCTGGAATTTGCGGATAGGATAGCCGCTGCGCCAAATGTCGACATTATCTACCATGCAAATGCCGTCAACATCCAGGCGGATCAATCCGGACATACAATCAACTTTGTGCAAGCTGCCACGCTCACCGGCAGGAAATTCCAGATTCACGCTGGGATATTTGTGCTGGCATGCGGAGGGATCGAAAACCCGCGCATTCTGCTAGCCTCCAACAACGTACACCAAAATGGGCTTGGAAACCAAAACGACCTTGTCGGCAGGTATTTTAACGAGCATGTAACCTTATATTCCGCGGCGCTATCCGCTCCGCAGGAGGACATATTCAGCGGCGTCTACACACCCCTGGACTATGAAAAAACACTTCCCAACCTGCCGCCAACCGCAACTTTCAGCCTCAGGCAAGAGGCGATGCGCGCGGAACAGCTTCTTAATGCACGTGCTGAAATTGTTTGGCGCCCGACTTATAAATTCGGCTCTGATTACAACAGCCTGTCCGGATATTCGTTCACCCGCCTGGCAGAGATACTCTCGCATAACCGTTTTATTACTGATTACACTCCACGGGATTTTATGAATGCAGCCGCAAATCCTGCCCGGGTATTCAGGATTCTGCGCCAGCAGCTCAAACAGAAGTCCTCACCGAATTACTCGATCGCCCTGCGCCTGATGGGAGAGACGGTCCCGAATCCTGACAGCAGGATTACCCTTTCAAACAGGCGTGATTTTCTCGGAATGCCGCGTTTACAGCTTGACTGGCGATTGACCGAACAGGACCGGTTAAGTTTCTTCAAGTACCAGAAGCTGTTGATTGCTGAGCTGCGTTCGCTTGGATTTAACATCATGGAGCCTAAATTAGAATTGGACAGCAGCGGCTGGCCTTATGCAATCATCCCGGGAAAACACCACAACGGCACGACCCGTATGCATGTGGACCCGAAACAGGGGGTGGTCGACCCGGACTGTAAGGTGCACGATATTTCTAATCTCTATATTGGAGGCAGTTCAGTCTTTCCGACCTCGGGTTCTGCGAACCCTACTTTTACAATCACAGCCATGGCAATTAGGCTGGCTGACCACATCAAATCAAAAATAAACTCTGTTCCAAACCTGTAAGCCATCAACCCGAGCTGAGCAGCGATCTTCCCGTCATCCTGGAAGGAATTTCGAAGCCGAGCAAATCCAGGATTGTCGCCGGAATATCCTCGTTCTTGATCTGCCGCTGGGGCAATCCATTTGAGAAACCTGGCCCGGCTACCAGGAGAAAACCTTCTGGTTTGTGATTACCGCACCTTCCATCCGGGTTTCTGTAGGGCACTGGCCATGCTATCGTCCCATACTCATCGGACCTGATTTCCCTGTGGGTCGCTGCGGGTGTCTCATCCCATATAACAAATAAATCTGGAAGGTACTCAACCCTGGCGCCAGTCAATGCAAGCTGCTCGCGCCGCAGCACTTCTGCCACGACCGGTCGACCTGTATCAGCGTCAGTAAACGAGAAGAGGCCATCCGAGAGCCGCTTTATCCATTTTTCAAATTCATCCCCTGGCTGGACAATCCCCTGAGCTTCACGTCCTTTCAGATTAATCCGGATAGACCCCACCAGGTCCGGTGCAACGACAGCAAAAGCCGGGGTTTCTGACCACTTGATCCCGCCGGTCCTCCAGTAAGTGGTCAGGGTATCCTGGATTCGGGTCGGCAGCCGATTCTTGACTGAGTCCCGCCACTCGATCGGAACCCGTTCGCGTAAAGCGGAAAGATATTTCGGCCGTAGAGATGGAGTTCCGGTTTCTGGTTCCCCCGCCAGAATCTTTGAGACCATATCCGGCAGGATATCGTTGCGGCTTGTATTCGGGCCCATCCCCTCTGGCGAGTAAATCAGGATGGTTGTCCCCTCATCAATACTGGCAAGTATTTCGCCGACCGCCCGGTCGGACTCCTGGTAGATCTCTTTCAAGGCGCTCGATAATTCATCTCTCGCAGCTTTCTTAACATCCATGCCCAGGCAGGTTTGATCCCACAATTTATGCCCGCCCCGGTGGGTCGCTCCAAACACAATCATAAAGAGGTCCCAGCTTTCCCTTGCCAGTAAGTATTTTGCCAGGGAAGCGGAACTTGCAGTGCCGCGCACCAGCTGTTCCTTTACTTTGATCAGCTCTGATAGGCTGTGAGGCGCATATTTCTCCTCAAAATACGGCGGTTCGCCAAAAAGATCCCTGATCTCAGACTTTAACTCAGGCGGGCTGGTGTAAAAAGGGGACTGGGAATCATGGGGCGCCCAGCCGTACACCTCCACACCATTAAAATGCTCTTTCATGATCTGGAAGGGTATATCCAGGACAACTGCGCGCGGCCCATCCTCCTTAAAATAGTGCCAGAATGGAACAGCCCCAACATCCGCAGGTGTTTTCCTCTCGCTTCTCATATTTTCTGGATTCCAGAGAATATTGTTATAAAAGCCGTGCTCGCCCACACCCATCCCAGAAAATACATTAATCCATGGGTCTGAGATTATTTTTTCTGCGGAAACCGCCCTGCAATAAAATCCAAATTCTTTTATTTTCTTAAGGTTCGGAAGGCTGCCGTCG
>JBJYWI010000185.1:0-2116 GCA_046259385.1 Anaerolineales bacterium
CGGAAATTGGTGCACCCTTTGGAATCACGCTGGTGGCTGACTTATTCTCTGCGATTATGCTGGTCCTGACCGGCATCATTGGGCTTGTCGTGGCCATTTATTCACTGGGAAATATCGATATTCGACGAGAATCGTTTGGTTATTATCCCCTTTATCATGTGCTTTTGATGGGTATTTCGGGAGCCTTTTTAACCGGAGATATGTTCAATTTGTACGTCTGGTTTGAGGTAATGTTGATTGCTTCATTTGTGTTGATGGCTCTCGGCGGTGAGCGCCATCAGATGGAAGGTGCGCTAAAATATGTAACATTAAACCTGATATCTTCTGCGATCTTTTTAGCAGCCGTGGGGGTGCTTTATGGTGTTACCGGTTCGTTAAATATGGCTGACCTGGCTACACAACTCCCTCTGATTGATACTGGCATGTCCAATACACTGGCGATGATGTTCCTGGTCGCTTTTGGAATTAAGGCTGCCGTTTTCCCTTTGTTTTTTTGGTTGCCAGCCGCTTATCATACCCCTCCGGCTGCGGTTTCAGCCATCTTTGCAGGTATGCTTACCAAGGTGGGTGTTTATGCCTTGATTCGCGTTTTTACCTTGCTCTTCATTCAAGACATTGATTATACCCACCTGATTATCCTGGTGATAGCTGCTTTTACCATGACAAGTGGTGTTTTGGGGGCTGCCTCTCAGTTCGAATTTCGACGCATCCTTTCTTTTCATATCATCAGCCAGATTGGTTATATGATCATGGGGCTGGCTTTGTTCTCCCCATTAGCTCTGGCTGGTGCAGTTTTCTATATCATGCACCATATCATCGTAAAAACAAACCTGTTCTTAATCAGCGGGGCTGTAAATCGTTTGCAGGGCAGCTACCAGCTTAAGAAGTTAGGCGGCTTGTATAGTTCTCGTTTGGGATTGGCGGTGCTCTTCCTGATCCCTGCTCTCTCTCTTGCCGGGTTGCCACCGCTTTCTGGATTTTGGGCTAAGTTAACGATCATTCAAGCAGGGCTAGAGGAGAGCCAATTCTTAATCGTTGCCGTGGCTCTGGGCGTAGGCATGTTGACTCTTTATTCAATGATCAAGATTTGGAATGAAGTTTTCTGGAAGGCATCTCCTGAAACAGCAGCAGAATCAGAGAACCCTACTGGTATAGGTTGGGCTTTTTATCTTGCGCCGATTGTTGTGCTGGCATTGTTCACTTTAACGATCGGCCTGGTAGCAGAGCCTTTTTACCAACTCGCACAGCAAACAGCTGCACAGTTGCTAAACCCAAGTCTTTATATCCAAACTGTCTTAGGAGGCTGATTGTAATGTTACTATTGAATTTACTTTTAGCTTTGGCATGGATGGCGCTCACTGGTCAATTTGACCCCCTTAATTTTGTTGTCGGGTTTATCCTTGCTTACTTGATGCTGCGCTTAATACAGCGCTCTAGCGACCCAAGAAATTATTTCCAACGTGCCACTTTACTTTTTCGATTCGCAATCTTCTATTTGTGGGAATTGTTCCTCTCAAATTTGCGGGTTGCTGTTACTGTGCTTTCCCCCAAAATGCACATCAAACCTGCGGTAGTGGCGATCCCGCTGCAGGCCGAATCTGATTTGTCGATCTCTTTGTTATCCAATTTGATTACCCTCACGCCAGGGTCTCTGACCCTGGATATCTCCGCAGATCGCAAGGTTTTATATGTCCACACCATGTATGCTGACGACATCGATCAATTCCGCCTGGATATCAAAGATCTCGAAAGACGGGTACTGGAGGTAACTAAATGAACTGGGATTTCTTACTCTTTTGGGTGATTTTACCTTTATTAATATTTGGATTGATTTTTGCTTTCATTCGATTGCTAAAAGGTCCCAGCTTGCCCAGCCGGGTAATTGCGCTGGATATGATGTCGGTCTTGGGAATTGGCATTATTGTTGTTTATGCAGTGGTAACTGACCAGCCGGTGTTTATTGATGTTGCGGCGGTATTAGCCCTGGTTTCCTTTTTGGGAACTGTGGCGTTTGCCGAATATGTAGAGAGACGCCAATCATGAGTACGATCCTCCTATTAAGTTTGTTTTTATTTATCTTGGGATCTATTCTTCTAACGGCGGTTATTGAATAATA
>JBJYWI010000186.1:0-5266 GCA_046259385.1 Anaerolineales bacterium
TTGTATCAATACTATTTACAATCCTTAAAACCCGTCGCAGTAGTAAATGGTGAAAAAATACAAATTAAGGATTTTCAAGGGCAAACCAGATTTGCACGTTACAACATGATTCAGAATGCTTATAACATTTACCAATTGTCTCAATTTTTAGGCAGTGATTCGGCAACATTACAACCTATTGTTAACCAGCTTCAAACAATTAACGATCAACTTTTTCCAACAGATATTGGTCGTCAAGTTCTAGATCAAATGGTTGACAGCCTGCTGATAGAACAGGAAGCACAAAAATTGAATATTGATGTGTCTAAGGATGAGATCGATAGAGAAATTGAGCAAGCATTCGGCTACTACCGCAACGGGAGACCAACACTAACCCCCACAATAGAACCTGTTCCTACTTCAACATTATCAGACCTTCAAAAAGAAATCACCGGATATCAAGAAGTGGAAGAAGAAACTGCAGAAACTACACCTTCGAGTACTGAATCCTCTGAAGGGTCAGAGATAACACATGAATCTGACTCTGAGGCAGGAATACCAACACCTCAACCCACTTCCACACCGCTCACTTTTGAGGGATTTCAAGATCGATTCAACGAAACAATAGAAGGATTAAATTCCGAATATGGAATCTCAGAACAGGATATGCGAAACGCGTTCCGCGCGAATCTATTCCGGAAAAAAATTATGGATGCAGTTATTGGTGAAATTGAGTGTTCTGAAGAACAGGTTTGGGCTGCTCATATTCTTGTGGATGATGAAAAACTCGCCAAGGAAATTAAATCACGATTGGACGAAGGTGAGCAATGGTCAATTCTAGCTTCCACATATTCAATTGATTCGAGTAATAAAGATTCAGGTGGTGACTTAGGATGGTTCGGCAGAGGAAAAATGGTTCCAGAATTTGAGGATGCTGTTTTTGGAATGAAAATTGGTGAGATCAGTGAGCCGGTTAAAACTGAGTTTGGATGGCATATTATCCAGAAAATTGGACAAGAAAATCGACCGCTATCAGACGAAGAATGCCAGAATTCGAGGATTGAAAAATTTAACGATTGGTTAGATACTCAAAGAGAAAATTCCGAAATCATTATTCAAGATGATTGGGGAGAATATGCGCCAAATGAACCATCACTTCCGATTGAAATTAAGCAATTTATAAATGCGAACTTGACTATACCTGCAACTCCACCCGGTTCTTAATCCTTCTTGATTAATAACAAAAAAAACGCTCACGTCAGAATTCTGATGTGAGCGTTTTTTAATCAATGACTTTTGATAACTCATCAATTTTCAGACTTAAGACCTGGCTTGATGAATCACGACCCATCGTAACACCATAAATAATATCAGCTGCTTCAACAGTGTTACGGTTATGAGTTACAACTACAAATTGGGTTTTTTGACTCATCTCCTTTAATAAAGCTCTGAAACGCCTCGTATTTGCCTCATCTAACATCGCATCAACCTCATCCAGCAGGCAAAATGGTGTCGGAGATACTCGGATTAGTGCAAATATTAAAGCCACAGCAGTGAGGCTTCTCTCACCCCCGGAAAGTAGAGTCAACCCCTGCGCTCTTCGCCCCGGTAAACGAGCATCGATTTCTATACCTGTGGTAGTTATATCGTTCGGATCAGATAATATCAGATGGGCAGATCCACCTCCAAACAATCTCGAGAAAATGTCTTCAAATTCCTCAGCAACATTTTCAAAGGTTCGGCAGAATTCTTCTTCCATCAATTGATCTAATTCTTTAATCACATGCCTTACATCTGCATCGGCTTTCTTTAAGTCTTCGATCTGGTCAATCAAAAAAGCGTGTCTGCTCTTGACCTCTTCATATTCTGCGTGAACCTCTGGGTTTATTGGACCTATACGCCGAATTTTGGATCTAAGTTTTTGAAGTGTCTTTTCACAATCAGGAGAAATCATCTTAATGACAGGAAGTTTTTCCACAAATCCATCAATAGGCAACGGATAAGGTCCTGAGATCTCATCGGCATACTCAAAAGATACTAAACCAAGGTCATCTTCAATTCTCCTTCGAAGATTTTCTACTCCCTCCTTTTGTCTGGCAAAATCAACCTTTGCATTCGTGTATAACTTTTCGGTTTCTCTGATTTGCTTTCGAAGATTCTCGAATCGATAAGATATCTCCTGCCTTTCATTTTCAGTTTTTGTTAGTTTTCCTTGCTCTTCTAAAATCAAAAAATCAATTTTATCAATCTGAGTTTGTATTTCATTTTCCGATTCTTTCGTTTTATTTAATTCCTGATCAAGAATCGCCAACTCGGCGTTATTATCTTCTATACGTTCAGTAAGATCTTTAAATGATTTTTCGATCTCGTCGATAAGTTGTCTCTTATCAAAAAGCAATTTTTCAGAATCTGCCAGCGAGCGGGCACTTACAGCATATTCAGTCTTGGCAGTTGGAAATTGATCGTTAAATAGTTCTTGGTCTAAATTATTTAATTCTTGCTTTTTTACATTGTAAATATGATCGACCTCACCAATTGATTTTTCAATTTTAACGATTTCTTCAGAAGACTTATTTATTGCTAGATATCCTGCTTCGATATCTTTTTCTTTGCGCATTATTTCATCTATTAACCAATTTTTCTGCCAATCGAGTCGCTCTAACAATGCTGACAGCTGACCTTCTTTCTCCTTTTTTTCTCGAATACTTTCCTGTTCTGCAACTAATTCTGATCGAATTTTTTTTCTATCCGCGTCTTTTAAAGATAATTCATTCTCCAGACTTTTCAATTCCGAATTGACATTGCTGAGTTTTTTTTCAATCCCGCTGATCTCATTGTTTAAATTTTCTAACTTGACTTTTTTCCCCAGAAGCGTATTTACTCTATTCGCACCTTTTGCTCCTAACGAAATAATCGGACCATTCGAGTTGAATGCTTCACCTTCAAGCGTCACTGCAATTAGTGCCGTTTCTTGATTCTGTGTTATGCGCTTTGCAATTTTCCTATCGCTTACAATCACCACATTCCCAAGAAGAAATTCAACAACATTATTTAAGTAATTTGGATACTTTATCAATTCACTGGCGATTCCGATTACCCCGCTTCCAGATATCTCTTCCCATGTAATTTCCTTTTTATTTGTAACTATGGACTCGACAGGCAGGATAATCCCTTTTGCCTTATTCTCATTAAGTATATCCAAAGCGGTATCCGGTTTGTTATTTATAATTACCGCTTCAATATACATACCTAGAGCGGCTGCGATTGCAATCTCATATTCTTCATCTACATCCAATATCTGGTATAGAACACCAGCAAGACCGGATATTTTTTTATCCTTTGCAGCGTTCATTAAGACCCGGGCACCTTCCGGGTATCCTTCCAGATTCGATTCCGATTGTTCAAGAATTTGGATTTTTGTTAATAATTGATCATGCTTGTTACTCAAACTTGCAGAGTCTTTTCTACGATTATGTAACTTTACTTCAATCTCTCTCGAAATTTCTTCAATTTTTTCAATGTCAAACTGAAGTTGACTGGATTTAAGCTGTCCCTTCTTCAAAGCTACTTTTAAATTGCCCAGTGATTCAACCGTATTTTGGTAGTTTAAATCAATTTCCTTTAACTTTTCATTCGCCTGACTTAATTCCTTCTCAAGCAATTTAATATTTTTCTGTCGAGATTCATTCTGGGCGAGATGTGATTCCCGCATCGATTTGAATTTGATTTGCTCTTCCTCCACATCTTCAATATTTTGTGCAATTTCTCCTCTTTGTAATTGCTTCTGCTCGTAGTTGACTCGTAATTCTTCAAATTGTTTCTTTATTGATTTATTGTTTTGCTCTATAAGAATAAATTCTTCTTGAGTTGAAATCAATAATTCCTTCTGGATACTTAATCTTTGTTTTAATTTCTCCAATTCTGCTGTCGAAATTCTTTTTTGCTCCTGCAACAATCTTTTACGTTCATTGCCTACAGCAATCTCTCGGGAAACCACTTCTCTTTGGGATCGAAGTTCCTCTTTTTCTACTTTCCATTTGTCCAGTTGATCGCGTAAATCTCGAACTTTTATTCGAATATCACCGATAAGGTTTTCTGTATCAATTTCTTCGTGTTGCAATTCTTTCAATTTATTTTCATATTCTTCTGAAATTTCATGCCCATGTGAAAGAATTTCTTGTGAGTTGTACCAATGATAGCCATACCATTCGCGTAATACTTCGGACAATTCAATCGCTGTTTCCTCATACTCCTCAGCCCTGTTTACTTGACGTTCTAGGCTTCTCAATCGAGGTCGTAGCTCCACCAAGATATCCTGGACTCTTTCTAAGTTTCTTTGAGTTGCTTCCAGTCTACGCAAAGCGTCCTCACGACGGGTACGGTGTAAACCAATCCCTGCTGCTTCTTCGAATAACCGCCGCCTTTCATCAGCCCTTAAAGATAAAGCTGCATCAACAAGTCCCTGCCCAATTATTGTGTAAGTCCGTTCCGCCAACCCGGACTGCGCCAATAATTCAGAAACATCCATCAAACGCACACGCTGTCCATTAATTAAATATTCATTCTGTCCATCGCGATATGCACGTCGTGTAATCGCAACTTCATTAAAATCAATCGGCAGCCAGCCATCAGTGTTGTCGAAGGTTATCGTCGCATAAGCCATACCAGCCTGTGAACGGCTTTCGGAACCTGAAAAAATCATGTCCTCAGTTTTTTTGCCGCGTAATAGCCTGTATGATTGTTCTCCTAAAACCCATCTCAAGCTGTCGCCAATATTAGATTTTCCGCTTCCGTTTGGACCAACAATAGAAGTGACTGTATTAGCAAATTCAAACACAGTCCGTCTTGCAAATGTTTTGTATCCACTCAATTCAAGTGATTTTAACCGTGAGCTCATATTTAATTCTTATTGACGCCAGCTTATAACTTAATATCCAAACCCGCTATCGCTTCTCGGGCTGCTGCTTTTGCAGCGGCTTGTTTTGTGTGTCCGCGACCTCGACCATAAGTCTTCCCATTTACCTTTACTTCTACTTCAAAGACTTTATCATGATCAGGCCCCTGTTCAGAAACTGTCAGGTAATTTGGCGGTCCATAACCTTTAGATTGAACCCATTCTTGAAATACACTTTTTGGATCCCTATCTGCGCGTGATACGAGGATTTTATCAACTGCGCGTACTAAACTGGGTTCGACAAATTCTCTAACTTTTTCCAATCCCACATCCAAATATAATGCACCAATCAGAGCTTCAAAAGTCCCGCAAAGAAGCGCCTGCCGCCTCCTA
>JBJYWI010000187.1:0-2610 GCA_046259385.1 Anaerolineales bacterium
TGGGAGCTTAGTGGTTGATCTTATTTGTGGGGTTGTTTCGTATTCAATTATTTTTTCTACACCTGCACTTCCCAATTGAGCAGAGACACCAAAGAAAATACCATGTAGTCCATATTCTCCATTCAAATGAGCAGAGACAGGTACAATCAGATGTTTATCCTTCAGGATCGCAGTTGTCATTTGTGTTAACGCTGCAGATGGCGCGTAGTACGCACTCCCTTTCTTTAGTAAGCTTACAATCTCCCCTCCACCTTTCCGGGTTCGTTCAACAATCGCTGCCAAACGATCCGGTTTTAATACATTCTTTAAAGGAATACCTGCGACGTTTGAAATGCTTGTTAATGGAACCATCTCATCGCCGTGCCCTCCCAATACATAGCAATGGATATTTTCAACACTTACGTCAAGTTCCAGAGCGACAAAAGCACGCATTCGAGCCGAATCCAGAATACCTGCCTGTCCAATTATTTTATTTGGATCAATATCCGCGGTTTTTAGAGCAACGTATGCCATCGCGTCAAGTGGGTTTGTTAGTATTATTAAAATCGCATCCGGAGAGTATTCGATCGTTTCTTCAGTTGCTTTTTGTACAATTTCAGCGTTTGTAAAGAGTAAATCATCCCGGCTCATACCTGGTTTACGGGGCAGTCCTGCTGTGATGATTACTATGTCTGAGCCTTCCGTAGCAGAATAATCATTGCTGCCGGTTATTTCAACGTCCCTGTGAATTATCGGCATGGCTTCCGTAAGATCCAGCGCTTTTCCCTGAGGCATCCCTTCAACAATATCGACAAGCACAATATCCGCCACTTCCTGGTTTGCGAGCCAGTGCGCGGTTGTTGATCCTGTCATTCCAGCTCCAATAATTGAGACTTTTTTATTCATTAAAATTCCTCCGTTCTAGTTACTGAGATTAATACATAAATAGTTTCAAGAATGTATAGGTGCTTAGGATATAAAAGTGGATGTAGATGCATGGCTGAAAAACAAATACCCCTGGTGAAATCATCCAGGGGTCAATTGTCGATCCAATCTAGGTTGTCATTTCATCCAGAAAGTGCCCGGCTTGGATAGCTGCAGCAGCACCCATACCAGCGGATGTAATAACCTGCCGGAAGTGAGAATCAGCAACTTCACCGGCAGCAAACACTCCCGGGACATTGGTTTGCATGAGAGGACTTACTGATAGGTATCCTTTTTCATCCATCTTAAGTTGATTCTCAAAAAGTTGTGTATTGGGTATGTGACCGATGAAAATAAACACGCCATCGATATCCATTTGACCGGTATTTTCTGTAATAGTATCTTTATAAGAAACGGATTCAACAGAACCGTTTCCATTAATTGAGGTTATGATTGTGTTCCAGGCAAAATCAATTTTTGGATTCGATCTCGCCCGATTCTGTAGAATTTGACCAGCGCGCAGCTCATCTCTGCGGTGGACAATTTTTACAGATTTTGCATACCGTGTAAGAAATAAACCTTCCTCGATTGCACTATCACCTCCGCCCACTACGATTAAATCCTTATCCTTAAAAAACCATCCATCACAGGTCGCGCAATAGGAAACTCCACGACCAGTTAATTCAGTTTCTCCAGGTATATTGAGGTGGCGGGGTGTTGCACCAGTAGTAATGATTAACGTATCAGCCAGATAAGTTGAATTGTAAGATTTTACATTGAATGGTCTCCGGGATAAATCAACTTCTGTAGCTGAATCAAATTCTAGTTTTGCACCAAACCGCTCAGCCTGTTTCTGGAAATGTTCTACCAGTTCATTACCTCCAACGCCTTCTGGAAAACCAGGGTAATTCTCAACAATATGGGTAAGAGATACTTGCCCTCCTAATTCCATCCCTGTTAGCACAATGGGTGCTAAATCAGCGCGGGCTGCATATAAAGCTGCGGAAAGACCTGCTGGACCCGAGCCTAGAATTAATATTTTAGTCGAAATTGGCTCCTGATCAATTGGATCCCCGGAAATTCCGGAAAAATTGAATTCCATAACTTACCCCTTTTTTTTCTGGCTTGATGCCAGATAAGTATTTACAAATGAATGCTTCAGAATCTGCTTTTGTTTTTTTTTAATAGATGACCATTAAAGACGAAATTCTTTCTTTTTAATCTTAACTAATAAATAAGATGCATTACACTAAAAAAAGTTTCAAAAATCTGAAATGTGACAATCCATCACTGGCATCTCAAATCCGGTCCCGAAAATGCGATTTGAGGGGGAACCTGTCCAGCAAATTGGGAAAAATTTTCATGGAAACTGGCTGTTAATTCACGTACCTTTTTGTCATACGCTTCTGGATCCGACCAGGTATTCTGAGGGTTAAGAACTTCTTTTGGGACTCCAGGTACTTCAACTGGGACGTCCACGCAGAAGTTCGGATCGCATCTCAGTTCGACCTGATCCAATTCACCTTTCAAAGCTGCAGTTATCATCGCTCGTGTATAAGGTAATTTTATCCTCGAGCCTACTCCGTATGACCCACCAGTCCACCCGGTAGGCTTTTTGCCATCCCTCCCTATTCGCCTCATCTTTATTCCATAGGCCCATTTCCGTCAATATTTTTACTAACAGTTGCTCATCACTTAATCCATCAT
>JBJYWI010000188.1:0-14499 GCA_046259385.1 Anaerolineales bacterium
TCACGCAGATCAGCCTGCTGCGGCCTCTGATCCAGAAATTCGGCGAGCGCCGTGTGCTGGTCATCGGCCAGATTGCCCTGATCATCGGTTTCTTTGGGATTGCCGTATTAACGGATGCTATCCTGGTGACGGTTTTGTTTGCCCCGTTTGCCTTTGGTCGGGGCTTGAGTGAACCCAGCATCCAATCCCTGGTCACGCGGTTTCAATCGGTGGCAAAAAGCGGCACGTTGCTCGGGTTCTACCAATCTGCCAGAAGTCTGGCGTTGATCCTCGGCCCGATCTGGGCAGGATACGCGTACGAAGCCATCAGCCCGCAGGCTGTATTTATCGTCGGCGGAATTATCATGATATTGGCGTTGGTATTTAGTCTGATTTTGCTTGGCATGGAGATCCCGGGTAAGAAGCCAGCCTCATCGCCTGTCCCCAGCCGTCCTAGTGAGTGATTTTACTCCACTATTGGGTGTTCCAGTTCTGCATCCACCTTCGCAAACTCATCCCTTCAGATCAAGCAGTTCTTTGGACGCGGATGACCCATGACAGACCCAATCACTACGATCTTCGTTCGCGGAATCCGCCTCCCCAATCATCAAGCACGCTATACTCTGTACGATGTCCAACAATTGAAGTGCAATCCTCTTTCTGGGATTATCAGCAGCATAAATATTTAATCAGGAAGTTCCGTTCAGCTATTTCCAATTTAAAGGTGGTAATTGTAGACCAACAAAGGTGATCAAGTTGTCACTCGCTACAAAGCAATTGGCACATACCAAGCTGAGCTAATGGGGATTCCTGCATCGGGTTAAAAAGATTAGTGTTTCTATGAAGTACACTGCCACCATTACTGATGGTCAGGTTGCTGATGAGTGATGCAATTCGTTTTCGCTGGGAATGATTTGACCTTTAGGCCACATCACTGATCCTTTGTAGGTTGTTTCTTGATTAATAAAGTTCTTTAAAGAATACTTGTGTTTTGCTAATAAAGTCTTTTTATCCTGAACACAGTCAGATCATACGTGTCAAATTCGGGTTGAAATATTTATGTAGTTTTAAATAATGCGATTACTATTGAATTTGCCAAAAGTTTTAGAATCCACAGGTTCCCGTTATCTTAGATTTTCATAATGATTTTCACTTTATACAATTCCTATGCGTTCCAATAACAGCGACTTGGAATTGACTCATGCGTTGTATATGTTGGTTGATCAAAGTGTTTGCCTTATTTAATAAATGCAGATTTGAAAATCCTTGACTGCAATTCAATTTCAATCCTAAGGTACGTCTAGATGCCAATGTGATACAATGAATTAGGTTGAAGGAGGGGGATAACAAAGTGCAAGACTCATAAAACGAGTCTTGAAAGTAAATCAACCAATTGGGGGACGAATGAAGATATAAAATTATTTTATTATTTTTTGAGATCCTTCATTTTTCATGACGAATGTCTCCTAAACAATAAAATATATGTAAATTTCAAAGTGCGGCTAATGATCGGACGACTTTTGTCCACAAAGCCAGTCGCGCATTAGAAATGATTAATGAATAATCATTCTCCCTGTCGTATTGTCCGCAACGCTACACGAGATGAGTCAGGTGTTTTTTGAATGATATTTACATTAGATGAAGATATCCGTCATGCTAGCATTTTTATATATTTTCAAAAAACCTCTCTATTATGGCGTGAAGAATACTGGAACTTGTATCTTGTATCAAAGTACAGAATCTGAACCAAACCGTCAAAATGAACGCCGGTATAAATATGAATGAAACACATAAATATTCAATACTGATCAATATTGATGAAGAAAAATCATCAAATACTTTTACGCGACTAGAAGTATTAGGATCCAAAAAAGGTTATATTAATTACGAAGATGTAATCCAATTTTTTCCTGAAACTAAACAAGATGTTGATTATCTGGATCAAATTTACACAGCCCTTCGAAATGTGGGAATCTCCTATGTTGAAGATGATAATCTCGATGATGCCTCCAATGCAGATTCAGCGGATGAAGAAAGCAATCTGGTCAATGACAATCAGTCAAGATCCATTGATGATGCATTCGCATCGAATATTGAAAGTGATAACTTGGTTGGATTATATTTCAACGAAGCAGCGAGACATCCTTTATTGTCTCGTAGTGAAGAGGTAGATCTAGCAAAGAAGATCGAGTTAGGTCTGCAAGCCAGGAAGGAAATCACAGCTAATAAAAATATAACAAATAGAAGAAAGGAAGAACTTCTATTATTAATTGATGATGGGTTGGGCGCAACAGATAACCTAATCGCAGCAAATTCACGCCTGGTGATCAGCATCGCAAAAAAATACATAAATCGTGGGGTTCCCTTTTTAGATTTAATTCAAGAAGGGAACATTGGTCTGATGCGAGCTGTAAAAAAATTCGACTGCAAACGGGGTTATAAATTCAGCACATATGCCACATGGTGGATTCGTCAGTCCGTATCAAGGGCTCTGGCGGATCAAGGTCGTACCATCCGTTTACCAGTCCATATGAATGACCAATTATCAAAGATAAGCCGAAATCAACATCAACTCAGACAGCAATTAGGCCGAGATCCTAAAGCATCCGAAATTGCTGAAGTGATGGGTTTAACTACAGATAAAATTCAGCAAATGTACAAAAGAACTCAATACACCTTGTCTCTTGATATGCCAGTCTCATTTGATCGTGAAAATGATTTTGGGGATTTCATTGAGGATAAAGAATCCGTTGATCCGTTTGAAGCAACGACCTTAATTTTGTTGAAAAAACATCTCGATGAAATTCTGGAATCATTATCTCCTAGGGAGTGCTTGATAATAAAACTACGATTCGGATTAACGAATGGAGAAACACATTCATTACAGGAAGTAGGATTAAAGTTTGGTATATCGCGTGAGCGCGTCAGACAAATTGAAGCCCAAGCGATGAAACGTCTACGCAATCCTAAAATCTTAACCAAACTGCGAAGTTACATTATTCAGCTAGAAACCTGATACTACAAATAAAGGTTTCCTCAAATTCAAACTCGAATATAAATTCGAAAGGCGGTAACAATGGCAGAATTTACACCCATGTACTCAATTGGAGATACAGTGGTCCATCGCTTCTATGGTATTGGACATATAGATGGTATCGAAAACAAGCCATTGAATGGAGTTCAAGTTGAATGTTTCAGGGTTAATACTCCTAATAGCGTCTTTTGGTTTCCAACAGATAGTATAGATAATCCACGCATCCATCTCGTTGCGTCCCATGAACTTATTCAAGAGGCGATTGAAATAATTAAAAGCGTACCGAATGATTTTGATGATGATCCAATTCTGTTGAATGAGCGAATTGACGATGTATGGGTAAACGGAGATATTCTAGCTGTCAGTAAACTAATCCGTGACCTGACCGTTTTGAAAGCAAAGAATAAACTAGGCCGATCACAAGATCAGGTACTCAACAATCTCATAGATTACTTATTAAGGGAATGGGCAGCAAGTTCAAAGGTTGACATAAATTCAATCCGGCCAAAGCTGAGTGCTTATCTAGCAAGTAGCAAGAACAACTTTCAAAGCGTAAAATAACAACATAATCTCATTTTTAGCTTGCGTTGTGTTTAAAATGATGCTTCACTCCTAAACCTTGGCTGTATGATCAGATTTTTAATACACTTAGAAAAAATGTGAAGTGAACACCACGATTTACTATCCTACTAATAACTCGACCTAAACAATATTATTAAAGGAATTTGTGATGGATAAAAATCTACAATCGAAGAACGAGGAACAACATGAGCGGGCGGATACCGAACGTCGAAAGAAAGAGGAATGGAAAACACGGCAGCAAGATCAAAAGTTGAAGGAACAACAACAAGAATATGAACGTAAACAAAGGCAGAATGAACGATTACTGCTTGAGCAGAGACAAGAAGAGGAGCGCAGACAAAGGCAGAAAGAACAAGAACAATTGGAGTTGCAACAAGAACAGGGTAGAAAGTTAAGACAAAGGGAACAAGAGGAACTGGATAAAAAACTGGAACAGGAAAGGAAGCTAAGGCAGAATCAGCGCGAACAATACAATAAATAGAAATCAATCGGTGAAAGATGGAAATACAGCAATAAGTGTTGAAATAGCAAAATACTAAACAGAAACTCTAATGATAATATTACATTTTATAATGATTATGTGTGCTAGAATAAGAGGCTTGATTAACATTTGTTCTAAAAATAGAGAGATATCTTTTGATTTGGAACCCGTGTTTTAACTCGCAAAATCTATGAAAGGAGTTCCAGATCATGTCAGAAAAACAACAAGGTACTGTAAAATGGTTCAATGGTAGCAAAGGCTACGGTTTCATTGAACGTGAAGATGGCGAAGATCTATTCGTCCATTACAATTCTATCTTAGGCGATGGATACCGTAACTTAAATGAAGGACAACAGGTCGAATTTACTGTTGTGCAAGGCCAAAAAGGCCCACAGGCGCAAGACGTAATGGTCATTTAATAAAATTCTGCAGAGAACGAAACAGGGCAGCGAGCACATTGCTGCCCTGTTTTTGTTTCCCAAGTATTTATTGATCTATGAACATATTTACATTTCGAACTTCTAATCTATGGAATTACATCTTTACAAACAATTTCATCCCCAAACTAACCAATTTCACCCCTGTTATCTAACCTTAAGATAGATAAAAACCGATCCATGGAAAATTTGGATCGGTTTTTTGCATTTGTGCTCCTACGGTGAGCTGTTTCCTAAAGGTACCATAGTCACGAACTCCCGCGGTATTGAATTTTGATCAATTTTGCACTGTTATTTCTTTCTTATAAAAAACCGAAGAAATAATTATTCATGATTGGAATGATAATTTCGACTCCATTATGGGTCAAGTCATGCCAGTGATACCTTCCCAAATTTGAGTGTTCAAAAATTATTTCAATTCTAATTCCTAATCAAATGTTTAATTGGACAAGGTGCTGGTCAAAACATCCAGATTATTTGTTATAAATAACATCAAAATACCATACAATGTAGAATATTTAGATTTAAAGTTGTTTTCAGTATGATGAACCAGGAGACTTAGATGTCAAAACCCAAAATATTGGTGATTGATGATGAGAAATCTGTTTGTGACCTTATACGAGCTTATTTAGAACCGGAAGGTTATCAAATCTATATTGCAAATGATGGTTTATCAGGTCTTAAAGCCGCACGTGCATATAATCCCGATTTGATTGTTTTGGACATAATGCTTCCGGGTATGGATGGAATTGAGCTTCTCACCCACCTCCGGAAAGAATCGGATGTATATGTAGTAATGCTGACTGCTAAAACGGAAGAAGTGGACAAAATCATCGGTCTTTCTGTTGGTGCGGATGATTACATTACAAAACCTTTCAGTCCTCGGGAATTGGTTGCACGCATAAAAGCAGCCTTGCGGCGGATATACGGTCCGAAGGGTATTCCTTCAAGAAAAGTGCTTGCATTCAAACATATCCGAATTGATGCTGGCTCCCGCGAAGTCTGGTTAGAAGAGGAACCGATTGAGTTAACTGTAATCGAATTTGATATCCTGCAGACTTTGGCTGAACACAGAGGCATGGTTCTAAGCCGTGAGCAAATTATTGAGAGCGTTTGGGGTGCAGATTTTTATGGAGAACTGCGGGTGGTTGATGTACATATCGGTCATATTCGACAAAAGCTTGCTGATGAGGATTTTATTTCAACTGTGCGCGGAGTAGGTTATAGATTTGAAGACAAGGATATCTAGCCATGCTTTCTTATATACGCAGTCATCTTGGAGTTAAATTATTTCTATCTTATTTGATTGTAATACTGGTTGGAGTGATCGCCCTGGCGACGACTGTTGAATTCACTGCGCCTTCTGCCTTTGACCGCCACCTCGCCGCCATGAGCTCCATGATGTCGAATATGATAAAAGAAACCACCCTGAATTTGGAAGAAGATCTTTTCGAAAATTATAGGTCTGCGGTGACCGAATCGATGGCAATTGCCGCAGGGATAGCTGCTGCTGTTGCAGTTCTTGTAAGTGTCTTGATCACCCAACAGGTTATAGCCCCGGTCAGACACATGATGGAAGCCAGCCAACGTATCGCTGAAGGGTATTATGATGAAAGGGTTCAGGTCAGAGGTGACCTTTCAAAACAGGACCAGGATGAATTGTCTTTACTTGCATTGAGCTTCAATCAGATGGCAACATCATTGCAGCAAACGGAAGAAATTCGAATGAGAATGATTGCTGACGTAGCCCATGAACTGCGCACGCCACTCACCACTATCAAAGGCACAATGGAGGCCTTGATTGATGAAGTTGTCCAGCCTGAAAAGGAAATTTTTTATCAAATTCATACGGAGGCAGGTCGACTTCAGAATCTTGTCAAAGATTTGCAGGAATTGAGCCGGATTGAGGCTGGCGCTTACGAATTAAATATTCAACCTCTGCCAGTTTCAGAACTATTAGATATGACAATCCCAAGGTTATCCATTCAATATAATGAAAAGAATGTCATTCTGGAAATTAATCTCAGTTCAGATCAATTCGTTGTAAATTCCGACCCCGACCGCACAGTGCAGATACTTATCAATTTGCTCGGCAATGCCCTTCAATATACACCGGAGGGAGGGCGGGTGAAATTGAATATTAAAAAGCAAGACCGAGAAATTCTGTTCTCTGTTATTGATACTGGGATTGGTTTCACAGCTGAACATAAACCGCACTTATTCAAACGATTTTACAGGGTTGATAAATCCCGCTCCAGAATAGGCGGCGGAAGTGGGATTGGATTAACAATCAGCAAATATCTGGTTGAAAAGCAGGGGGGACAAATTTGGGCAGAAAGCCCAGGGTTAGACAAAGGTTCAACATTCTCCTTTACGCTCCCAGAATCATAAGTTTTATTGAGCCATAAATGCCAGTGATTTTTTGTAATACACCTGAGATTACACAAATCTTTACAGAATCTTTATAAAAAGTCCAAAGGGAATTTACACAAGTCTGCTACCATAAACACCGGAATAAACATAAGAATTTCAAATGTTCGGAGGTATTTAATTATGCACGGATGGTGGCCGGGAAGTTACAGCATGTATGGCTGGCTAGGACTCGTGTTGAATGTCTTTTTAATACTGGGTGTCCTTATCGGAATAATATTGCTGATTGTTTGGTTAGTGCGTACTGCGTCTTCGAATCAAAATCGGTCTGGAAACGGATCGGCACAGATAGATAAACCATTATCTGCACGAGAAATTCTCAAGATTCGATATGTGCGTGGTGAGATTGACCGCGAAAAGTACCAGGAAATGTTGGAAGATATAAGTTAAACAAAAGGAGAAATGAAAATGATGTTGGGATTTGGTATGGGATTTGGGGTTTTAGGGGTTGTGATAATGTCGGTTTTCTGGATTGGAATAATACTGCTATCCGTCTGGATAATCAGGGCTCTTTTTCAAGGATCAAATAACCCTGACAGCAACAGAAATGGGGAACTATCTAGTCCAAAGGAAATTCTAGACCGGAGATATGGTAGGGGTGAAATAACTCGCGAACAATACGAACTCATGAAGCAGGATATCAGTTGAGGATTTATTAAACCTTTTATTACTGATAATTGTTATGGATACATCTAATTCGAATCATCAAGTTCATACACATCATGAGAATCATGCAGATCATAAAGCCCATGATTCTCACAGCAACCATATATCACATATAGACCACTCGGGGCATGAGGAGTTATTTCGCAGAAGGTTCTGGATTTGTTTGGTTCTGGCGATACCCGTTTTACTATTCAGCCCAACACTTCAAGAATGGTTAGGCTTCTCAATACCTGAATTTACCGGCAGCAGTCTAATTGTTCCGTTTCTGTCTCTGGTCATATTCCTTTATGGTGGACTGCCTTTTATACGGATGGCAGTGCCGGAAATTAAAAACCGCAAACCTGGCATGATGACCCTGATTTCGCTTGCGATCAGTGTGGCCTTTGTTTACAGTATTGTCGCGTTTTTTTTATTATCCACAGAAACATTTTTCTGGGAGCTGGCAACACTGATTGTAATCATGCTGCTTGGGCACTGGCTTGAGATGCGCAGTGTACGCAAGGCTTCGGGTGCATTAAATGAATTGGCAAAATTAATGCCTGACCTTGCAGAACGTATCAATGATGATGGCTCAATCGAAAAGGTTGAATTGCAGCATCTCAATAGCAATGACCTGGTTCTGGTCAGGCCGGGATCAAGCATTCCAGCAGATGGTGAGGTCGTTGATGGTGAATCAGAAATCAACGAATCGTTGCTCACCGGTGAATCAAAACCGATCTGGAAAGCACCAGGAGATAAAGTGATCGGCGGGACTATTAACGGGGACGGTAGTCTGCGGGTTAGAGTATCTGCAACAGGGGATAAGACCACCCTTGCCGGGATCATGCGATTGGTTCAGGAAGCTCAAAGCAGTAAATCAGATACGCAACTCCTTGCTGATAAGGCAGCAGGATGGTTGTTCTATATAGCAGTAGCGGCTGCTATATTAACTGCTGTCATCTGGATTATTGCGGTTGGCCTGGATTCTGAAGTCATCGCGAGGGTAGCGACGGTCCTGGTTATCGCTTGCCCGCATGCCCTTGGGCTGGCTATTCCCCTTGTAGTAGCAATAACCACCTCAAAAAGTGCACAAAATGGAATTCTTATCCGCGACCGAATGGCGATGGAAAATGCACGCAATATTAATACGGTTGTATTTGACAAAACAGGAACCCTCACAAAGGGAGAATTTGGAGTAGTAAATACCGAAACGATTACGGGCTGGGAAGAGGAGGATGCAATTGGCCTTGCAACAGCATTAGAAGCGGATTCCGAACATATGATTGCGAAAGGCATCCGTCAGTTTGCAGAAGAACGCAAGGTTGTTTCACCGTCAATAAGAGAATTCGAAGCCATAAAAGGGCGCGGAGTGAAAGCCATCTGGAATGGAAAAACCGTCTATTTGGGAGGCCCGCGTTTGCTGGAGATGTTGAGCCTCGAAACCCCAAAAGTTCTACAGGATTTTGTAAAGGCATCGAATGTAAAAAGCCGTACAGTAGTTTTCCTGATCGTTGACGCGGAGGTGGTTGCTGCAATTGCACTAGCTGATGTGATACGCGCTGAGAGCAAAAAAACGGTCCAAAAACTTCACCAGATGGGGATTGAAGTGGCTATGCTAACAGGTGACAGCAAGCCCGTCGCACAAGAAGTCGCAGACGCCCTAGAGATCGACCAGTATTTTGCCGAGGTCCTTCCAGAGCACAAAGACAGGCAGGTGGCGCAACTTCAGCAGGAAAATAAAATAATCGCAATGGTCGGTGACGGTGTTAATGATGCGCCTGCGCTTACCCGGGCTGATATCGGCATTGCAATAGGAAGCGGCACTGATGTTGCCGTTGAGTCAGCCGGGATCATACTTGTTGACAACGACCCCATGGACGTTGTCAGGATTATCGAGTTGAGCAAGGCAAGTTACCGAAAAATGAAAGAAAACCTCGCCTGGGCGACCGGCTATAACTTTATAGCGATTCCTTTAGCAGCAGGTATACTTGCGCCTTTAGGAATCCTATTATCTCCTGCAGTTGGTGCCTTATTAATGTCGATCAGCACAATAATCGTGGCTATTAATGCACAAACCTTACGTGGTTTCAATTTTTCAAAATAATACTAAATAGGTTTGGTTTAAATGAGAGCATCAATCCAATCTTCAAAATGGGCATCAATCTTAATACTGTCCAGTCTTTTATTATCATCCTGCGGTGAGTTCTTTTTCAGCCAACCTAATGATAGTGAATCAATTGCGTCCGACCAGAATTACAGCGACACCATGAATGGCGAGATGATCTATTTCACGGCAACAAATCGTACGGGAGAGCGAATAACATTTCGCGGCGGTCCTGATTTTGGCGGGATGATGATGGGCACATACCTGACCTGCGCATCTTGTCATGGACCAGAAGCACGAGGCGGATATCATTTTATACATATGACGCCAATGGATGCACCAGATATTCGTTACAACGCTTTAATCGACGAGGAGAATGAGCATGCCGATGAGAACGGAGAGCACGGAAACAAACACGCAGATTATGACCTGGATGCTTTTCAGCTGGCGGTTATCGAGGGGAAACACCCTGATGGCGAACCGCTGAGCTATTTGATGCCCCGCTGGGAGATGAGCGAAGAAGATCTGAGAGATCTATTTATTTTCCTTAAATCTATTCCATGAGATTGAAATTTAGCGCAGTTATCGGAAACGGAATCACATCTGCGATTTATTATTCTGGTGCTTGCTAGTGAAAAAACACCATCTCGATGTTATTACTTCTCTGAAGAACGGTATTAGTAAATAGCTTTATGAAGCCAACTCTGCATCCAGCCATGGGATACAAGGATAGGGACATGTCGAACCAAATGCATCCGCTCATGATAACTCAGAACATGCCATGCACCACTCAGATGAACAAAAAATTAGGATCATCCGGAATAGCGGTTTCAATGTGTGTCCTTTAGGAGCCGAGATGAGAAATAAGGAAATCGAAAATACTATTGTCAATATGAAAGGTTGGTGGGATGAAGAGACAAAAGGATTTCAAATTGGTGAAATCGGTGAGAGTTAAACAAATCATACGATAACCCTATCAAAAAAAATTGATCTACTACCATTCAATTTTGATAATAACCCCCAGGAGAAAATTTTTTAGGATAGGAGATGGGAACAAAATGAAAAATTCAAAACCATTATCAAGTCTGCTTTTGACCGTTTTCTTTATTACGAGCCTCTTGCTCACAGCATGCAGCAGCGCTTCCGAAGGATTAAACGTCGGTGATCTAGCGCCGGAATTTACATTACCCTCTTCAACAGGTTCTGAGGTAGCATTGAACGACTATTTTGGTGAAAAGCCGGTCCTACTTTATTTCCACATGGCAAAGGGTTGACCGCCCTGTATGCAGCAAATCGTTGATTTGCAGAAAGATTCGGATTTCAATTCTTTAAATGTCCAATTGCTCAGTATTGCCTTTGACACACAAGAGGAGTTAAAGGAAATGGCTGCAGAATACGATGTTGGTGATATTCCCCTGCTTACCGACAGCAATCAGGATGTGTCCAAAGCTTATAATGTACTCCAATGGGCAGTTGCTTCAGGTGAGCCCGGGCATACATTCGTGTTACTGAACCAAGAGGGCAAAGTGGTTTGGATACGCGATTATGGCGCCCCGGAGAACGGTGGGGTAATGTACGTGGAAATCCCTGAATTAGTAAGTCAAATATCAGAACACTTGAATTAACATCCAAAAAACATCAAGGCATTTGTCAAATACTCATCCCCAATCCTGGCATTTTTTACCGATTCTTGAAGTAAATTGGTAATAAAACCCGTTCCTGGGATGATTTGGAACGGGTTTTAAGAATATATGCCCCTACGGTAAGCTGTTAGCTATTCAGGTATGCTCCATTACATTTCGCGATCCCCAAGGGTGCTATAGTCACTAACTCCCGCGGTAATGTAATTTTGTTAATTTGGCAGTACCTTGATGGATGGTAAATTCAAATCTATTGACTGTCAATTAACACTGGTATTACTTAGATAAGATAGAATAAAAAGCTATTTTCCTGGGTAATTCAGCCCTAGCACTCTGATCCCACTGTAAAGAAGTCTTGACTAATTCTAATAATTATCAGGCGCACCTTAAATTGACTCAATCTGCTCCTTCTCCTTTTTGCTCAACAAAAATCTTGCCTCCAGTAATTTCTGATACTTGCTAGCTAATTTTTGTTGATCTCCAGATATGACTGCTTTGAGAAGATCCCCCTCTAGCTCCGCGACCTCAAGGCGAGTATAGTAATCAAGGGTTTCCTTTAAGTGGGCTAAAACAATTTTCGCAGTTAGAATTGGATGATTGTTGGTTACATTTGCGTCAGAAAATGCAGTGCCATGCTCAAGTTCGACTTCAAGACCACGTTGAAATTCTTCTACCGAAACATCGAGCGCTTCTCCTCCCACCAATTCTCTGAGGATTTCCGCCTCTCTAACTTCAACTTCTGACCTTGATAACTTTGTCCAATCACGAATACCAAGCTGATCACATATCCGTGTTACTTCTTCACTCGAAATATATTCTGGGGTATTCATCTAATTCTCCATGGTATTGATATTTATTTCTGTTGTCCATTATAAGTCTGTAATCAAAAAATGGTACAGAATGATGAATGTTCATATACCTTACAAAAGTTGCGTGTAAATTGAAGCCTTTAATCTACAATAATCTAACTCTCAATTTTGCTCTATAGGTAGGTACATCATTCTTTCTGTAGATTCACACCGTTCAAAAAACGGGAGGGCTGGTGTATCCTTTCGGAAGGCTCAAACACAACGAAAGGAGAAGTGCCATGACCTACCGATCAAGTAAAAGGGCAGTAGCGTAAAGAATTCTCGATAGGAGATGTTTCCGATATTTCGGATGACAATATTCCCTAAATTCACCGATGTGGCGTGTATTCGTTTGAGAACCTCATTGGACTTGGGGGTAGTTTTTCTACCTCTTTGAGTTGAAGAACCTCAGGTTTTCAATATTCTTCATAAACGATTGCTTTCACCTGAATATTTTCTAGTTTGGTCAATACGAAGTAGTCTTAATTGGTTTTAGCTAATTAAGCTTATCAAAACTTGGTTTAATCCTGGTAAGTATTTAGATCACCACCATTACGCGTGTTTCTCTATTCCAATAATCTTGAAGTCAAAGAAAGGGAAGATTTAGAATTTCCCCTTTAGTAAATTCCATCTCTAATGGAATTATAGTAATCGAAAGTTTCTGACCCTGATCTTTTAACTTTCAAAACTCGAGCAATCCAGATCTGGCAATCTCAATTCTTCTTCAGCCGCATTTCTTTGTAATCGCCGATAAGAACGAAGATCCAACCCAAAACCAGGAAAACGATGATCTCGATTGGACTGGGTGGGGATTGACCTTCAAAAGCCTTGAGATGCATTTTTGCAGTTTCTCCGCATAGGAACCAGGAAGCATTTATCCAGAAAATATATCCAATCAGTTTGAAACTCCCGGCGATTTTTCCTTGGATACCAAGGGCAGCATACTTTTTCATCCATGTCCACACGATCAAGAAAAATGAAACCAGGATGATGAATCCGCCAATACCGAATAGGGTTGGTTTATAGACTTTGCTCCATACCATCACCATGAGAATGACCGCACCAAGCACTCCAATGGCGGTGAACCATGAAAAAGCCGGTTTTGTCTTCACGTAGACAAACGCGCCAATTCCTGCTAATACCGAACCGAGAGAAACAGATAAAGCCCAGAGGATGAACAAGGGATCACCCAATGCCCAGATGGTCGCACTAAGCTCTTCAGCAGTAAGTGTCCTGAGGTTGTTCATGAGGCTAAAGGTTCCAATTCCAGCCAGAGCTATTACAGTCAGCACACCAATCCAAAATAGTACTAAGCCAATTTTTTGTTTTTTCATTTTCATCCACTCCTTGTTTAATGTATTGTTATTCAACTGTGGTTCGGGTTGAGAGACTGCGTTAGAAATCGCCCCTATTTCTAATTCGATCTCAAAACAATTCTTATTAGTTCAATTTGTAGAGCTTAATGCCCACGATCACTTGCCTTAGGGCAGAGAGGACTACTCCAGCGAATAAAATGATAAATGGGACTTCGATTAGCACTCCAAAAGGGGTAAAGAGAGTCAATAAACCTGCAGCTATCACACAGTTCTCAAAAACTTGTGCCCTACGGTGAACTGTTACTTAAAGGTATGCTCCTGCAAAAACAGCGTGATTAAATTCCACTACATTAAGCGATCCAAACTCCCGCGGTAGGGTATTTTTGTTACTTTAATACTAATTCTCTAGAAGATAAATTCGGATCTTATGATAGTCAAGTGACACTGATGTTACCTATTCCGAAATGGCTCATAATTGAATTCAAACGACCATGCTCACCTGCCTCTATTCTGCATTGCTTTGCCAGTTTTTGTTTTTATGTTCCAAAGTAACAAAGCCTCTGTCCCTTCGGCATGGGTATATTATGCAAAATCAAGAGCACGTCTTTCCCACGCTTCGACGTTTACTCCCTTAATCAAAAGCCACAAACAAAGTGAACCTTCCGCAATGAAACTTACCGCAAGACTTATGGAACTTATTACTTCGTAGCCTGGGAAAAAGAAAAACTGAAAGAACCATATCAGCATCGCAAAACCATCAATGATTAACAAGATACCCAAAATTCTGGGAAGGTAGCCTGATTTATATACCAGATAACCAAGAGGAAAAAGCCACAGGTTCAAAAATAGATTGGCGATCATGAATCCATGTTGGTATAAATTGAGAAATAATATCGCCAAAGCTTGCAGTTGATCTGCTTGGAAAACTTTCAAAGAATCAGCACTGCTTAATAGCAGCAGTGCAGCAAATTCACTAAACAAAATACTACACCATATAGCAACC
>JBJYWI010000189.1:0-36579 GCA_046259385.1 Anaerolineales bacterium
CAACCGATATCTAGGACAGTGGCGTTCTCAGGTAATTGTGCTATGATTCGTTTGATGCCTGGCTGTACACGAGTCCGCGTGGATGAAAATTGCCCGGCAAAGTCACGGTAAAATTTATTGTTTATTTCAATTAAGCGATCAATTATCTCTTGATTCACAACCCAATTATAGCTGTTTGGGAGTTTTTCAATATCCAATTAATATGGTCAACACTAAGAAGATTTTCGCTAGAAGAAAAATGTAGATATGGACACCTGGTATACAAAAAGGCAATATACTCGCGATCAGTTCGACCTGGCGAAGGTTGTTCTGGAGGAGGTCCGCTCAGGTATAAATTTGGAGGATGCGGTCCGCAATAATCCATTGCCGGAAGGAGGGTATCTAGGTAAGAGTCTGCTGGTAGCCGCGTATAAAGCACTTGTAGAGGATGGCGAGATTCTAGAAGACTCCCGTATTCTTGCTAAAATACGCTTGAAGCCGGTCAGAACTTTATCCGGGGTAACAACCGTTTCAGTTTTGACAAAACCTTATCCGTGCCCGGGGAAATGTATATTTTGTCCAACTGATGTGCGCATGCCCAAAAGCTACCTGCCCGATGAACCAGGGGCTATGCGGGCGCTGCAACATGAATTTGACCCGTTTAACCAAGTCTCAGCAAGGATCAAAGCGTTGGACGATGTAGGGCATCCGACGGATAAAGTTGAACTGCTGATTTTAGGGGGCACCTGGAGTTCGTACCAGCGTGATTATCAGGAATACTTTGTTAAGCGTTGTTTTGACGCCCTCAACCAATTTGATTCAAATAACCTGGCTCAAGCTCAAAATTGCAACGAAATTGCAAAGCATAGAAATGTAGGTCTTGTGGTGGAAACCAGACCAGATAAAATAAATATTGATGAGTTAATTTGGTTGAGGAAATTGGGTGTTACAAAATTACAGATGGGAGCCCAAAGTTTTGACGATAGAATTTTAAAAATAAATGCTCGCGGCCATACAGCAAAAAAAACTCTTGATGCAGTCAATCTACTCCGGGCGATGGGTTTCAAAATTGTCCTGCACTGGATGCCAAATCTTTTAGGAGCGAATTTAGATTCTGACCGGGAAGATTTCACAAGAATGTGGCAGGGTTATTGTCCAGATGAGTTAAAAATTTATCCAACCCAGCTATTGAAAAATGCTGATCTATACCATTACTGGTTGAACGGTGATTATCAACCGTACAAAACATGGGAATTAATTGATTTAATTGCAGACGTAAAAGAAACCATTCCAAGGTACTGCCGGGTGAACAGAGTTGTTCGTGATATTCCATCAACAAATGTGGTAAAAGGAAATAAACGAACCAGCTTGAGACAGGATGTGCAAAGGAAACTGGCTTCCAGAAACAAAAAATGTAATTGTATCCGCTGCAGGGAGGTTCGTGCCGAAGTTATTGACATTGATACTTTGCAACTGGATGATTATGTTTATGAGGCGGCAACATTTGAAGAACATTTCCTCTCTTACAATACACCAGACGATAAGATAGCAGGACTGCTGCGCCTAACATTACCAGGAGAAAAATCTCCTCATACTGGATTGCGAGATCTCACAAAAGCCGCAATCATCAGAGAAATCCATGTCTATGGACAATCGTTATCAGTGGGCACAGATCAGGAAAGCGCAGTACAGCACTCTGGATTGGGGACAAGGTTGCTCGAAGAAGCAGAACTTATTTCCAGGGAGAAGGGTTTTATGAAAATTGCTGTAATTTCAGCTATTGGAACTCGGCGCTATTATTTGTCTCGCGGCTTCAGGAGAGGTGATTTATATATGGTGAAGGAATTAGTTAAGAAACAAAGATATCATCCCTGAGCGGAGGGCATTTTTGGGGATGGAATATTAATTATCGGGTGGATGAAAATGGTTGTTTTTCGTTGTGATATTGACTTGGAGTTAGAAATCTGCTATATTATTAACACGCGTTACTAACGCGTGTTAGTAGAGAGTTTTTTAGGGAAATAATTTGAACACAAGACGCGTTACAAGCCAGGATGTAGCCGATTTAGCTGGTGTTTCACGCACAACTGTCTCTCTTGTCCTGAATAAAGTTGAGACAGCGAAAATCAGTCCGTCAACGCGCGATAAAGTATTCGACGCAGCAGATTCTCTTGGGTACGTTCCAGATGCTGCTGCGCAAGCACTGGCAAGCCGCAAGGCAAAAAACATCGGGCTCATCTTTACCCGCAGGCTGAATTACATATCATCTGATGCTTTTATACCGTTAATACTGGACGGATTAATTGAAGTAGTGCATCAAAACGATATGCGCCTTTTACTAGATATCGTTGAACCTGACCGCCAAGCGGAAGCCTATATTGAATTTGTACGCGGAAAGAGAATAGACGGCATTTTACTATCCGGACCATGGTTCGATAAAGATGCGTTGCAGGTTTTATGGAATGAGGGCTTTCCAACTGTATTAATCGGTAAACTACCGGGATCCATGTTTTATTCGGTGGACATTGACAATTACGCCGCAGCAAAAGAAGCTGTGGCGTATTTGGTTAAATCGGGACACAAGAGAATTGTCTGCATAACAAATGCATCGCTTTCACACCCTGCTGCATCCGACAGGTTTTCGGGTTATAAAACTGCCCTTGAAGAATCTGGATTAAGTTATAATGAAGAACTAATAAGATATGGGGATTTCACTGTCGAAAGCGGTTATCAGGCTATGAGGAGCATACTTGAGGCTGGTATGCGTTTCACAGGGGCATTTGTAGCAAGCGATACAGTAGCATTGGGCGCAAAAGCGGCATTATGTGAACATGGTTTGAGGGTGCCAGCTGATGTTGCTATTATTGGATTTGATGATCTTCCGATTGCCAAACACCTTGACCCACCATTATCAACAGTTCGAGTACCAGCAATAAACTTAGCGAGAAAAGCTTGCGAAATTCTAATCCACCAGCTTGATGGGGAACATCCATCAAACCGGAGGTTGCTCTTGGATACTGAACTTATTATTCGCGGTTCATGTGGATCGAATGGAAAAGATAAGCGATAACTGGATTTAAGTTTATTCAAATCAGGTTCAACTAAAAACATAATTAAAAAGGAGGCAGATAGCGGAAAAAGGATAAAAGATAACTCAATTGAATGAAAGGCAAAAATCAACTCAAAAAGGAGAAGAATAAATGAATAAAAACAAAGCCTTATGGTCAATGCTGGGGATAATTGTGATATTTGCATTTATCATCAGCGCCTGCCAACCGGCGGCAACGGAAGCACCTGCTCCAGAAGAACCGGTTGCTGAAGAACCTGCTGCTGAGGAGGAGATGGTAGAAGAGGAAGCTATGCCGGCATTCGACGTTGCGATGATACCCGGCGGTTTCCTTGAAAAAGCTGTTGCTGGTGAATATGCTGGGACTGAGGTCACCGTGGATGGACCGTTCACGGATCCTGATGACCAGAGATTCTACGAGTCCATGGCGGCTTTTGAAGAGGCAACTGGTATCACCGTAAACTATATCGGCGATAAGGAATTTGAAGCCCGAATTTCTATTGCAGTCGATGCTGGTGATCCTCCTGATATCGCTGATTTCCCGCAACCCGGGAAAGCTGCCAGCTTTGCGCGCCAGGGACATCTAGTCGATCTGAATGAATTTATTCCTCAGGACTGGCTTGAGCAGCAATATAACCAGAGCTGGTTGGATATGGGAATGCTGGAAGGCCCGGATGGTGAACTCTTTACAGCAGGCGTATGGCACCGATTCAACGGCAAGAGCCTTGTGTGGTATCCCAAGGATGACTGGGATGCAGCAGGATATGAGATCCCCGAGACATGGGATGACATGCTCGCTTTAACACAGCAGATAGCTGATGACGGCGATACAGCTTGGTGCATTGGTATTGAATCAGAAGCTGCAACTGGTTGGCCTGCAACCGACTGGACCGAGGAGACCATGTTGCGCACCACCTCCCTGGAAAATTACGACAAATGGGTCAAGGGTGAACTGCCTTTCTCATCCCCAGAGGTGAAGAAAGCCATTGAAACCTGGAGTGAGATCTGGTTCAATGATAATTATGTATATGGTGGAAGGGATGGCATTGTTTCCACTTTCTTCGGGGATGCACCGGCCCCGATGTTTGAAGATCCGCCAAAGTGCTGGATGCACAAACAGGGTAACTTCATCACCGGCTTCTTCCCAGAAGGTGCAGAAGCAGGTGTTGACTATGATTTCTTCTACTTCCCCCCGATTGATGAGGAATATGGCAGACCATTCCTGGTCGCTGGTGACGTTATGGTCATGTTCAACGATCGCCCAGAAGTACGAGCTCTGATGGAGTATTTCACCACTCCGCAGTCTGCAAGCGGATGGCTGTTGAATGGCGGCGCGCTTGCTGCCCACCTGACCGCAACTCCAGATATGTACGGGGTTGATCTTGAGCGCGGTATCGCTGAACTGGTTGGTGAAGCGACCAGCTTCCGCTTTGATGGGTCTGACCTGATGCCGGGTGAGGTTGGCGCGGGTTCATTCTGGACTGCGATGACTGACTATGTCAGCGGGTTATCTGATCTTGATACAGCTCTGGCAGAAATTGATGCCTCCTGGCCGGAAGGTGTGGAAGGCGAAGCACAGGCTCCTTCAGAGGAAGGACTTGGTTCAGAAGCTAACCCGATCAAAGTTTTGTTTGTTCCATCCGTGGACACCAACTTTATGATTGAATCAGGCGCTCTGATCGAGCAGGGTCTCAATGAAGCAACTGGTTTGAACTTTGAGGTCAGTGTCCCCGCTTCATACGCAGCCACCATTGAGGAGATGTGCGCTTCCCCCGATGACACCATCGGTTTCATCCCCGCAATGGGTTATGCCCTGGCAAATCAATTGTGCGGTGTGGAACCCGGCTTGGCTGCTGAGCGCTACGGCTGGAATGTTTACTGGACCCAGTTTATTGTGCCTCGTGACAGCGATATTCAATCGTTTGAAGATCTGGAAGGCAAGTCCTGGGGATTCCCTGAATCAACCTCAACTTCTGGTTTCCTCTACCCATCAGCCCTGTTTGATGATATGGGAATAACTGTAGGAGAGCAGGTTGAGACCGGTGGTCACCCTGAAACAGTCAAGGCGGTATACAATGGAGAGGTAGACTTTGGCACAACTTACTTCAGCGCACCATTACTGCCAGAAGGCGAGGGGACCTGGACAACGGATATGCCACCTGACGTCCCGGATGAACTGGTTCCGGAATGCGCTCCTAACGAAGAGGGTCAGCTCTGGTGCGGCGGTTATCGTGTACTGGATGCGCGTGCCGCAATCACCGAGGAAGCTCCAGATGTAGTACAGAAGGTTCGTATCCTTGGATTAACCCCAGAAATCCCCAATGACACCATGTCCTTCTCTCCGGATTTCCCGGAGGATCTCAAGCAAACTATCACCGATGGTGTTATCGCTTTCCTTGGTACTGAAGCATGCGAAAATTCCCTGTGTAATGAGAAGTTTTATGACTGGACAGGCGCTGGACCAATCTCCGATGAGAACTTCGATGGAATCCGCATCATGATGGAAGCCCAGGGCATTACACTGGAGAATGTCGGCGAGTAATCTCAACTAATCACCTTATCAATTCTGGATAAGAAGTGGGGTGCTTTCTGTTGAAATCATCAGAGAGCACCCCAGATAGCATATAACCTGTAGTGGTCGATATCGTTATATATAAGTATATTTCCGTAATTAATATTTAATTTTTTTAATTATGTTCAACTTTAATTTCATTTTTTATTATCTCCAAGGTCAGAAAAGGTTGCCAGTTATGTTGTCACTGGCAGCTTTGTTTAACAAGGAGTGAGAAGATGGCACAAATTAATGCAGTTGATGATCGCGAGATGGGTGTTGCGGCTAGAATTTTTGCCTGGATTGGGCGGGTATTTCTCGCTGTCATAATACCGTTAATCGCATTCCTGGCGATTTACGCTGGGTTTATTTTTTTACGTGACACCCACGCGCCCAGATGGGTAATGACAATCGTGGCGATTATCTGGGGAGTTGGCGGAATAGCGGCTCTCTTTTGGGTTTTCAATGGAATTGTTGAGAGGCTGCCAGATGAGTGGACTCAGCGGCTGCAACCATTCGTATTTGTCGGACCGGCTCTTGTTATTCTATTGTGGTACCTGACCGTTCCTGTTTATCGGACATTCTGGTTGAGCCTGTTTCACAGAGATGGATTTCCGGTGGGATTTTCCGTTTTTGCCCCCTGGACCTGGCCGCAGGCTTTGCAGAGCCCGGCGTTTGTTGGTCTGGGAAATTACCTGGCAATTTTTTCAGAACGTCTTCTGCAGGAAGCAATCCGAAACAATCTTATGTGGATTGTCTTCGGCAGCACAACTTCGGTTGTTATGGGATTGATTGTTGCATGGCTGGCTGACAGAAGCAAGTTCGAACGTGTTTCAAAATCGTTGGTTTTCCTTCCCATGGCAATTTCATTTGTTGGCGCCAGCGTGATCTGGAATTTTATTTATGAAGTCCGCCCTGAGGGTGCCGCCCAAATTGGTTTATTAAATGCGATCGTGGTTGCGTTCGGGGGTAGCCCGCATCCCTGGGACAAATGGGTTGCCATAGCACCCTGGAACAATCTCTTTCTCATTATCATTGTGGTTTGGCTTCAGACTGGCTTCTCGATGGTTTTGTTCTCGGCGGCACTAAAGGGAATTCCGGAAGAAATAATAGAGGCTGCCAGGGTGGATGGCGCGACCGAGATGCAGGTCTTTTTAAGAATAATGGTTCCATATATTATGGGGACAATTGTCACCGTCTGGACGACGATAGTCATCTTTACGTTGAAAATATTCGATGTGGTCTGGGTGATGACCGGTGGGCAGTTCGGTACGCATGTAATCGCAACGCAGTTTTACCGGCAGTCATTTACAGCGAGAAATTCAGGATTTGGTTCTGCCATTGCCATCATTTTACTCATCACGGTTATCCCAGTTATGATCTACAATCTGCGCCAGTTCAGAGAGACGGAGGCATTTTAAGATGGGTGGTCAAACACGTACTGCAATTGTAATAATTAATATCGCTTTGATTGTTCTGGTATTAATCTGGAGCATCCCGACAATTGGATTATTGGTCTCCTCATTTCGGACGAGATTTGATATCCAGACATCCGGATGGTGGTCAATTTTCCCACACCGGGCTTGGGAGACCGTAAAAGTTGTTGACCCGAAGGAATTAGGCTTGGACCCAGACTCTGTGATGGAGGTTGAAGGAGCATCTGGATCCTTTGAGGAACTCCGGCAAGGAGTTGAATCACCCGGTGGAGATGCTCGAGTAACCTGGGTGGGAAATAAAAGACTTGGGCGGATTGAAGTTCAAAAGAAGGTTTGGACAGTAAATTGGGATTTTACGCTGGATAACTACCGTCAGGTTGTATTTGGGTCCTCTTTTGAAGTAACCAGACCGGATGGAACAACTGAAACGGTTCCCGGGCAGGATATGTCGCAGGCGTTTCTTAACAGCCTTGCTGTGACAATTCCCTCTACTGTTATTCCAATATTGATTGCCGCTTTTGCAGCGTATGCTTTTGCGTGGATGAATTTTCCTGCCAGGAGAGTATCATTTATTATGGTAGTAGGACTACTGGTTGTACCGCTGCAAATCGCTCTAGTACCCATCCTGAGCGACTACAATAAAATTGGATTGAACGGTACTTTTTTAGGGGTGTGGTTGGCGCACACAGGCTTTGGACTCGCGCTAGCCACATACTTGCTGTTCAATTACATCAGTACCCTGCCGCGCGAAACTATGGAATCAGCTTTCATCGACGGAGCTTCCCATTTTACGGTGTTTACCAGATTGGTTTTGCCTTTATCCGTGCCCGCGTTAGCCTCGTTTGCTATTTTCCAGTTTTTATGGGTATGGAACGACTACCTGGTGGCGCTGGTATTCCTGGGAGTAGATCCAAATTTTAAGGTCGTAACCCAAAGGTTAGCAGACCTTACCGGCACGTTTGGTAATGCCTGGCATTTGTTAACTGCAGGGGCTTTTGTAACGATGATATTGCCAATGGTTATATTCTTTGCGTTACAACGCTTCTTCGTGCGCGGACTGCTTGCCGGGTCGGTGAAAGGCTAGACAGCAGTTTCTTTCAAAAATTGAATTGTATATTGGGAATTGCAAAATAAGGGTATCTATGCTTTTACGCGCCTGTCATGGCTGCTGTCTAAAAAAGTTGTAGTTTCAGTTTTGATTGGAGTCAGGACAGTGGACCAATTGCTGGATAACCTGGGAGTCTTGGATTTGAAACCGAGCGAAGAAGAGATTATTGAAATGAAAAAAGTAAGCGCACCTGACCTTGGGTATTCAAACAGGTTTCTGCAGATTTATGGAATCCGAGAATAGTCTTTCTTATCTGGTAACCAGTATTGGAAGTAATGAGTATGAATAAATTATCATTTCCAGAGGGATTTTTATGGGGAACTGCGACGTCATCCTACCAAATAGAAGGCGCCTGGAATGTGGATGGGAAAGGGGAAAGCGTCTGGGACAATTTCTCCCACCAACCGTATAACGTAGAAAATGGCGATACCGGAGATATAGCCTGCGATCATTATCACCGGATGCCGCAGGATGTTGAATTGATGGAATCTCTGGGTTTGAATGCATACAGCTTAACATTGTCCTGGCCCAGAATATTGTCTTTGGGTACCGGTCGAGTAAATCAAAAGGGGATCGGTTTTTATGAGCGTCTGGTGGATAGATTGTTGGAAGCGGGCATAACCCCACTCTGCACCTTAAATCACTGGGATTTCCCTCAGGTTCTGCAAGATAAAGGCGGCTGGCCGAACAGAAAAATGGTGGACTGGTTTGTTGAATACGCAAGAGTTGTTTTTGAACATTTAGCAGACCGGGTAAATCTTTGGTCGACCCACTGCGAACCATGGGTTATCGCCTTTCTGGGGTATGGCACTGGTGAACATGCTCCTGGAATTTGCGATTTTACCCAAGCTTATCAAACGGTTCACCACCTGCTGCTGTCGCACGCCCGCACTGTAAGGTTATATAAAGAGAGTGGCTTCAACGGGAAAATTGGAATTGTCCTTAATATAGACAAATATTTGCCCGCAAGCGATCGTGAAGAAGATGTGGAAGCGTGTCAGAGAGCATATTCAGAGAGTGCAGATTTATTTCTCTCTCCGATATTTAATGGAGAGTACCCAGAATCGTTATTCGCTTGGCTTGGACCTCAAAAACCGATCCTTCGGGACGGGGACCTGGATACAATTAAAGGTTCAGTGGATTTCATAGGTCTAAATTACTATAAATCCTATTCTGTCTCTCACAGTGTTTCTGGTTCCCATTTGAAAGCGAAATTGCATCCTAATCCAGCTCCGAGTTGGGGGATTACAAAAATGGGTTGGGGGATTGATCCTTCTGGCTTAACTTCTGTTTTGATGGATATTAAAAGGAGATTTGGAAACCCGGTAATGTTTGTGACCGAAAACGGATGCGCGTTAAATGATGAGCCTGATGAGAATGGTTTCGTTAATGACCAGGGCAGAATTAATTTTTTACGTGCCCATATCCAATCAACATTCAATGCAATTCAGGCGGGCGCAGATGTACGCGGTTATTTTGCTTGGAGTCTGCTGGATAATTTTGAATGGGCGTATGGTTACAGTAAGAAATTTGGTCTTGTACGTGTAGATATGAAATCACGGGCTAGAATTCCTAAACAAAGTGGACTTTGGTACGGCAAGATCGCAGCGGAAAATGCGTTATATATTTGAAAAGATCTGATTTAATTTGGTCCCAATGATGAGCACAAAACCTTCTGAATCGCTTTGGTTTAAGAACGCAGTTTTTTATGAAGTCTATGTCCGCGCTTTTGCTGATGGTAACGGTGATGGACATGGAGATTTGAACGGTTTAATCAGCTGGTTGGATTATATTAAAGATCTAGGTGTGGATTGTATTTGGCTGCTGCCTATCTATCCCTCACCGCTCAAAGATGACGGGTATGACATTGCTGATTTTTATGGGATTTTGCCAGAGTATGGAACCCTGGAGGATTTCCAGAAGTTATTGTTGGAAGTTCATAAACGAGAAATGAGGTTGATCACCGATCTGGTCTTAAACCATACTTCGGATCAACATCAATGGTTTCAATTGGCAAGAACGGGCACCGATTCTCCTTACCATGACTATTATGTCTGGAGCGAAACAGACGAGAAATACGCAGATGCTCGCATAATATTTTTGGATACGGAAAAATCGAACTGGACCTGGGATGCGACGGCAGAAAAATTTTACTGGCACAGATTCTACGCTTCACAACCTGATTTAAATTATGAAAATCAAGCCGTGAAGAAGGAAATGTTGAACATTATTCGATTCTGGCTGGAAGCAGGTGTTGATGGATTCCGGGTGGATGCAGTTCCGTATCTTTTCGAAAAAGAGGGGACCAATTGTGAGAATTTACCTGAGACACATGCATACTTAAAGGATATCCGAAAATTTGTTGATAGCGAATTCCAGGACAGGGTTTTATTATGTGAGGCAAACCAGTGGCCTGAAGATGTTAGGGAATATTTTGGGAAAGCTGATGAATTCCATATGGGGTTTCACTTTCCGCTGATGCCTAGAATTTTCATGGCGTTGAAGCGAGAAAACAGGACGCCTATCATTGACATCCTCCAAAGAACACCCGAGATACCAGAGAGTTGCCAGTGGTGCACATTCTTGCGGAACCATGATGAACTAACCCTTGAGATGGTGACTGAAGAAGAGAGGGAATGGATGTGGAGCGAATATGCCCCGGAAGATAGAATGAGGTTAAATCTGGGTATCCGCCGAAGGTTAGCACCGCTCCTGGATGGGGATAAGCGGAAAATTGAACTGGCGTATTCCTTACTGTTCAGCCTGCCGGGTTCCCCGGTTATCTACTATGGTGATGAAATCGGCATGGGGGATGATATTTGGATGCCCGACAGGAATGGTGTCCGCACGCCTATGCAGTGGGATGGCAGCAACAATGCTGGTTTTTCAAGTGCCAATCCCCAGAAATTATATTCACCAATAATTCAAAATGGTAAGTACTCATTCAGAGAAGTGAATGTGGCTGTACAGAGGATGGACCAGAATTCGTTGTTTAATAATGTTAAAAGAATGATCCGGATCCGAAAAGAAATTGATGCCTTTGGATGGGGAGACCTAAATTGGATAAACGATGGTGGTGAAACAATTGCAGCATATATCAGAACTTATGAGGATATGAGAGTTCTCGTTATTAATAATCTGTCAGGGGAAACCATTAGTCTGGAATTCCTAAATGGGATAACCCATTCTGCCTTTCAAGATCTTTTCTCTGAGAATAAGGGATTTGATATGGAACAGGTGAATTTGCCAGAATTCCTCAAACCTTATGAATACAAGTGGCTGAGATTCATTTAACATACGAGAAGTCTACAATTTTATCTGGCTGGTATTCTAACTAAACAAGTGCGTAACAAGTTCTCACGCTGGCGAGAGATAAATCAAATGGATAAACTAGAGAGATACATCTCAGAATCGTTAAGCCGCTTACTTCCGCGTGTAAAAAAGCGCTTTCAATTGGGGGATAAAGGTCAATTAAATGATTGGAATACATTCCAGAGAAGGATAGAAGATCATTACCCAAGCCTTTTTGAAATTTATTATCTATTGTATGGTCACCAACATGATTTCTATTTTCATCTGGAAGATTTGCTTGATACACTGGCTCACATGTGGTTTGGCCGCCCGGGAGATCTAAAAAAATTAGATAAATATCGCGAAGAGAATCCTGAATGGTTTCAATCTCAATCGCTTGTTGGCGGGGTTTGTTATGTTGATCTGTTTGCTGGGGATCTGGCAGGTATAAAGGATAAAATAGCATACTTAAGGGAATTGGGAATAACATACCTTCATCTTATGCCTGTATTCAAAGTTCCTCTGGGGGAGAATGATGGTGGATATGCCGTAAGCAGTTACAGGGAGATAAATCCTGATATAGGCACAATGGAAGAATTAGTTGATCTGGGTAAGGACCTCCGAAATTCGAGGATCAGTCTTGTGCTAGATTTTGTTTTTAACCATACTTCTGATGAACATTACTGGGCAAATCTAGCCAAGGGTGGGGATGTCAACTATCAGGAGTTCTACCGGATGTTCCCTGATCGCAGTTTGCCAGATGCCTATGAACGCCATCTGAGGGAAATATTTCCAGATGAAAAGCGGAATGGTCTCAGAACCAGTTCATTTACTTACAATAAAAAACTCGGCAAATGGATCTGGACAACTTTCCGTTCATACCAGTGGGATTTAAATTATGAAAATCCGGCTGTCTTCAACCGAATGCTTGAAGAGATGCTGTTTCTCGCAAATGCAGGAGTGGAGATCTTGCGATTGGATGCGGTCGCTTTCATCTGGAAAAAATTGGGAACCGATTGCGAAAACCTGCCAGAAGCGCATATGCTTATTCAAGCATTTAATGCCGCGGCTCGTATCTCAGCCCCGGCTTTATTATTTAAATCTGAGGCGATTGTCCATCCGGAAGAGGTTGTCAAATATATTTCATCTGAGGAGTGTCAAATTTCCTATAACCCTTTATTAATGGCAATGCTCTGGAATTCTCTGGCAACAAGAGAGGTGAAATTGCTGCGACAGTGCCTTATTGACAGGTTCCGTATCGGCGAATGCTGCGCTTGGGTTAATTATGTCCGTTCGCATGATGACATTGGATGGACATTTTCTGATGAGGATGCATTGAAGTTGGGGATAAACGCCTTCGATCATCGGGAATTTCTCAACCAGTTTTACTCTGGCCAGTTTCCGGGAAGTTTTGCATTGGGATTATTGTTCCAGGTCAACCCTGAAACTGGGGATGCACGCATATCCGGGACCTGCGCATCACTCTGTGGATTGGAGAAAGCTTTGCAGGAAAATTCAAAAAAAGAGATTGATCTCGCAATAAAGAGGATACTGCTGCTTCATGGAATAATCCTGACTGCTGGTGGAATCCCATTAATTTATCTTGGTGATGAAATAGCAACATTAAATAATTATGGATTCAGACTAGACGACTCAAAATCGCAGGATAATCGCTGGGTGCATAGATCATCCTTCGACTGGAACAAGGCAAAAAAGAGGAAAGATAAAGATTCTTTAGCAGGACGTGTGTTCCCTGGATTGGTGGAATTGATAGAAATGCGTAAAAGTAATAATGTCTTTGCGGGAAATAAATTGGAGGTATTGAATACTGACAACGACCATGTTCTTGGGTATTTGCGAGTTTACAAAAATCAAAGAGCAATTGTATTGTCTAATTTTAGCGAATTAAAACAGACAATCCCTGGAAATTTTCTCAGATTGTATGGATTCAGCACCAGGTTTAAGAACCTAATTACTGATGAAATTATTTCAAAAGGTGATTTATTGTTAGAACCTTACGATTTTGTCTGTTTAATGCCTGCTCAGGATTAAGAATACCAATCTGAGGCTCCGTTTATCTCTAAAATAATCCAAATTGTGACACTTTACTTAATACAGACAGGATATGCGTCAATTGTACATGGAAGTGAAATCTGTCACAATTGGGGTGTTAATTACCCACCAAGAATAATAAAAAGGAGAGGGCAACGAAGATGACTGAAGAAAAAAAATTCCCTGGATTAAGAAAGTTTACACCTACTCCACTCAAAGTGCGATTTCCAGTTCCATCTGACATAGAGATTGCTCAAGAAGCAAAACCGAAGAAGATTTCTCAAGTCGCTGATGAACTGGGATTACTTGGCGAAGAACTGGAGCTTTACGGCGATTACAAAGCAAAAGTCCGCCTGGAAGTTCTGGAAAGGTTGCAGGACGTCCCGGATGGAAAATATATCGATGTCACAGCCATAACACCAACACCTTTAGGTGAGGGAAAAAGCACCACAATGGTTGGGTTAAGCCAGGCTTTGGGCGCGCACCTGGGAAAACGAGTATTCACCTGCATCAGGCAGCCCAGTCAGGGACCGACATTCGGGATCAAAGGTGGTGCTGCTGGCGGTGGGTACAGCCAGGTGATACCTATGGAGGATTTTAACCTTCATCTGACTGGTGATATTCATGCCATTACTGCTGCAAACAACCTTCTTGCTGCGGCAATTGATACCCGCATGTTCCATGAATCAAGACAAACAGATGAGGCACTTTTCAGAAGGTTGTGCCCTCCAGATAAACAGGGGAATCGTGAATTTGCCCCTTCCATGCTGAAGAGGCTAGAAAAATTAGGGATAAACAAGACTGACCCGAATGATTTAACTCCGGAAGAAATTAGCCGCTTTGCACGACTCGATATTGATCCATCATCTATAACATGGCGCAGGGTTGTAGATACAAATGATCGAATGCTGCGTGGGATCACTATAGGTCAGGGTCCAAAAGAGCAAGGTTTCATACGCGAAACTGGTTTTGATATTACTGTAGCAAGTGAAATTATGGCGATACTCGCGCTCACAACCGACCTGGCGGATATGCGCGAAAGATTTGGACGAATCGTTATAGGGACAAACAGCAGAGGCGAAGCTGTGACAGCTGAAGATCTCGGTTGCGCAGGCGCTATGACTGTGTTGATGAAAGATGCGATCAAACCAACGTTAATGCAGACCCTGGAAGGAACTCCCGCCTTTGTGCATGCTGGACCTTTTGCAAATATTGCCCACGGTAACAGCTCGATAATAGCCGATAAAATTGCGCTCAAACTGGCGGATTATGTGGTGACAGAATCCGGGTTTGGAGCGGATATCGGCATGGAGAAATTCTTTAACATCAAATGCCGTTATTCGGGTCTAATTCCGGATTGTGTTGTTATGGTTGCTACTGTAAGAGCGCTCAAGATGCATGGCGGCGGACCGACGGTGAAAGCTGGTCAGCCTTTGGATCCTGCGTATACTGAGGAGAATCTGGAATTACTTGAAGCTGGTTTAGGGAACATGAAGGTTCATATTAAGAATGCTTTACGTTTCGGTATTCCGGTTGTTGTTGCTGTGAACTCATTCGCGGCTGATACAGAGTCAGAAGTTGAACTGGTGCGTCAGGCTGCTGCGGATGCAGGAGCAGAGGATGCGGTTATTTCGAGGCACTGGATGGAAGGCGGCGCAGGCGCGGTTGCTTTAGGCGAGGCAGTCGTTGCGGCGTGCGAAAAACCTAGCAACTTCGAATTTCTTTATCCATTGAAGGGCACATCCATCAAGGAAAAAATTGAAACAATCTGCAAAGAAATATATGGAGCTGATGGAGTTTTATTTGAACCTGAGGCAGAGAAAAAGGTCGAGCTGTATACAAAACTCGGGTTCGATGAACTGCCAATGTGTATGGCAAAGACACATCTTTCTCTAAGCCATGATCCCGCATTGAAAGGTGTACCGAAGGGATTCGTGGTACCTATCCGAGATATACGCGCTTCAGTAGGAGCAGGTTTCCTCTATCCGCTCTTGGGAGAAATGAGCACAATGCCAGGATTACCGACCAGACCGGTATATTATGATGTGGATCTGGATCTCGAATCTGGTAAAGTAGTAGGATTGTTCTAACCAGAAAATAAACAAAAAATAAAACCCCAAGGGTCTCATAAACCTTGGGGTTTTGTTTTTAAGTAAATTTTAAATTTAATATTTCAAGGTTGAGAAGTTACCTAAAGAATTTCCCTTTTTGGGCAATACTGTTGGTTGAAATATTAATTACTAGTTGTTTTTGTCAAAGATATTTGAACGACTTTCTTGGTTGTTTTGTTAATTTGAAAATCGTGAGATAGATGTAATCCAGGCACCCATATTACTTGATCACCTGAGCAAATGATTGGCCACAAATCACGCAATCGGTTTGGAATTTTTTTATTGATAAACAAGTCTGATAATTTTATTTTGTGTCCTCCCATTCCGATAGGTTTGATGAAATCACCCGGTTTTCTGGATCTAACGGTAAGAGGCAGGGTTAATTTCTCTATATCAAGACAGACGCTATGAAATTCTTTCGAATATTTAGCATATTCGAGACAATCCTTCGGTACATCTGATATTGAATTTTTTATTTGCCAGTTCTGTGGGAGAAAGAGTATGCCGGGAATATCCAATTTGAATTCTTCAAAACCTTGTAATTGAGGCCACCCTCCTGAAGGTAATTCGATGGATTTATCAAAAATCCACAATTTATTCAACTCAATCAACATCCTAACTCCAGAGAGAAGGTCGATTGAACCGCTCCGAGAAGGTGTGTTGATGAAATTGACACCAGATAAAACCGCAGCAAAGTTAAAATCTCTCAATTTTGGGCGTAAGATATGAATAGCTCTCCTGACTAATCTCCTTTTGACACCCAATGATTGCTGAATCAGTAGTTTATGATCAAAAGCAAAATACCCGGGACCGCTCTGCAAAAGGCACTTATTCCATACATCTTCTGTGATTTTATTAATTAGAAAGAGATCCTCGCGAATTGTATCCCCTAACTGTAGGATCAGATTTTTAATTTGAGGATTGTAATCTTCAAGATATGAAACTAGTTCATGTCGGATTCGATTGCGCAAATACTTTATGTCTTTATTACTGGAGTCAAGAGATGGTTGTAGGTTGTTTTCTCTAATGTATTCGTCCAATTGCTCTCGCCAAATTCCCAGTAGCGGTCTTATGATTGCGGTCTCGCAGCTCCATTCATTTGGCAAACTCCTGTATGACATCCCGGCAAGTCCCTCCATTCCCGATCCGCGTAAAAGGTGCATCAGTATTGTTTCAACCTGGTCGTCGGCATTATGGCCAACTGCGACTGCGGAAGCATTATAAATCTCCGCTTGCTTGATCAGGAAGCGATACCGAGCATGGCGGGAGGCTTCTTCTATAGTCTGTTTTTTCTGGTAAGCATACTTGAAGACATCTCCCTTTCCCAATATAAACTTGCGGTTCCTATTTTCAGCGAATATCCTGACTTTCTCTGCTTCTGCAGCGGATTCGGGCCGCAATGAATGGTCAAAATGGGCAATAATAATATTGAAATTGAGTCGGTCAAGAATATCAAGCAAACACAAACTGTCCACTCCCCCTGAAACCGCGACCAACAGGGGATCATCAGATTTTATGAGACAATGTTCAGATAGGATGCCAGCAATCAGCTTAATCATTATGAGTGATATTATAATTTCAATAACAACCGGAATTCTGATTTCCCAGATTCGACATGGATACCAATGAATATAAATTCCTTTCTGAAATAATATCTGCTGCGGAGATCATACGGGCAAGTGAGAATGCAGTTGTACTGACAGGTGCAGGGATTTCAACACCTTCAGGAATTCCCGATTTTCGATCGAAGGACAGCGGGTTGTGGACTGAATACGATCCATTTGAGGTTGCCTCTTTGATCTCTTTTCGCCAAAATCCTGAAAATTTTTATAATTGGATTCGACCGCTCGCTATTCAAATCATTGAAGCCAAGCCAAACTTAGCTCACATCGGCCTAGCTGATTTAGAGAGCAGGGGGGATATAAAAGCGATTATTACTCAGAATATTGATGGTCTACATCAAATGGCTGGATCTCAGAGGGTACTCGAAGTCCATGGTTCGTGGAAAAGTCTTACATGCACAGCATGTTTTAAATGTTTTGAATCTGTTGGGTTATTAGCACCATTTCTAAATGAAGGTGTTATTCCGCTTTGTAAAGATTGTGGAAGTGTTTTGAAGCCCGACTTAATATTGATGGGGGAACAATTGCCAGCCAGGATTTGGATGGAGGCTGCTAATATTTCGAGGTCATGTGATGTAATGATTGTTGCTGGCTCATCCTTAGAAGTATACCCTGTAGCAGAACTACCACTGCAAGCCATTGAACAAGGTGCAAAGTTGATAATAATCAATAGATCAGAGACTTACCTCGACGAGCTTGCGAGTCTGGTGATTAATCATGATGTCGCCAGTGTAATTCCACAAATTGTGCAGCATATTTGATATGTGGTATCCATTTATAAGTCACCGGATCGAGTAAAACCTTCAAGATTCCTGGTTGAGCAGCCGTTTCGAAAGCTCTTAAACAATCAATAAGGGGGGAAGCGGTCAGCAATAAGAAGTTCAGGATTAATCAATCTCTTCTCCATCAACCGCAGGGCTGGTTCGAATGGACCGCAGCGCAATCCAACCAGCGTGATTTCATCAACTACAATTTCTCCAACGAATTCATGTCCTAATATCCCTGTAAAAGGATAATAGCCGCGAACCATTTACAGATCAGTTACACAGATCCCGCAAGCCTGACTTTAATCAAAACCTCATCTTCATGTGGGATTGGGGTTTGCAAATCCGTTCTTATTGATAAGCTTTTGTTATCGGGCCAGATTCCATTCAAAATAAAACGATCTCTATAGTAAATCTTTGCCCCTGAATTTAATCATCACAAGTTTTTTCACTCAGGTGCGCTGCGTTGCTTAAAGCGCTTGCCAACGCACGCGCCTGTAAGGGGGTGATATATAGGTTTGATTGCTCAGCCCCGAAAATTTTTTCTTCTTCTGGGCAATCTTCAATTATTGACAGACAAATGTTATTGTGGAAATCACAATCCTTTTGCTCATAAAAAATATTTATCATCAGACTTTCGTCCAGGAGATAGATAGGCATGGTTACCCTCCTGATTTGGAAATTTTACACTTGTTGAGAACGACAAATTAGCGCGGGCCTCTTCGTCCAAACTGCCTTTCGAGAAGATCTACTGATAAGTGAACCATTGTTGGCCTGCCATGTGGACATGTTCGAGGAGATTGACAGTTTTCCAGATCATTTATGAGAGTGCTCTGTTCTTCTTGGGAAAGGATCTGCCCAGCCCGAATTGCTACACGTTTACAGATTCTGGCTATGATCAGTGATTCGATTTCTGATTCCAAGGGAGTCTCATCCTCCTCGAAATCGTCAACAATTAATCTTAGAGCCTCAACAGGCTCGATTTTTGATAGGATAGCGGGAATTGACCTCAGGAGAAAAGTGTCTTTTCCAAATTTTTCTATCTGGAAACCTAGCTTGGACAATAAACTTATTTGATCTTCAAGAATTTCTGCCTGTTCGGTTGAAAGTTGTATGCTCTCTGGTTTGAGTAAGGATTGTGAAGCCATGTGCATATCTTTTTGCGCTGATAATCTTTCGAATAGAATACGTTCATGAGCTGCATGCTGGTCGATGAGATACAGCCCATCCGGGCCCTCAGCAACGAGATAAGCGGAGGCTACTTGACCAACTGGTCTCAATAGTGGAACTCTTAATTTGTTTAATCCAATTTGGGAAGGCAAGTCGCCTTCCGAATCCACATTCTCAGGGAATGTTCGAGAATCTGCTTCAATTTGCTCCAGCGGGACACTTGACCAATTCGAAGTGTGGTTATTAAGAGTTGCCGGTTGGTTGAGGCTGGAGATTTCTAGCCATTCAGTTCGTGGAATTAAATCTGGTATTTGTCCATGCGCAAGAAGAGCTTTGCGGACTGCATTTTGAATGGAGCTGAATATTCTGCCTGTATTTTTAAATCTAACTTCAGATTTTGTTGGATGGACATTAACATCGACCTGGTCGTAGGGCAATTCTATAAAAATAAATGAGATAGGGTAACGTTTTGACATCAGAAACGTGTGATAGGCTTTTAATAATGCGCTGGTGAGCGTAGAATCCTGCACTGGACGGTGATTTACATAAAACAAAATATCTTTCCGATTCGAACGGGTTAACCCCGGTGGACTTGTATAACCATTCACAACTAACTCTTGATATACTGACTCAATCTCGATGAGAGCTCGGCCCATTGCCGGGTCATGTATCGAGGCAATTATCTCCCTGCGGTTACCATTTCCGCTTGTATGAAAAACCAGCCTGCCATCGTGGTGAAGTGCGAATTGGACGTTGGGAAAGGCAAGAGCATAGCGGTAAAGTATCGAGTTGATATGTCCTTTTTCAGTTCTCTCGTGTTTTAAGAATTTCAAGCGTGCTGGTACGTTGTAAAATAGGTTTTCGACTCTCACTGTAGTACCTTCTGGAGCGCCGGTTGGACTGACTTTAGATGGCATACCACCCTCGACAAGGATTTCCGCCGCATTCATAGAACCAATTGGATTTGATTCAATCAATAATCTGGAGATTGAACCGATGGATGCCAGAGCCTCGCCGCGAAATCCCAGTGTGGCAATTTTTTCCAGGTCTTGGGGTTTTTCCAGTTTACTTGTTGCATGCCGTTGAACAGCTAGATGCAGTTCATCAGGTGGAATCCCCTTCCCGTTGTCTTTGACTTCAATCAAGCGCAAACCGGCATTTTTCACCAGGACAGTTATCTTACTGGCGGCGGCATCAAGCGAATTCTCGATAAGTTCTTTAACCACAGACGCAGGACGTTCTACCACTTCTCCGGCGGCAATTTGTGAGGACACTTTTTGAGATAGAAGCCGGATAGTCATGAAATTATTATAAGTGAATAAATATTAATGGAAAAGTAGCCGAATCGAAGAATTCTCCAGATGCACTGTTCCTGATTTCTCTTAATGGATATAATTATTGAATGTCAATTGAAACCCTTTTTTTCGACCTGGATGGTACGCTTTATCCCAATGATAACGGGTTATGGGAAATCATTGGTTCGCGTATGAACCAATTTATGGTTGAACGGATTGGAATTCCAGAAGATAGTGTGTCCAACCTGCGCAGTGAATACTTCCTAAAGTATGGGACTACCTTGCGGGGGTTGCAAATCCACCATCAGGTAAACGCGGACGAATATCTCAAATTTGTGCATGACTTGCCTCTTGAAGATTACCTGCAACCACAACCAGCGTTACGGGAGTTGCTGCAAAGGCTGCCTCCAAACCGTTGGATATTTACAAATGCAGACAAAGATCACGCATACCGGGTAATTTCCACCCTGGGTTTATTGGATTGTTTCGAAGGAATTATCGATATCCGGACGATTGATTTTATATGTAAACCAAATCCGGAAGCTTACCAAAAAGCGATAGCAATAGCGGGGAGTCCAAACGAAAAGAAATGTATAATGATCGATGACTCAACAAGGAATCTCATAACTGCGAAAGAAAAGGGTTTAACCACCGTACTGGTTGGTGAATCCGGAGAATTAAATTCCAGCATAGATTATGTAATTTCTAATCTGTCTGCGTTACAGCAAGAGATTCCAGAATTATGGGAATGGTAGAATACCCATGCATATTGGACTAATTGTGTGTAGATAAGCTAATCAGCTCATATTTAGGCAATAGATGGATTTTACAAACGCTCTGGTTATCGTTGCTGTGGCTCTGGTTCTGGTGATATTGTTGAATGTTGGTATTTATGCATCCTTCGCTGGTAAGAAGGGGAAAACATCTGGAACAGTTGGCTTGCTCAAAAATGCGTTTAAAAGAGCTAGAAATCCCTGGGAAGATGAAGATATTGCATTGAAGCAGTTGTCCGAGATTGTAACTAATCTAAAAAGGAAGGACAATTCGGAGGGGGAATTTGAAGAGTAAAAATCGTGTCTAAGATTGAAAAATTAGCAAAAAGTGTTGAGCATGTCAAATCTAGCAGCATGCTCGCTCTGGGTGGTATGACATTATATAGAAGACCGATGGCATTTGTTCTTAATTTAATCAGGCGTTATTACCAAACTGGTGAACCGAATAATTTGACTTTATTGTCTTTTGCTGCCGGGATGGAAAGTGATTTGCTAGTAGGCACAGGTATGGTTTCAAGGGTAAGGGCATGTTATTTTGGTTTGGAGATTTTTGGTTTAGCTCCTATGTTTACGTATTACGCTAACCGGGGTCAGGTTGAAGTAATCGAAGAAACCGAAGCAAGCCTGGCGTTTGGGTTGCGTGCTGAAATTGCTGGTGTTGGTTTTATGCCTGGCAGAGGCTGGTTGGGAACCGATTTACCCAAACTCCGGCCGGATGTAAAGTCAATCCTTGATCCCTATAAAGGAGAAGAACTGATTGCATTTCCTGCGATAAAGCCCGATGTGGCGGTTATCCATGCAATTGAAGCAGACGAAGATGGAAATGCAATTATCGGAAAAAACAAATGTGTGGATGAAGAGTTAGTATTGACTTCTGATAAGGTGATAATTACTTCAGAAAAAATCGTTTCACCTCTAGAACAGGTTGACATAATCGGACCGTTGGTGCATAGCTTGGTGTTGGTACCCAACGGCGCTTTACCAACTTCATGCCATCCGGATTATCCGATGGACGGTGATCAGATACTCGAATATGTTGAGCAGGTAAACGATCCTTCATCATATGAAACTTATATAAAAAGAAAATTGAACATTTAAATTTTCCTTTATTTGCCTTTACCAACACAGCGGTTCATACTGGTTTTTCATCTAAACCCCTTCTTTAATAGCATTCAGCTTAGAAATTGACACTTACCTGTGATTTTTCATTCTATCGGAATATTTACATTTCTCTAATCGTTTTGTAATAAATGTACAATAAAATTCTATCGAATTGATTAGAAATTCTCAGGATTATATTTATCCTTTCATTTAATATTTTGATAGTTGTTTTGGTTACGTTAGGAGTTATTTAATGAAACTTAGGGTCTTGTTAGTAATTTCAGGTGTCCTGGTGGGATTATTGATTCTCAGTGGGATTTTTTCAGCCGGTTTTGTCGCGGGAAGGACAATTGCTTCAGTTGATGAGATTCCAGACCTGTTTTCTAAACCTACAGTGCAAATGGAAAGTATCCAAGAAGAATTCGTGGATGCTTCAAAGGGTGGAACACCAGAAGAACTTGAGGATCTTTTTGAACCTTTCTGGCAGTCATGGAATTTGATCGAAGCTGATTATGTCGACCAGCCTGTTGACAAAGAGGTCATGCTCAGAGGTGCTATCAAGGGATTGCTCGATTCACTTGGAGACCAGCATACCTCTTATCTTGACCCCGAAATGTTTAAGCGAGCCAATGCGACACTGGAAGGAGAGGAGTATGAAGGAATAGGCGCCTGGGTTGATATTACTGGTGATTATCTTACAATAATCAGTCCTATGCCAGGATCACCCGCAGAAAAAGCCGGATTGCTTCCGGATGATAAGGTTATCGCAATTGATGGTGATGACATGACTGGTATTGATGGTGAAGTTGTCCGCCAGCGAATTATCGGTCCTGAGGGCACAGTTGTTCAATTGACAATTCTACGTGAAGGGAATAATGAGGAACCATTTGAAGTCGAGGTAGAAAGAGCTAGTATCGTTGTACCAACCACTGATTATAAAATTTTGGACGAAAATATTGCATATGTGAGGTTATTTACTTTTGGCGACAGCACTGGGAAAGATCTAAAATCTGCATTAAGAAAATTACTTAGGGAAAAACCCGATGGATTGATTCTCGATTTACGCTATAACGGTGGAGGCTACCTGGATACAGCCATACAGGTTGTTTCAGAATTCATTGATGATGGCGTGGTTATGTATGAAGAGTTCGGTAATAATGAACGCAAAACATATAATGCGAGAAGCGGTGGAGTAGCGACCGAAATTCCATTAGTGGTATTGATAAATGAAGGTAGCGCGTCTGCATCGGAGATTGTTGCTGGCGCGATTCAGGATCGCGACAGAGGTAAATTAGTTGGAACAACGTCCTTTGGAAAAGGTTCAGTCCAGGTGTACACACCATTACGGAATGACGAAGGCGCGGTCCGGATCACCATCGCCAGGTGGCTTACTCCGGATGGCCATCAGATCATGGAAGTTGGGCTTACCCCGGATTATTTTGTTGAAATAACTGAAGAGGATTTTCAAAATGGGGTAGATTCCCAGCTGGAGAAGGCAATCGAGTTGCTTACACAAAAAAAATAGATGACTATATATTAGTTTTAAGATAATGAAAACGGTTTAATTATATTGGGAGGATGATTATGTATGGATTCTACCTGAACCCAAACTATCTGCTTTTTATGGCTCCGGCTCTAATTCTGATGCTGGTCGTTCAGTTTTACGTCAGGTCTGCGTACAACAAATGGAGTAAAGTACCCGCCCGAAGCCGAATGTCTGGGAAAGATGCGGCAGAGAGGCTTATGCGCACTGGCGGTCTAAACCAGGTACGCGTCGAAGGAATACGAGGCAGGATGACGGATCATTACGATCCGCGCACAAAAGTATTGAGGCTTTCCCAGGGAGTATATGATGGAACTTCAGTGGCAGCCCTTGCAATAACAGCCCATGAGTTAGGACATGCAATGCAGGACAATGAAGGCTATTTTCCATTAAGGTTCCGGTCTGCGGTCGTTCCGATGGTGAACATTGGGTCCTATCTTGGTTGGATACTGATTATTATCGGAATGCTGCTTCAAATTGCAGGCATTGCCTGGTTGGGGTTGCTCGTGTTTTCAGGCGGTGCCTTGTTTGCATTGGCTACATTACCGGTTGAATTGAACGCCTCCTCACGCGCAAAACATTTGCTTGTCCAATCCGGGCTAATTGTAGGTGAGGATGAAAGACGTGGGGTTAATAACGTATTGAATGCGGCCGCATTGACGTATGTTGCAGCGCTAGTCACTGCTGTGCTTCAGCTGCTGTACTGGGCTACAATGGTGCTTGGGATGGGAAGCCGTCGCAGATAGTCGTTAACTGTAGTAATAAATACTAGCACATGGGTTTTGGAATATGAAAAACCAGGCTTTTCCATATTTAATTCTTTTCTTACTTGTTGGGATAGTTGCAGGTTTGGCAGGCGTTATCGCTGGAAGCCTAGCTGTTTACACTGCTCTCAGTGACCAAACCGGTGGTATGGTCCAAGCTGCGACTGAATTACCGAAACCTACCATGGTAATTTCAACAGATCAACCAGCTCAAATAGTCAGTTTAGATCAGGCTGTTACCCATGCGGTAGAAAGTGTTGGACCAGCAGTGGTCACTGTTGTTGGCACCATACCTGGGGGTGCTTCATTTTTTGGGGTTGTTCCAGATTCTTCCGTTAGCGGAAGCGGTGTATTTATTTCCAGTGAAGGATATCTTGTTACAAATAACCACGTTCTTGAAGATGCGAATAAAGTAATTGTGATTTTAGCAGATGGGACAGAAAAACCAGCGGAGATTATTGGTACCGAAAAATATGCAGATCTGGCTATATTGAAAGTGGAAGGTGGAGTACCATCAGTAGCAACACTTGGGAACTCAGATGGTTTACGACCCGGTCAAACTGTCATAGCAATAGGTTCTCCTCTAGGGGATTTTAAAAATTCCGTAACAGTGGGGGTAGTAAGCGCTACAGGCAGAATGCTAGACACCGGTCTGGGCTATGAAATCCAGGGTTTGATTCAAACAGATGCTGCAATTAACAGCGGGAATTCCGGGGGTCCGCTTGTGAACCTAAAAGGTGAAATCATTGGAATAAACACACTTGTAATTCGGGGTGACAGTATGGGTGGGGCACCTGCAGAAGGTTTGGGATTTGCAATTCCAACTAACACAGTGAGTGCTGTTGTTGAGCAGCTTATCCAGAAAGGTTATTTCTCACGACCCTATCTGGGGATAAACATGCAACCAATCACACCAGATCTTGCTGCTATGTATAATCTTCAGACAGAGTGGGGCGCATATGTAACAAGCATTTCATCAGACAGCCCGGCAAGACAAGCTGGCATGCAGCAAGGTGATATCATTATAAAGATCGGCGATATACATCTGGATGAAGATAACACATTCGCAAATGCTCTGTTTTCTTACTCGCCTGGCGAAACAATAGACCTCGAAGTGGTACGCCAGAGCCAAACAATTAAATTGCAGGTTACACTCGGGGAATCAAAACCGGGGTAAAAATTTTATAATTCGCAGCAATTACTTCCCAAGCATAATCCGTTATAATCAACTTTTATGCGTAATTTTGTCATTGCAGTTTTTATTTTAATTGGGGTTGTTTTTATACTTTTTAATCTGACTGAAGTTCAATCGATTATCGATACTCTTCAAGACGGAAATTTAGTATATATATTCCTTGCGTTAGGACTTGAAATTATCTACTTATTAAATGTTACAGGCTCTTACCGGGCAATTTACAGCGCCCTGGGCTTGAATGAAAAATCTGATCGTTTGTTTTTAATGGCGGCATCGGCGAATTTTGTAAATGTAGTTGCTCCAAGCGGGGGAGTGGGTGGATTAGGGATATTTATTTCTGAAGCCAGAAGAAATCAGTATTCTTCAGCAAGGGTTACAGTGGCTGGAGCGCTAGTTGTTTTATTCGACTATCTGGGGTTTTTGAGTCTGCTTGGTCTAGGTCTTACTGTATTATTTCGCAGGGATAATCTGAATTCAGCTGAAATTGTCGCTTCAATATTAATGGTCTTATTAGTAGTTTCTTGGATAGGATTGCTTTATCTTGGAATGCGCTCTGAGAAATCACTTGGCAGGTTATTGGCACGACTTGCAATACTGGTCAACACAATTTTGAAACCATTTATTAGGAGAAAGTACCTTTCTGAGAAGCGGGCGTTTGTATTTGCACGCGATGTCTCCGAAGGTTTAAATTACATAAGGTATAAACCTCTGAACCTTATTCTGCCCGCCATTTTGGGGTTGACGAGTAAAATTGTCTTAATGGTTATTTTGGCAGTGATTTTTCTTGCTTTTAATGTCCCATTTTCCACTGGAACAATCGTAGCTGTTTTTAGTCTAGGGTATTTATTCTGGATTATCTCTCCCACTCCATCTGGCATTGGTTTTGTTGAAGGAGCTCTCACCTTGGGATTAACCTCGTTACAAGTCCCGTTAGGGGCAGCTGCTGTGATCGCACTTGCTTACCGGGGTGTCACATTCTGGTTCCCGATGCTGATTGGTATGCTGGCAATTCGGTGGTTATTCAGGGGGAAAAGCATAGAATTAGCTGTTTAATTATGGGGGCTTGATTTACCTTTTGTGTAAAAGATTTCTATCAATCCGATTGCGAACACAATAAATACAATAACCCACAGCAATAGTTGACCTCGAAGCGGGATATTCAGTTTCCCAAATATTAGTAAATAAGCTAGCGTAAAAGCGCCACAGGTGTTGATGATAATAGCACCGCCGACACCCAACCCGGTAATCTTATTTATTGGCGAGTATATTTCAAATATTAATGCTAGTCCAATGCCGATTAAAACGGCTCCCAGAATTTGGGAATAAAAAGAGGTGTTAGAATATGGCATGCCAAGAATATTGAGGATATTGCCAGGGAATAGCAACAGGATTAACCCGAGAATGAGGTTGACAACTGCATCTATCGCCAGAAGATATTTTTTGTTTAGGGATTCCATTTCCCAAATAATCTTTGTGGAAAGGACTATGAATTTTTCGCGGAAAACTGGATCTGGCGCATTCTAAGTAGCACAGCGCCTAGCCCAAGTATCATTGCAGTAATACCCACTGCCCACCCAAAATATGGAATTGCGGCGAGCAAAATAAATATCAATAGGCCGAGAGCCAATACCAGCACCTTATGCTTGCCTGGTTCAGATGTGAACATTCCAATGATTAATACACCTAATAGGTATGCAGCAATTGTTTTACTGACATAAAAGACAAAGAGTGAGAAAAGGAAGGTTATAAATACCAGGCTGGAATAAGTGAGTCCCCAGAAATAGAACGCCAGTTGCCAGAGCGTGATGTAACCAAGCCCCAATCCTACTGCAAGCAATATGGCTGCGATAATCAAGACCACTAAGAAACCATTTAAAGCGATAATCAATCCGATTAATCCATAACCGATTACTGTTAGGGGTTTGGTTGGGATTGTTTCCACCCATTCAGTAAAGCGACCGGGAAGGATCCAAATAGCGATTAAACCTACCAGAAAATATGTGATGAACGCCTCCAGCCGGTCTACTATCCATTTAAGCAATACTTCATTCTGAATATTTGCGGGCTCAAGTTGTTGAATCGAGTTAGTATTTAGACTCCTAAGTTGAATATCATTTATCGAATAATCCGGCGATGATTGTTTTTCAAAACCCAAAGAAGTAAATTGATAATTCCCTGAATTTAATCTTGCAGCCCCTGTCTCATCCGAACCTTCTGATTCTGGCTGAGTGCTGGGAGCAGGTGTTATATCCTCTTCAACCCCTTCACGGATAATGTCAATAAATTGAAGCAAACCGATAGTTGCTTTGAAATCACGTCCCACTTGACCTGCCAGTTGACCAGTGAGAGCGGCGACAACCAGATCCCGGCCTATATTCATTCCATCTTCGGTAGATAAACGGATGCCGACAAAATAAACACTTCGTTCAATTGCGGAAGAAGGACCGAGATTTAAACTCACACCTGCAGAATAGGTACTGCCTCCTACCTGCCCTTCAATTTCAATATCCCTGCCAAGGGCAATTAGACTTCCGGAAATGTCGCCATTAATCTGGATTTCGCCACCAAGCGCAATGAGGTCGCCGTCCACTGTACCATCAATTGTTACTATATCACCAAAAACAATCACATCATTCTCGATCTTTTCATTGGAATTTATTTTTCCATCGGTTATGATCCCATCCGCGCTTGCAGGGATTGCTGCCGAGAATAAAATGACCATTGCTGTAAGAAACGCGAAAATAAGCTGAGCGATTTGTTTTTTGTGGAATGGCATTTGTGCCTCCTTTTCAGATGTGAAGCATATAAAAATGAATGTTCTTGATTATACATTTATCGAATAAGATTTGGGGGATATAAAGTTCGTTATTATTCAGATATTGAATTAAGAACTATTCATCTTAGATTAAAAACAAGGGGCTGTTCGACTTTCTCTTTGAACGGCCCCAAATTGTTACCTATTGATTTTCTGTGGAGAGATTTGGATTGAAATAATCCGGATTAATAAAATATGGCGCGCGGGAGTTTTTTCGCCTGAGCTACCCAATCTGCAACCTGGGATTGACCAGGGAGCTGCCGAACCAAATTCTTGGCAGTATTTACCTCAACTAATTTCTTATAAAGATTCTCGGGTTTACGCTGGGCTAATTCTTTGACGGTATCTACGCCTGCTTCTTCAAGCAAGTCGGCATATTCTTCAAATACACCTTTAATGCGGAATAAATCAACATGGTTAACCCATTCCAGAATCAATGTCTCGCTGATGCCCGACTTCTCAGCAATCTCTTTTCTACCAGCAGGCTTTGCGCCTTTTTTCAGCAGCCCTTCGGTTGACCGCACACCCGCCTTGTTTAGTTTTTTGGCATATACTTCACCAATTCCTTCCACTCTTAATAAACTAGCCATCTAGACCTCCTTTACTATTTTTCTGATTTTGCTGAATCCATTTTGGCATGAGCATAATTAAATTACACTGCAATGATAATTAGCCTGATTTACAAAATGATTCACTTTAGTGGGTATTAATGGTATTTTATCAAAGAATCGTTACTGCGCAAAAATATTTAGCAAAGCGATTGTGTGTTGATCTTGAAGTTGCCAATTATCGGTCATTTTTTATAAGCTCCTGAAGACGTTCTTCAGGCATCTGGATGGTTACAACTTTCCCTTGAGCACATAGTGTATCTTCTGCATATAATTCAGCATTAACGACCACTTTGCGACCTTTGATCTCAATTGGTATTGCTCTCACTTCAAGAGTTACTCCAAGTGGAGTGGGTTTAAGATAGTCAATTTGCAGTGAGGCGGTTAAGAACCGAGGGGGTGGATCTTTCTGATTTTTATCGCTTTCGTTATTGTACATCACAGCAGCAGCTGTCCCAGTTGCATGGCAATCGATAATTGAGGCGATTAAACCCCCATAAACGTATCCTGGGATAGCAATGTGATAGGGTTTTGGTTTAAATCTGCAGATGCATTCGCCCTCGCTCCAGTAACTTTTAATCTGCAACCCATGAGAGTTTAGCCGCCCGCAACCATAGCAGTGGCTGTAATCTTCAGCATATAGATCTTGAATCGCTTGGTCAGCCATTTTTCAATACCTTCCTTAATTAAAATTGTCACGCGCGAAACCGCTCACAATTTTTGGAGATCAGCTTGATTAATAGGTTTTTTGCCATGTCCGGCGTACGCCCATTGGGGATTGTATGATTTCAGAGTTTGAACACTTGATGAAATGAGTGACCAGTCCTGGGCGAAATATTTCTGTACATGCGGTCCGCCGTTATTGCTGAGGAGATCTCCCACGAAAGCAAATCGCTCGTTGAATAAATATGTACAGGAGCCAGAAGTATGCCCGGGAGTATGCACTACTTTACAAACAATACCACCTATCTGCAACCGATCACCATCATCAAGCAGAATATCGGCTCGTACGCGAGCGGGCGGATAGATTTTCTCAAGTAACGGCATAAGGGGAGATACAATTTTTCCACGTCCTTTTGGAATTCCCAGGTGGGTTTCACCTTTTGACATCACTGCCGCATCAGCCGAGTGGATTGCGATTTTTGCGCCGGTTAAATTTCGTATGGCAGCGGCGCTGCCGTAATGATCAAGATGCGCATGTGTAATGAAGATTATTTTTAAGTCTGAAAATTGTAGTTGTTTAATTTCTTTCAAAATCTGATTTTCCGAACCAGGTAAACCGGCATCTACGAGAATTAACCCCTGCTCGACTTCAATCAAGTAGGATTCAGAGAAACGTAAGGATACCTGATGTATTCGCATGATTTTTACCTAGTGGTAAAAATTTTCATTCTTTTGAATGAATAAGAAAATGTATTTACTGCAAATGGAGCAAAACCTGGCCGTCACTCCATAGTTCTTCCAAATTATAGAAAATCCTTCTTTCCGGGGAAAAAATATGCATGAGCACCGGTCCATAATCCACTAAAATCCACCCATCCTGCGGTAAACCCTCCACAGTGCCTCGGATTTTATTATTATTCCTTAAATGTTTGGTAATATCATTGGCGAGGGCTTCGATCATCCGCTCACTTGTTCCTGAGCAAATCACAAAATAATCCGAGAAATCGGATACCTCGCTTATATCCAGCAAAATAATATCCTCCCCTTTTTTCTCTTCGAGTAGGCTGGTTATTGTGCGTGCTAAATCAATTGATTCCAGAGCTCACCTCTCAAATTTGTATACTATTTTCTTTTGATAAATTGGATGTATAAAGTTTATTATATACAGGTCCATCCGGTTTCAAGTTGCTTTGGTATATATGCACCTGGCTGAGGCAGTCATTCCCTAAAAGCCCTAGCTGGATAGTTTCAAGTTTGCCCCCGATTTCTAAGACCTCTCGCTTGTCTGCCTTTCTGGCTACCCTACCGATAGTAATGTGAGGGGAGAATTTGCGTTTTTCGCGTTCAAAACCCAGTACCGCAGACCCTTCTTCGAGCTTATTGTAAAATTCCTCAAGTATAGGGGGAGATTTGAGACCGATCCAGATAACTCTGGGTCGCTGATAGGATGGGAATACACCCGATCCAAATAAAGATATATCAATTGGAGGAATATTTTTTGAGGTTTCAAACAACAGCTTTTTCAAATTGACGAATTCTGAGTGAGTGATATCACCCAGGAATTTAATCGTTAAATGGATGTTGTAAACAGGTACCCAGCGGACAGGTAAACCAGAAAGTTGATTTTTGAGATCAATTGTAATTTTATCAAGAGTTTTGTATATTTCTTCTGAAAAATCAAAGGCTATAAAAGCGCGGATTTCACTCAAAAATAATCTCCAATTGGATTATCGTCCAGATTAAGAAATAATCAGTGTATTTAGTGCGTTTTCAAGATCCCTGAAATCGACCGGTTTTGTTAGATAAGCTGATGCGCCCATTCGGATTCCCTCATTGACTTCATTCGGGTGGGTTTTAGCGGTTATCATAATAATGGGGATTTTTGCGAGCTGGGCGTCTTTATTCAATTTCTGCATTACCTCGATCCCAGATATATCAGGAAGTATCCAATCAAGGATTACTGCTTTGGGCTTTTCCCTTGCAATCATTCCAATAGCTTCTGTTCCACTTGTTGCTATCTGTTCGTGATAACCCAGGAGACGAACCATTTCAGCAAACATTTTTGCTGTTTCCGGGTCGTCTTCTACAATAACTATCTTCTTTATCCCTTGGTCCATTATGAAAATATCGAGGATTATAACTTATTCTTTTTGCCGGCAATAGATTTAATTTTTTTATAGTCTTCTGGTGTATCCATGTCGAAAAAAGAAGATGGATCCTCCCACGTAATTTTTTGAATTGGGTACTTCGAGAAAATTGCCTTACCACCGATGTCTCCGGTAATTATTAACAGGTCTTTAAAGGTGGTTCTGCCAAATAATATCGGGTTTCCTCTAACACCATCGGAGTAGGGGGCTATGATTGGTGCCATTGTTTTCGACCGTGTTTCTACAATCTTGGTAATTAGCGACACACTGATCAATGGTTGATCACACAACATGAACACCGCCGAACCAGTTTCAGGCGGCAATGAATTGATTGCAGTTTTAACGGATGTGCTCATGCCGTTTTTCCAATCTGGATTGAAAACTATCTTCACATTCATATCGCTAATGTGTTGTTCAACTGACGAATTTTCGGCTCCGGTAACAACAATTACCGGTGATAAACCCGAATTAATTGCTGTGTCTGCTACGATCTTAATTGAAGGTATTCCATTTATAGGTAATGTTTGCTTGAGCGCTCCCATTCGATTTGCGCTTCCTGCCGCTAAGATAATCCCAGCAGTTGCTTCATGTACATATTTGACTTCATCCTGGTGTGGTATAAGGATGCTTTTCCTTAAATCGGGCATGAGAGAAGCAGAGATTACTGCGTCATATTTTGCGAGAATATTTTTAGAGATTCGTTTAGACACCTCCAGAAGTTGTTTGTTGTCTGCCTGATTCAACAAGCATATCCTTCGGGGTTGACCTGTGAAATGGGTCGGATTGTCTTTGGGATGGTTCAGCATTTTAGCAAGCGTATTTTCTGTAATGATACTGCCAACTGGTTGTTTACATAATTCAGCAACAATGTCAGGTTTGTATACCCACTTAGTGTCAATTGGTTTCCCAATTGCTTGAAGACCCGCCATTATGATTGTCAAATCTACCCATGATGGAATATTCTCTTCATATTCCAAAAGGGCTTTCACCGTTCGCTGGTTTGATGTATCGAGCTCCAAGAAAAAAGGAAGTTGATATTTTTCGACGAGTGCATAGATTTTGTCTATAATCGAAGATTTTTTCAGTTTTGTTTGATTGTGATTGTTTGTTATTTCAGTCAGCGCAATGATCCCGGGGGGAGGTTTTCTGTAAAGGGGCGGAATATCTGATTCCTCTTCCGCTTTTAGGTGAAGATCTGCTAAGCGCGCATTTATCGGCAGCAAGCGAAAAGGTGAATATAGGATTACTGTGGGGATTTGGTTCGTTTTATGCCTGTGTTCTAGAATCTCGACAGCCAGGCGAAACATTGCGGTAGTTTTTCCCCCTGCTCCTAACAGAGCTAGTTTTGGCGAATCTGACAAACGCAGAGCTTTGATTAGGCGCAAGGTATGATCCACCATTTGGGATAGAAACCAGCAAAGGAAAGAATAGTCTTAATAATCACCTCTTGGATAATTTACCGAATTTATGTTCTGGAATATTTATATCCGAATGGATTGTAGCACTTGTAAAATTGTTAGTCAAAGAAGTAAAATTTATACTGAGTGGTATTGAACAATTTATTGATGATCATTGGATTATTTGTATTCGTAAAACTTATTCTGGTTATGGAATAAGAATCCATTTCAAGTTTAAATCGGTCCTTGATAATTGTGGGTAAATACTAAGAAGGGAGCCATTTGGCTCCCTTCTTTTCACATTACCATCCAATGCTGCGAGAAGGTGGTTTATTTAATTTGAAGAACCTGTCCGACATAAATAACCCTTGGATTCTTGATGCCGTTCATATTCACAAGGCGGTTGACTGTCGTTCCAAAGTAATTGGCGATACTATAAAGCGTATCTCCTCTTTTAACTGTGTAGTAGCGATAACTGGCATCGCCTTTACTTGGTGGATAGCATTTACCATCTTTATATTCGCGGCAACCGTCACCTTTACTCGGAGGATAGTATTTGGTGTCTTTTTCTGGATGCGGCGGTTTACCATGGTCTTTGACTTCAGTTTCTTGAATGTTTTCGAAGACTACCACTTCGCAGATACCCGTGTTGTCAAGTGTGACATCAAATTCTTCAGGTCCAACTGAGTACCAGCCATCCTGGACTTCTTCAAAAACGGTGTATTCGCCTGGAGTCAATCCATTAAAGCGTACCCATCCAGTGCCGTCGGTTTCAGCGGTTAGAGCATCACCACCATATTTGGGTTTGATTTTAACTTCCCAACCGGCGATTCCGGAGCCATCCTTGTGGTCGTACTTGTATACATCCACACAGGCAAATTCGGTCTTATTCTTGAAGCGGACGTGTTCGCACTCGTATTGATCAGTTACGTCAACGACAAATTCTGATGGGGTAACCGCTTCCCAACCAGATTTCATCTCTTCTGTAATTGTCCACTTACCAAGTGTTAATTCATCAAACTTGAAGTATCCGTATTCGTCGGTTTCCTCGGTAAATTCTTCCCCGGTTTCATCATTTCTGGCAGTGATCTCCCAATCCTCTAGACCTTGTTCATAATTGTTGATCTTGTATCCATCAACACATCCCAGAGGTTCGTTGTTGAAGACAACCGGTTCACAAATACCGGGCTTATCCAGATACACTTTCTTTACAGATGTATCAACTGGTTTCCACCAATCTTCGACAGTTTCTTCAACGGTCCATTGACCGAGAGAGAGACCTTTAAATTTAGCGAATCCCATTGAGTCTGTGTACACTGAGACATCAGGCTGAGTCCCGTCATCGCGGGTAGCGGTCATCTTCCAACCCTGGAGAGGGACGCCGAAAGAATCTAGTTTCTGAACCTCGATACATCCATCATGGATCTGTTCATTTACAAACACGAGATCTGTGCACACACCTGGATCAACCGGAGAATCAAGTTCTATGGTTCTTTCATAACCATAACCGCTGGCTGGCTGCCAGCCTAGTTTCTCCTCTTCGGTGACTACCCAGGTCCCGGGTTCTAAGTCATAAAACTCAGCTTCACCCAGTCCATTTGTGACTGAAGTTAAAGTGACATCTCCGTTTGTGGCGGTCATTTCCCAACCAGGCAATCCGACGAGATCTTCAAATTCACCGTAACCACCTGCGTCAAGTTTATGAACAATCAGGCATGGGAGTGCTTCAACCTTAAACCTGACCTCCGCACATTCATCATCATCTTCGTCGCCGCTTAAGGTAACGGTAAACGAAGCGGGTGTGAATTCACGCCAGCCATCTTGAACTTCAAGTTCAACCAGCCAAACGCCTTCTTTCAGATCTTTGAATTCGAACTCGCCATCTGAATCAACAGTGGTATCTTCTGTATCCCCATCTTCATGCGTTATCGTGACCGTCCATCCAACTCCTGCCTTTTGATGGTAGCGGTCGATCACAAATCCAGAGATACAAGTTCCACCCTGTACCGGTATGGGGGGCACATACGTGCTGTCCTCATCTGGTGGGGTGTCACCTCCACCAAATACTGCTACCGGTTCAGATGCTATTTCTTGATCAAGTTCAAAAACCGGTTCAAAAACAGAATTTTTTTCAGTTAGTGAATCAATTGAAGGAGCATTTACCAGATTTTCCATCTCGACAGATGGTGAATTTCCGTTATTAGATGCGGAAATTACGTTACCTGGCACGACTATTGCAACTCCTAAAACGAGGATCAGGGCTGTGGCACCAATTATTGACAATATGCGAAATCCTCTCAAGGTGCTAGGCCCTTTTTCCTTTAATTTATCCGTCATTATCTTCCTCCTTTCATTAATGAGCATTGGATAGTATTTCGGACAATAGGAAAATCGAGCATTAATTAATATTTATTGAATTGTTTCGGTTTCACTCTCCTTTCTGAAGCATATTAGTGGTCCGCTTCATGTTTAGATCAAAGCCTTCTCGGGTTGGTAAATAGGCGCTACGTCAATACCGCCAATTTTTTCGATAGGTATTGTTAACATCTTATCGCCCATCGTTATATTTACCATATCCGGTTGAAAAATACAATAACCCATTTTTAATCTAACACTAATATTTAAATTATCTCTGACAGAGTATTCAGAATAAGTGATTATTAATAAATTGTTTATTTCTTAAAATTATTGCAAAAAGAATATGGCAACCATTTGATTACAGCAAAATGATTTGTATAATGAAACCTCCCCACCTCTGTGTATTGGAATTTTTATCGCCTGCAAGCAGGGATCAAATTTAAATTTCTAAAGAATCTGGTCCAGGTCTATTTGCCTCGATGCCGCTCGTTCAATTTGCCAGGATTTTTCAGTTTCTGGAACAGCCACAATATCATTTTCTGGACGCCGTATCAATTTTAATGCGCCTTCCTCGCAATGAGGAACACAAATGCCACATCCAACGCAGCTCATTGAATTGACTTGAATTACTCCATGGTCAAGTTCAAGGGCTTCAAATTGACAGAAATCGATGCAGGTTTCGCAAACAATACAAATCTCTTTTTCAACTTTACAAAGAAAAGGAGATTTTGCTATTGCATTTGCAATACCAAATTCACTCAAGCCGCGT
>JBJYWI010000190.1:0-18785 GCA_046259385.1 Anaerolineales bacterium
GTCGATAAAATCACCCAATTCAGCGAATTCCACGATACGGTCAAACTTGGCTCCCATCTCCTTGCGAGTGAAACCCATCACAGCGCCGTTAAGGTAGATATTCTCGCTGCCAGTAAGTTCCGGGTGAAAACCTGCTCCAAATTCCAGCAAAGGCGCCACAACCCCCCTAACAATTACCCTGCCGGTTGTCGGGCGGAACACCCGGGCGATAAGCTTTAAGGTCGTGCTCTTCCCAGCGCCGTTTGGACCGATCAAGCCAAAGGTCTCACCCTGCTTGATGTTGAAATTGATTTCATTCAGTGCCCAGAAATCGCGCTGTTTGATGCGGCGCTGTAACCAGCGGATGGCATACTCCTTAAAATGGGTGATTCTCTCGCTAGGGACGCGATAGCGAACGCCAACATCCTCCAGCCGGATCACTTCTACACCGTAATTCATAGATTTTATGTTTGATATTTGATTCACCATATCATCAAATTAAACTCGGTAGGAGAATTCATCCGCTCTTCTGGTGAAGACCATCCAGCCAATAAGAATGGATACAAGCGCCCATGCGCCAGAAATGAGTATTTCTGAAATCTCGGGGATCTGACCGAGGAGTATGGGCGTCCGGAACATGTTAATCAGTTGGTACATGGGATTGAAGATTTTGACAAGGGCAAGTAATCGTTCAGGCAGAAGTTCATCCGTGTAAATTATCGGACTCAAGTAAAACCAGGCCATGAGGATAATCTGGTACATCTCGGCAACATCCGTGAAATAAATCGCCAAGCTGGAAAGGAACAGGCCGATCCCCAGGGAGAACAATGCCAGGCAGATGATCGAAACTGGAAGGAACAGCAGAGCTGGAGTAAGCGGGATTCCAAGCACAATCACGATCGCTAGCAGTGGGACCAAGGCGAGCGCCAGGTTGACAAGTCCTGTCCCAATCGATGATACCGCAAATATGGTTCTGGGGATGTATATGCGCCTGAGCAGATCTCCTCCCCAGACCAGATTCACCATGGCGGCGTTCGTGGTTTGAGAAAAGAAATTCCAGGCGATGAATCCGCCCAGAATATATACAGGATAGCCGGGGCTGGAAACCCCAAAAACATTGGAGAACACCAGTACTAAGATTATTGAGGTGGCCAGCGGGTTTAACATCGTCCAGGCAATTCCCAGAAATGACCTCTTGTAGCGGGTGACGATATCCCGGCGAACCATCTGGGATACCAGGTGGCGGTATTTCAGAATTTCTCTAAGCTCGTCCAGAGCCGGATTCGCTTGTTTTGATGAATCGTAAACAGGGGTGAGGCTGGAGTTTTCCATAAATTTTTTCCCTAAATATTTTTCTGCCGGATCCAGATGCGCATCTTCTGAGGCAGCCAGGCGTAGATTAAGGGACGCAGCTTTGCTTTCAACATAAGCAAAGACAACCACCCGCCCCCATCACGTTTGTGAACCCGTACCATTTCAGGCCAGCAGCGTACATCTTCCAAAGTGGTTTTCCCTTGGCTGTGGATCCGGAAGTTCGCCCAGGTACGCTGGATGTACCTGATAGGGGCTACCCGGGCGATGCGGACCCACAGGTCGTAATCCATTGCAAAATGGAAGGAAGGATCGAGCGGTCCAACCCGTTTCCATATATCCCCGCTGAAGAAAGATGACTGCTGGGGAATGTGGACGTAGCCTCGCCGCAACCGGGGGTAGTCGGTCTGGCGGGCCGGGAATTTACCGATGATCTTCCCCTCCTCATCGATCAGGTTCGCGTCTCCATAAACCAGCCCGGTCCCCGTATGGGACTTAAAGTATTCGACCGCTTCCGAGACAGCACCGGGTTGATATGTGTCATCCGAATTTATCCATGCAAGAATTTCACCGCTGGCGCGCTCAAAACCTTTGTTTATCGCATCCGTCTGCCCCCTGTCAGGTTCAGAAATCCAACCTGCCAGTTTGGACTGGTATTTTTTTATAATTTCGAGGCTGCTGTCAGTGGATCCACCGTCCATAATGATGTATTCGATATTGGGGTAATCCTGATCCAGGACAGAGCAAATTGTCTCTTCCAGGAACTGCGCCTGGTTGAAAGAGGGAGTTACTATCGAAACCAGCGGATCGGGATTCATGGTTTACACCGGACTCCCCTCGGGATAAAATCTAGATGCGATATCCTCTGTTTGTCCCTCAATCCGGGCGATCTCCCCCTGAGTGAGGTGTTGCTTCCAAGAACTAAGGTTTTGGAGGCTGTTTCTTCTTATATTGTGAGGGGAACTTGCTTGTTCAAGTTCCGGAGTGCGGGAATTTGTGGTCTGAACAATCTTTTCTTCAACCTGCGGGTCGAATGTCAATCCTAGGTTTTTATATAGAGCCTGGAAATTCTTCACAGGGCTTGTTGATAAATCTTCATGACGGGCTATCTTAAATCGTGGGTATTTTGAGAAGTATTCGGCAACATTCGAGTAAATAATCCGCCACAATAAGCATGCCTGGTCAATAACATCTACCTCTTTGTCTTTTATCATCTCGAGTTCAGATTTAAAGGTTCCTAACCTGTCCCGCACCAGAAGCGGCTGCGCGAGCAAATCAGAAAAATCAAAAGACCAGCCCAAACGTTTGAGACTGCTGGCGAACGGGGCAGGGTGCCGCACCACGATCACTACCTGGCAGTTTAGTTTTTCGTGGAACCAGGGTGCGGAAAACACTGCAAACGGATCTTTAATCAGCGGGCGCAGATTGCGCCTGCGCGCTGAATAAAAATTATTCCAGTCACGCAGGAAGCGTCCAAAATCCTTAAGGCTTCGTATCGAGGTGATTTCTTTCTTGGGGTGGTATTGGAAGCGGAGTGTTTCCTGGAATGCTGGCAGGTAATCATCCTGGTTATCATCACATATGTATGTATACCAGTGCTGCACCGGTATTCTCAACACACCCAGTCTGTGGTGTACATTTAATGGCTCGCTTATATAACCAGACTCAGCGCCTGCGCAAAGCATTTTCCCCACCCAGGTGGTTCCGGAACGGTGGCTGCCAGTTACCAGAATCGGATTTTCTGATCCTCCAGGCTGTGGGTTAGTTTTCATAATGGGCGATATTTTTCAGGACCAATCGAGAATTTCTTCAAACCCGTAATCAAGCGGTTTTGTGGTGTCCTTCAATCTCTTCAATTTCCCTGCAGATTTTTCGCCGATGATTAAAGCCGCAATGGAAAACAGAATGCGGTTGAGATGTTTGAGTGTATATCTCTGGTCGTAACGGAAAGCCTTGAAGTAAGAATTCAAGGCTTCGCGCGGCTGCCCGCCATCCAGGAGGTAGCGAGCGTGCAGGCGGTATGCTCCCCCGAAAACTTTTTTGGAGTTGTTTTCAATTATTTCAGATAAATCGGGCTGACTCCTCATCCAGTCCAGCAGTTTTAAAATCTCACTGCTAAAAGCTCCTGATTGGGCGACGTTTTTGGCTCCGGGGTGGTGGCGGGCTGCAGCCCAGAGGCCTTTATATCGATTTCCGTTTCCGGTGGAGACCTGCTTGTATTCCGGTCTTGCGTGCTGGATAGGCATTTCTCGCGCCATCCGGATCCATAGGTTGTGATCTAAAAGGTAATGGTAATCTGGATCGAGCAGGCCAGCTTTTTCCAGGGTTTCCCTGCGAAAAAAAACCGCTGGCTGGCAGATAATCCTGAAACTGATCAAATCAAGCAGTTGCCAGTCGCCAAATTCCAGAAAATTGAGCGGAGTTCCATCCGCATCTATGGTGATCGCGTCGCTGTAGACCAGCCCAAGCTGTGGCTGGATCGACAGGATTTCAACTGCCTGCTGGATCGCTCCCGGCAGATAGATGTCATCCGAATTCAACCAACCAATGATATCCCCTGTTGTGCGCGAGAGCCCCTTGTTTATCGCTTCTGCCTGGCCGCTGTCTGGTTCCGAAACCCACCAGGAGATTTTTTCAGAGTATCGCTGAATAATATCCAAACTGCCATCGGTTGAGGCACCGTCGACAACGAAATATTCGATGGGCTGGTAATTTTGCCCAAGCACCGACCGGATGGTTTTTTCAAGGTACAAGACCTGGTTATAAGACGGGGTTATGATGGATACCAGTGGTTTTGAGGACACTTGTGCACCGGGTAATATCTAAAAAAATCCCTTCACGGGGACATATTTCTTAAATCGTAAATCAGATAACCGCTGCTTTTTGCAAGGACCGGGAAATGCCGGTTCAGGTATTCTTCGAGAACTGGCTGGTCATTAAATTGATTGAACGATGTAATAAGAAAATAACTTATCCCCTTGGTTTTTTTATCGAAGTACTCTTCAAATTCCTTTTCATTTCCGCGCAGTTGCATTAGATTAACCTCGCCCCGGTTTGGCCAGAGTGAAACCTTTCTCCAGCCGTAATACATCAGTCGGTAACCATAGTCCTGGGTCAGGGCGATTATTTTTCCATCCGGAGGAAGCTGAGACGTGATTTCCTGCCAGTAGAGAGGTTCTTGGCGGTAATCCTGGGCAAACTGGGGATAGATTGATTCCCAGCTTACGAACAATAATATCGCGATTGTTGCGATGAAAGAAACCGCCTTCCAAAAAGCTGTTTGTTTCTGAACGGAGACCAGGATAATCTCGCTGACCGGCAGAAGTGAAAGTGAAATAATGGGGATCAGCTGCAGGTGGTAATAATTGTGGGTGTACATCTGATAAGGAAGAAATAGCCCGTAAATAAAATACCCGACCCAGAGACCAATTAGCAATGCCCGGTTGCGGCCTCTGGATATCCCAATACCCAGTAACGCCAGCAGTAATACAGCCAATCCCATTAAATCGCCCACAAGGCTCAACCAGCGTACATAGAACGAGGGTTGTATAAGCAGGTGCGAAAGCGAAACCGTCCAGCTTGAGAAATACTCACCAGCCCTCCCACTTTTACTGAAATAAAACAGAACCGTTGGCAGGAGCATCAGCAGAGCCATGCACCATACTTGAATCTGGAGGACTGCTTTTTTAAAGCCGTACGTGAAAACTACAACCGCGATGGCTGCTCCCGCAAGGATGTATGCAGCCACAGCTTTGGTTAGAATCGCCATGCCTCCAAATAAACCAGCTAGGATCACCCATTTCCATTTGGGTTCTTCGCTCCAGCGGTATAGGCCTAAGATTGCAAATATCATCCACATTACCATGCCTGGATCGGGCTGGAAGGACCGGCTTGCCTGAACGCCAAACGGCAGCAGCAGGTAATAGGTTGTGATCACGAGCGCGCTTCCATAAACAAGAAAATCAGAGGCAGGCATTTCCTTCACCCGCAGTGAATGGCGAGTCATCCGCAATCCTAACCAGAATAAAACGCCGCCGCCCAGCAGCCAGAACAGAGTTGTGTAGATGCGCGAAATCCACAATTGTTCCTGCCCTACCATCAGGTAAGTCAGGGCAACTAGACTTTCCAGGATTGGTGGTTCGTATTTACCTGTAGATTCCTGGAAAGAAGCGGCCTGAGCTTTGATAACAGGATCAATTGAGGGCGATAAACTGTAATAAATTCCCCGGGCGATGATCGCGCCCCTTAACTGGCGAGTGGGGTGAAAGTCTATTGGCTGGTCGGTCAGGTCAAATAAGCGTAGTCCCAGACCGAGGCCGAATATAAAGATTAACGCAAATCCGGTATACAACAAGACGCGTTTACTTTGTAAAGAATTTGTTTGAGGTTGAAGCGACTGATCAGCCAACTTTTATCTCAAATCTATTTGCTCGGGTGGAAATTAGGAGGACTAACTTGTCAAAAAAGAGTTTCATATTTCAATTTCGGAAAAACGGTCAATTTTCCTTCAACCGTTGCGTCCAACACCTGTCGGTTGTCCGACTCAAAAGCATCCCTCGCCATCCGGTAGGCTTTTTCGGATGTCTCGAGATCGGGAAGCTGCCAGCGGAAGCCTTTCCCAAAATAGCGGGGATCAAAATGATCGGGGTCATCCCCGGTGGATATAACGGTCTTATTCGGCGTTCCCTTTGTGTTGAAACTGTGATCCACCCCGATCAGGATCACAGTATTAAACCCCATAAAGTACACGAGCTGGAGCGCCACATAGGTAACTGTCGCGCCTTCCCATAACCGCATACGGGCATCTCGGGAAAATTTTGGACCGCTGTAGGTGGTGTGCAGGAAAGAGATCCCTTCCGGATCTTCTATATACCTGTGCGATCGCCATGAGAGAAACCTGGGGACAGGCATGTTGATGATATCCTGAGCGCATTGTTCAATCACAAGACTGTTTACCGAGAGGTAATAGGAAGTCTTGAAACCAAGTTCCGGGAAAAGCAGGTAGATGCGGTTCATCCCAAAAGTATATTCATTGTGCAGTTTTGACAGATCGGTTTTCTTCAAGCTGGGTCCGTTTCCGATGATGAAGCAGCGCTGGTTTTTATGGATATCTTTATATGTTCCAAGTTGTTTTATGCTCATCCGTCTCAATGGGTGGAACTTAGCCAACGGCCATTGGGATGCGCGCTGGAGCCAATACCAGAGATTGCTCCCTGTTCTCCAAACTGGATCAGGGGTGATATTTTTTAGATTATTCTTCATATATAGGAATAGAGTCTCGTGTCAATATGCGCGAAGGATTATTCAGTGCTGAGGCGGGCGGTTGCACCGCCGTCGACAATTAAAGCTTGTCCGGTCATGAATGAAGATTGTTCGCTGTCAGCAAGGAAATAAATCGCCAGGGCGATCTCTTCGGGTTGGCCGATTTTTCCGCTGACGGTCTTACGCGCCAGATTGTCCAGCCGCTGGGTAATATCGCTTCCGGTGACGTGACCCCTGCTCAAGCCTGCCCTCAGCATTGGAGTGTCCACCGCTCCCGGCAGTATTGCATTGACCCGGATATTGTCAGAGGCGAATTCGATCGCGATCGCCCGCGTGAAAGCGAGCAGACCGCCCTTGCTAGCGGCATATGCGGAAATGTCTGCAGAGGTGGCGACAGCGTGTACGGATGAGACATTCACGATCGCGCCAGCACCGGATGCTTTCAATAAGGGATGTGCCAGTTTGGTACCAAGAAAAACAGATCTTAAATTCGAAGCCATAACGAGATCCCAATCCTCCACGGTGGTCTCCAGGAGCGGTTTGGCGACCTGGACAGCGGCGTTATTGACCAGTGCAGACAATTCACCTGTGAAATCCTTCGCCAGGTTGAATATTGATTCCATATTCTCCCCATCCGAAATATCCGATTGGATGAACAGCCCGTCTGATGGAAATCCATCGCCGTATGATGATCTGTCCACTCCGATCACCTGCCAGCCCTTATCGGAAAAAGTTTGGACAGTTGCCCTGCCAATCCCGCCGGCAGCGCCTGTAATCAATACAGTTCGCTTGGTATTTAGTGGGTTCATTTATTTTCCTTGTCTTTAAAAATTCTCGAATTCGTCAGATTGTTTCCAGGATACACCGCTAACAAATAATCTAAAAAAGTATTTTCCAGAATATAAGCACACAACTCTTAGACTATTAGAAGGAAGGGGGAATGTTCAACCCATCCAGCAGATTTCGGATTGTATTCCAGTGGACGCGCTCCCATGCGCTTGGGCTGGAATTGGCATTATGGGGTGCGAGCAGGACGTTGTCCATTTCCAGCAGGGGACTGTCGCTGGGCAGCGGCTCAATCTCAAATACATCCAGAGCCGCCCCTGAAATTCTCCCACTATTCAGTGCTGTGATTAATGCAGTTTCCTTCACAATTTTCCCGCGAGCGGTGTTGATAAGCACCGCATTCTGTTTCATATAGGACAGGGTTTGGTCATTGATTAAACCAAAACTGGTTGGATTGAGATCACAGTTAATGCTGACAAAATCCGAACGCTCCAGCAGGTCTGCTAGTTCTGTCATTTCCAAACCATTTTCCTTAATGAAGTCGGGTGCAATTTCTACGATATCGTTAGCCAGAATTTGCATTCCAAATGCGCGCGCCCTACGAATAACGGCTTTGCCAATGTTGCCAACGCCGATCACACCGAGCGTACACTCGCTTAAAGAACGGCTTGGAAATTTTTTCCACCTCCTGTTCTTTACTGCATGGTCCATCCAGGGTATCTGGCGGGCGAAGGAAAGCATGTAGGCAATAACGGTATCTGCAACTGGCAGTGTGAAGGCGTTCGGGGTGCGGTATATTTTTATGCCGTAATTTGCAGCTGCTTCCTGGTCAAAAGAATCAATTCCAGTACCCCATTTGGATAGGACTTTCAGCCTAGGGGAACATGCTTTTAGCGCTCTGGCGGTGTACTGGTCATCGCCGCATAAGGAACCATCGAATTGACCTGAGTATTTCAGTATGTCTTCCTCCTCTAGCCTCTCGAGGACATCTGCGATGATAACTACGAGGCCATGTTCTTCTAGCACGGGTTTGAAACGATTCATGAATGGAATCATATAAGGTGCGGAAACAAGAACAGTTTGCATTATCCTAGTTTCTCCTTGTTCATGAGGTATTCAACAATATCGAAATCGAGAATTTCATCAATATCCCAGGCTTCAGATGCAGCAATCTCAAACATAAGCGGTCTGTCACCAAGGCGGTTACGGTTTTTTAATAAAGTATTCCGTTTAAAGATGTACAGGCAGGAGTTCTCTTCAAACACAGGAGCTAAATCCTGCGTCTGGAGTAAAACTGCGGGGTTGTGATTAATAGCTGCACCTGTTTCATCCCAGAGCCGGGTCTGAATCCTGGTGACTGAGAAGAGCGAATCATAAGCAGGAAAATTTGTAATAAATGTATTGATTGCTTTCGATATCGTCTCTTTTTTTAATAGTGGATTTGTACTGTGGGTCTGGATGTAGAAATCAGCTTCCACTTGGGATGTATCGAATATCAGAACCTCATTCATTGACATATCATCAGCCCGTAAAGCCTGCGGTCTCTCCAGTATCGTGACCTCAGGAAAATCCTTTCTCAATCCATCCATGACCGGTTCACTGTCGGTGTCCACGACAATTTGAGAAATTTCAGAGCAATCCTGAAGTGTCTTGATAATATAGTAAAAGAGTGGGACTCCAGCCAGATTTCTGAAGTTTTTCCCCTTTACTCTCTGTGAATGGTGCCGCATGGGCACGAGCGCAACAATTTCAGTCATTGCTCCTGACCGGTCCGATTGCAGGTATGTTCACCAATTCAAATCCTTTTCATAGCCGAGCTGGATAAGCATGTCACCCGCTAAATCTTTGAATATGGATTTGTTTTCTTCATTGAACGCCTGTTTCCATTCGCCAGTTTTTCCGCTTCGAAATGTTGGAGATTTTTGAGGATTTATTTTTTCCTTCAGTGCTTGAACTGCCTTATCCCGGTTTATGTTGAAAACAAATCCGCGGTCTGCAGCAAATTCCAGCATCTTCCCAATGGTTTCATCTGTGTCTGCAACCAGAGTTTCATAGCGGGTATTAAAAATACCATCAACATTCAGCCAGACTAGAAATGGGATCAAACGCGCCCGGATATCCGGTAAACGTGCGAAGCTGGATTGTCCTGGGCTCTCCTCAGATTCAAATTCTTTTATACCGGTAATGCTGTATTTCAAGCGTTCATTAAAATCCGACGGCTCTTCCATAAAGAATTTATGGTGAATATGACCGGGGGCAAGCTCAGTAACATAGTGGACATGGGAAACGACAACGTCTCTTGGATCGCGCATGATATTGTATGCAGCGAAAGGTAGGGTCGAAAGCCGTTTGATGATCTCTGGTTCTGCATGCAAGTGTCCGTAGGATATATCCCCGGGTTTCAGCATATTTAGGTCAGCGAGGATGCTTGAAGTACTGTGCCTGCGCCCGGTTGTTCCATCGAATGTGACAATCGCAGGCAGACCGCTGTTTACCACAGGTCCAATATCGCTGAACCCGGAAAGGATCTGGATCAGCAAATGGGTTCCGCTTTTTGGAAAAGAGTTGGCGAAAATTATTGGAGATTGGTTGATAGCTTCAGGTCCGAATCTGATCGATTGAAAAAAACGGCGGGTGGATCGCCGCACTATTTTCAATTTAAGCTCGATATCTTTATCCAATTCTATTTTGGTTTGCTCAGGTTAACTTTAACGGAAAATATATTTGCTAGATTTACCAGTCCGGGCTCTGCTCGTATCCAAGCCTGTTTAGAAGATCGCCGGTGGCATTCTTGAAGGTTTGAATATTGTTTTCAGTGAAGTGATCTACCCAGTTGCCGGGTTCCCCTTTCCGGAATGTTCCGGATCGTTTCGGTTGGATTGAATTCTGAAGAACCTGGATCGCCCGATCGGTTGCCATGGTTGTGGAAAAACCGCGCTCGATCAGATATTCCAGGATTTTTTTAAGTGTGTTCTCCCTGTCAAGTATCAGATCTTCAAATCGAATACAAGAGACTTCCGGTATATCAAACCAGTTTAGATATTTTTGATACTTCGTCCTGATTGGTGCCAGTTCATAACCCGGCACTTTTACCCCGAGGATTGCAGCGTTTATGCGCTCCTCCAGGGAGTCAAGATTGGAGGTGTAATATTCGTGCATTCCGTGCCCATTATGGATCTCGGAAGCGTAAAACACATGCGAGACGATAACATCGCGCGGATCCCGGAACACAAATACAGTTGCTTTTCCTGCCTGTTTAAAAATTGAGATATACGGTTCTATGGAGTGGATATACCCGTAGGCAATATCTCCCGGTTTCATCCGCATGATATTTGACAAAATTTCTTCACTAGAAAGTTTTCGGTTGTCTTCGGAGCGGTTTAATGGAGGAAAACCGGGATTTACCGCCGGACCGATTTTTGGGAGCCCCTGGAGAATCTGGAAAATCAGGTGAGAACCGGATTTTGGCATAGCGTTGCCAAGGATCGCCGGCGATTTTCCCAGGCTCTCCGGTCCCCATCGCAGCGCAGCTATCCCCCTGCGGTATCTCCAGCGAATTATTTTCAGGGATTGTTTTAGGCTGATCTTCCTAATCATATTGGACGAGTTTTTTCAGGTTGCAGGCTGTATTTCACCAGACCGTTCTTATAAAATGGTTCGACGACCTTTTCAACCGATTTGAAGGAAATGTCCAGCTCGCAGGCGATGTCAGCGATTGTCCGTTCACCATCACAACGTTCCATGATCTCGAACAAGCGCTGGTGACCTTCGGGATTATTTCTATAATCGATCCAGATCCCGTATCCAGAACAGAAGATCTCTCCCTTGAACTGGTTCACCACATACTGGTTGCGCTCCCAGGCCTGAACAAGCCCCAGCACCACTCTGGCTGAATCCTCCAGCCGATCACTGGAAACGATCGCCGGAACATCAAGGCTAGAGTGGTATTCCCGGTAAGGTCGGGTCTCAGAACCAGGTGGTTCTACCCGGGAAAGGGAGAGCATTGGCACCCGGACCCCCGGTGCATTGAACTGCCGCTCGTCATTGTTTATGACCGTTCGGTAAGGGGCACTGTAGCCATTCTTGTCTAAGTCTTTTAGCGCTGAAACCATGCAGCGATCAGATTGTGAATTGGGGAGAAATGACCCCTGCAGCGCATGGGGGGAATCATTACCTAGCATTTCCAGGAACAAACCTGCTTTCATATCCGGTATTCGGTCTTCGTTGTGGCTTAGATAAGCGACCGTACCGATCGTTTCCGGGACGATCAAAATCCTGTAAGAATAGGTGGTCCGGGGGAATTCCAGCAGCCGTTTGGCGGTTTCGACCGCGACAACCACACCGGTCAGGTCATCGTTAACCTGCGCCGGATGGCAAAGGTGCGCTTCGATAACAAATGTATCTGGATATCTACCGGGTATGATGATTTCCCCGACTTTCATTTCCCCCGGTTCGAATTTAGTCCGAATTACGACGCGGTATTTCTCCTCTGAGAGGCTGTCACGGAAATTCATTGTCCCGCATAAACCCCAATCGCGTTCGTAATACTTGAATACGAAAGGAATGGCGTCTTGCAGGCTGGGATGGACATAAAAATGTTCCAGTAGTTCATGGCGGGTAACGACACCTTCGAAAGGGAGGGAGTAGGAGGCAACATGAAGGGGGTGGTCTGCATAATCCAGCATCTTTTTTCCATCCACTGTCTCCAGATATGCTTCACGGCAGGTCCATTTTTCTGGTACTGTCCAGGTCCAGCAAGGTTCTCCGCTCTGGAAGGTGTGGATTTTCATTTGAACGCTTGAATTTTCAAACTCCTCTGCCAACCGGAATAATGCTCTATCAAAATCATCGGAGACGATATCCCTTTTCAGGTACCAGAGCTCGTGGATGAGTTCCATCATGGATGTCATAATAAATTCTCGGAAGGGTATGGGAGTCTAGCTATCAATTATTTGCAGGTCTGTTTGTAACCAGCGACCAGGGATCACTTTTTAAAAAACTGTCAACAGCTGAAACGAAGTCTCCAAGCCTGCACGAGGCTATTTGACCGTAGTTCAATTTGACTGAATGCCACATCCCCTCTTTGATTAAATACTGCTGCACCGGTTCAAGCGATAATCTTGGATCGATATTGAGGTCACGCACATACATCAGGTACGTTCGAATCTCCCAACCTCTGGGGGCTAGGACATGTCCTGTGAATTCTTTCCAATACCGGTACGGCACCCTGGCGCGCTGTTCGCTGTAGTGCAGGATGGAGACTGATTGTATGTCCGCTCCGAGCAGGAGCAGCTTGAAATCCAGTTCCAGCATCCGGTCGTATGCCGACCCGGGATCAAATGCTGAGGCAGTATCTCTATTAGCGAGATCTTCAGCGTAGTATCCGTAACATGCAACTGATTGCATTGGATGCAAAGTACGTTTTGAACCCGGATGTTTTCGAACATATTCTGAAAACGAACCCATTTCTTTGGAAGGGGTTTCTCCGGGATCAAATTCCCTGGCAGTCGGAAAATCAAAGGTGAAAGTAGGCACCACGATTGTGCCTCCCGTTCCAAGGACATCCATAATCCCGTCCAGATAAACCCCAATCCCAGGTTCCGGTCTCCCAAGAAATTGGATCGCAGAGTGGACAAGCAGCCCATCCCCCTCTTTTATCCTGATCGATTTCAGCGAATCCTGGACAAGGTTTTGTGTAACTTCAAGCATTATTTATTTCATTGTCGGGGTCAATATAATTTTCCCAGAGCAGGCGCCCGGCCCGGTATTCAAGCTGGAAACCCATCCGCTCGTATAATTTCCAGCTTGCTTCGTTGTCGCGGAGCACCTGGATTTCAATGGAATGGGCACCTTGTTTGCGCAGCCAATCGATTGACAAGCGCGATAATTTATCGCCAATGCCTAGCCTGCGGGCTTTGGGCAAGATCCACATGTCGCTCAATTCTCCGACCAGCACGCCGCCCATGTATTGGGGTACCCGTTTTATACGGCATAGCATAAACCCGACGATTTCATCTTCGATTTCAGCAATAAATACGTTGCTGAACCGTCCTAGCGTCCGCTGGAATGATTCAAACCAGACCTGTTCCACATTTTCAGGCTGCGGCAGCAGGTATCCCAGATCGTAAAAGTAGGTATTAAGCTTAGTGTACATCGCCCTGATGACAGGGTAATCATTGTCGTTTACAAGCCTGTAATGGACATCATCACGGGAGATTTCTTTCATTTGACTGATACCTTTACGGGCTCTGGCCAGCCTACAGGATCAAGCCCGAATTGAGCTAAAAATGCATATGCGATTCGCTCAAGCCCAAAGGCGACACAACTGGTGTGCGCCGGCGAGCCATCTTCAAGAGTAATGTTAAGATTACGACCGAAAAAATCCTGGTGGTAGTTGTAAGACCCGACAGCTAGTGTTTCTTGCTTAAATGGAAGTGAAGCCCGGATTTCAAACTTAAGCTGGAATGCGCTCTGAAATGCAGCCTGTTTACGAAATTCTCCGATGAAGAAAGGATCATTTGCGCTTTCAACCCGGTAAACAAAATCGATAGTATCAAAAAACTCTTGCATTCTTTTTCTACCAGCTTCACGATTATCCAAAACATAATCCTTTGAACCAACAAAAATAATCTCCCGCATTGTGAAGTTCCACAACCTTTCAAGAGAATTGAGGTTGATGGCTTCATAGCGGAAGCAGTTGTTAACCCCAGTGGCTGCCAGTTGCCCACCAGGAAGTTGTTTATCAGCGAGGGAGAAGTAGAGGTGGTAACAGACTGCCGGGGACAGGAGTGTTTGAATTCTGGCGAATGATTCGCTGGAAGTGTTCAATCCACCTGGGATAAATTTTGTGTTTTGGGCGAAGTTGTCGATGACATCCAGATCTTCCCGAAGGTGAGTGACAAAGGAGAGAGAGTGTGGAAATGCGCTGAAATAACCCACCCGGTCCAGCATTTCTGCGGAGATAAGCGTTGGGAAGCGGTAAGGTTTTGCATTGATAGAATCAGCCAAATTCAAAAATTGTTCTTCAAAGAAATCGATTACTCCAGAAACGAGTGGTCCAATGGTGTAAAAGCCGTTTCCCTCCTGGCTGAGTTCCCCGATCCTGAGCAATTCGCTGTTTGGATCAAGATTGTAGCTTACCGGTCTATCCATGTGATCTTCCAGCACTTGGATTTTCGGTTTTATGGCGCCTTTTGCCATTGAAGTAATAATCTTATGCACCTTCCTGGTAATCTCTGCTTCTTTAACTGGGGATAGCCCTTCAGGGTCATCCAGAGACGAAGGGTCGATGATTAATTCAATGCTGTCTGGGTGAACAGTCGCACGGGTGATAGTTTCATCCACATACGCAAGTTTGGACTGGATCTCACCTGTCAGGTGTTCGGGGATGGAAATTTCTGGTTTAAGCCTTAAGGTTTTCATTGGTGCTTTTTCTCCGGTTTACAACAAATTCCTATCTGTCCGTGTTGTTAATGTATTCGCAAATGAGTGGCAGGCTGATTAAGGACGATATTGTGTCAGGGTTTATTTCCACACCAAAGTATTCCTCCAGCCGCATCATCACTTCCATATGACCCATAGAATCCCATTGCGGGATATCTCCAAATGTCAAGTCAGGGGTCACAATTTCTGGCTCGATCTGCAGTGCTTCTGCCAGCGTTGCCTTTACCTGCTCGTTGATACTTTCATGATCAGACTTCATCAATTGAAAATTCTCCTTAAAGCTGGAATGATTTATTTATTGTAATCATTCTAAACAGCCTGATATTTCCCTGTTTTACCAGGAATAGCAAATTATTTAGGCTTGACTTTGTAAATACCCACTGGCTGGTACTGCGGCGACCATTCTCCCCATGGCATCCCATTATCTCCTGATTTAAAGTAGAAACCTGCCAATTTATCTCTTAACTCAGCACAATTCCCCAGCATGGAAAAAAGCTCATCATAACGCGAAAAATTGCTCTCAATGGTCCTGTTTATCTGGAAGATTCGCTTCAGGCTGGATTCAGACAAACACCAACCATTGGAAGGTTCATGCCACCGGTCTTCGCTTCCTGCGGTTACCAGGGTCGCTATCAAAGGCGCTCCTGGTTTTAGCACACGCATAATTTCTGCCAGAACGTGTTCCAGATTTTCGAGGGAATTATGTTCCAGGGCAGAAACCGCTACAACTGCGTCCATTGAATTGGATTTGATATCAACTAAGTTATCTAAGTCCTGGTTGTAAATGATTACTTTACTTTTTGAAAATTTCTTATTCTTTCCCTGGTTATATATATTGAAGTAATAAACCGTTAATTCCACCAGACTTTTTAAAAGTCTGGTGATTTTTACGGAGAGTTCCAGACCTGTTCCTCCGGGTGTTGGAATAGACAATGAAGGGTTCAGCGTGGATAAAGGAGGGTTTAAATCCTCAGGTCGTAAGCCTTCGATGCGAAATTTAGACCTGAAGCGAAGCGGTAGGTCAGCCCGGGTTAATCGATCGATGCTAGTCACTTCTGCACCCTGGCTGGCTAAATACCACTGCATTATGCCGATGCCCGCTCCTGCGTCAACAAGTCTCTTACCGGAAATTTTCCCCAATTGCGTGATAATCCATGTGATATCAAGCAGGTAGTGCCATCCAAATTCCAATTTAAGTGATTTTGCAAACTCTCTAATCTGGGCTACAAGCTCGCGCTGCATGTCGAGCAGTTCAACCGATAAAATTTCAATTTTGTCCTGGTTAGATTTGTTCAATTGACTTGTTATATTGCGGATTGGTACTGCCTGCTGGATACCTGATACACCGGATCATAGATGTTTTTTTTCAAGCATGCTCATTCATTGTAAAGGTGTGGGCGCGATCTGCTTTGTTGCGGTTGTTCAATTGCGAAGTCACCTCATCAACAATGATCTTAATGGTTTCCGAATTTTCTGGCGATAGTTCATTCCAGTTAAAAGGTTTCAGATGGACAAAACCCAGACGTTTGCCGGGCTGAAGATATTCATTAAACGGAAGGGAGGTCCGGTAAAGCTGATAATACAGAAAACGGCGGGCGTTTTCTTGGAATTCTGGCGGGACGTGGATCTCATTTTCGAGCAGAAATTTTTCAACTATTGATTGGAATTTTTCTCGAGAGTTAGGAAGGAAAACTGTCGGATATTGTGTATAGCGCGCCTTGCCCCCACAGAGAACAGGTTTTCCCATCAATGTTGCTTCCAATCCGATTGAAGAATTATAGACCAGCACAAATTTGGCTAACTGGATCAGTTCATAAGAGCTGACATATTCAATTGAGTCGATAAAGATCACATTGCTTAACCTATCGACACCATTCCGGAAAACCCAATCCCGCACGCTTTCCCGGCTCTGCTTTGCTGTACCCGGGCGCATTTCATCCGGGTGGGCGCGGATGAAGAACAGGGTTTCCGGATGAGCTTTTACCTTTTTGATAAGGGTATCCAGCCAGGCGAACATGTGAGGAAATAGCCAGTTTGCATGAACCTGACTGGTGTCGTAAACGACATTAGTAAATATCGGTACTATCTGTTTGAACTGTTGGATTTTTTCTCTTGTATCCCTGCTCAGGCTCTGCATTTCAGGCCAGAAACGGATTCCCGCCATGGTAAATTCGCCTTTAATCCGATCCTGTATATAGCTGTCCAGTTTTCTGTTTTGAGCAGGTGTTAATTCAAAATCATGAGGGATATGAATTGGATATGCAGTCGCTTCGCCAGTGGTAAAAAAGGCGGAGAGTGAACGGAATCCAACCTCATGGGTGATTGTGGGGATGCCGTATCGTTGGGCAACCCACCTGACGGTCGCTTCTGGATACATGATTCCATTGAAAACAATAACCGCACCGGGCTGGTACTTTTCGATTAGTTCAGCAAATGAGTTTGCGAGGCTGTATGCGGAAAGCATAAACGATCGAACTAGGTAACGGGTATCATTGACGTCAGGAAGGTTATGCTGGCGGAGAGCCCAACGGGCGGAAGGAACGACCATAGAACCCAGTGGAATTTTTGTTTCTTGAGCTGATTCTGAACGAGCTATATTGAATATTGTGTGAAAATCAAATAATTCCTCCAGCGACAATTTACTTAATATGAAAGAGAGACCTTCATTTTCTTGGTACTCAAACCACTCAACCTGCGATTCAGCAAAAAGTCTTTTTGATTGGGAGATGCAGGATTCGCAGGGTGGAGGACTTGAATAATCGTCCCGGTTAACTCCCAGCACACAATGGCTCATCCCTGAAGAACATACAATATTCACAACCGGGATACCAGCCAGCCTCAACCCCCATCCAGTTAAAAGAGAAAAAGCTGAATTCTGGCTCAAATTGTGGATACGCGAAGAGACATTAAAGAAAATGACTGGATTCAGGTCCTGGTTCGGGTGTTCGTGGGATTTCACCTGCTTTGCAAGACTGGATATTCGATGGCGGTTTATCCATCCCTCCAGCCTGGGTTGGAAATTACGATTCATATATTAATTGGGGCAGATTCAGAAACCGCTTCGAAGTAAGCATTAGAAAGACGTTGGATCGCGATCAGGAATCCTTCACCGCCGCGCTGGTGGCCCCGCCAGATTTCGGGAATCATTGTTCCGTGATATTCTCCCAGTGTTTTAAAGAACCGGACCCAGTCGATGGTTCCCTCCCCAATTTGGAGACCTTCCCCGTCCAACCCAGCCCCGTCGGAGAGGTGCAGGTGCCGAATGTAGGGTAATAAGACCTGAAGCTGATCGTAAAAATCGACTTTCGCCCAGTTGCAGTAGAGTTTGTGGTGGGATGTGTCGTAACACATATTCAACCCGAGTGGTTGGATGAAATCGCGGATTTCATACGCGTCCATAAAAGCATTCGTAAGCCATTGACCGCCGAAGTACCACGGATGGGGGGGCAGGTTTTCTAATAGAAGTTCGACGCCCTCGAAATTAAGTTCATTAACAGAACGGTCCAGGTTTTCATAGAGCACATCGCGATCGCTGATTGGGTGATCCAAACTCATTGCGCCCGGGTGAACCACAACCTTTGGTGTTCCAGTAAAATATGGGGCGATCTCTCTTGTCAGATTGATCGATTTTTGAATGAGCTCGATTGAACCGTGCCGGTGGTAATCATCGGTTGTGCAGAGATCAACCAGAGTGCGGTCCCAGAATTCTGGCGCGTGGACTACCAGTTTGAGCGGGTTGTCTGATTGTTCGCTGAAATCATCACCAGGGTATTTTTCCTCAAGATCCTTGTCTGTGAAATGAAATTCGAGCATACGCGGCTGGTACGTGAGCATATCTGAGTAATCGAGGAACCGGACTGTAAATCCGAAGTCCATCGGTAATGCTTTTTCCACATCGAAACTCATTGAAATTCCCAGATCGCGGTCAAGGAAGGGTTCATCCTCCTCTATGATCCGTTCTGCTTTTCGGCCAATTAAATCGGGATACCGCTGGGGCGTAATAC
>JBJYWI010000191.1:0-3624 GCA_046259385.1 Anaerolineales bacterium
AGTTCCAGGCAGATATACTTGGCGTTCCGGTTGTACGTCCGAAAGTTGCTGAAACCACAGCTCTCGGTGCTGCTTATGCCGCTGGTCTTGCGGTTGGTTTCTGGGAGAACGTTGATGACCTTCGCAAGAACTGGTTGATGGACAAGACCTGGGAACCCGCTATGGACGAGGCAAAGCGTGCGGAACTTTACAAAGGCTGGTTGAAAGCAGTGCAGCGCACTTTCAGCTGGGTTGAATAGTTGTCAAAGATGGAGCGTTAACGAGGCAGGAATGGAATTGGAACGCTAAGGTTTCTGGTTTCAAGACTATTTGATCACCTCAACCGACGCACGACTTAGTAGAATTGGGCGACACACCTGCCAGCGCTCTGGTGTGTCGCCGTTTTTTTTACAAATCTTATCCATCAATTAACCAATCCAGGAGAGGTTGATGACAAAAAAGGGATCAAAACAGAATAAGAAAAATTCGAAATCAAAAGTAAATCCGGAATCACCCTGGTTAAAAATGCGAACTGGTTTGCTCATTGTCAGTATTGTAAGCATCGGCATTGGAGCTTTTATGGGTTGGGCAGTCTACCAGATTGATAAAAATACCATGGAAGGGTTGTTGTGGGGTCTGGGTTTTGGAGGTGCAATTTGGGGCATATTTTTTATCGCATTCTATTTCAACCGGGCGGTCCGCGGGAAACGTGATTAATAATCAATCTGCAATAGGTTTTCGAGATGGATTTACCTGCTTTTTTATGTGACTGGGAAAAAATCTGGTCTCCATATTCAGAAAAATATTACATCGAAGTTCTCAGTGAATTGTCCCCTGAGGATGTTGTTCTGGATATCGGCGCAGGTGACTTAAGGTTAACCAGACGCATCGCAGAGAAGTGCAAATTTGTTTACGCCCTGGAAATAAATCCAGACATTATAAAACTGGGAATAGAAAGTTGTGGTCAACCCATCCCAGATAACCTGATTATATTAAATTTAGATGCAAGGTATTTTTCATTTCCTGAGGATGTGACTTCTGCGGTCTTATTGATGCGTCATTGCACAGATGTCAAACTGTATATTAAAAAGTTGATGGAAGTAGGCGCAAGCCGATTGATAACCAATGCTCGCTGGCGATTGGGTGTGGAAGTTATCGATCTATTAACTGAACGAATTGATTATAGAGACTTAATAATTGGGTCTTATGGGTGTATTTGTGGTTCGGTTGGATTCAAACCTGGGGATACCAGAGATCTAACTCCAGGGATTGAAATTATTGTAAATGAGGTAATTAATTGTCCTGCTTGTCTTGTTACATAATTTGGTCATAAAATTATCAAGATTTATAAAAGATACCAAATAACTCAAGTATCATTCAGGATGAAAATGTAGAAAGGAGCGATAAATTATGGAGAAACCACATGTGATCATAATTGGGGCTGGTTTCACTGGCGCCGCAACAGCACATGACTTGGCGCTGCGTGGTCTTGATGTAACTGTTGTTGAAAGGGGACCTTTGGCTAGTGGAACCTCTGGGCGGACACACGGCTTGCTCCATTCTGGCGGAAGGTATTGCGTCAAAGATCAGGAATCTGCTATCGAGTGCATAGAAGAGGATTGGATATTGCGAAAAATTGTCCCTCAAGTGATTGAACCGAATGGAGGGCTATTTATAGCACTGGATGAATCAGACGTGGAATATTCAAAATCCTGGCTGGAAGGATGTGAGGCGTGCAATATCCCATATAAACCTCTGACACCTCAACAGGCTTTAGAGATTGAACCAAATATCAATCCAAATCTGAAGATTGCCTATGAGGTTCCCGATGGAACTTTTGACCCGCTTCGTCTCGCGATGGCGTTTGCGGCTACCGCAAAATCGAATGGAGCAAAATTCAAACTGTATACAGAAGTTACTGAATTGGTTATTGACAATTCGGGCAGGGTAACGGGTTTGAAACTATGGGACAGAGCGTCAGATGAGCGTAGCGAGATGCATGCAGATGTAATCGTAAATGCAACCGGCGCTTGGGCGGGGTTAATTGCTGAGATGGCTGGAGCAAAAGTACCCGTCAGACCTACTCCCGGTGTGATGGTTGCGTATGATGAACGCTTTGTAAACCGGGCAATCAACCGCTTATGTAAACCAAGCGATGGGGATATTGTTCTCCCGCAGCGTAGAATGGTAGTAGTCGGGACAACTTCTTTTGAGATCGATGAAGTTGATTATGTTCCTATTAAAGAGGATCAAGTCGAATTGATGCTTGAGCGTGGATCAGAATTAGTACCAGCACTCCGTGAAGTTAAAGAGCGTGGAGTTTATATGGCGACCAGACCCCTGATCGGGGCAGGTGCTACAGGTCGCAGTGTTGCTCGTACGTTCAAGTGTTTCGATCACAAAGAAAGCGACGATATCGACGGATTTGTCACGATAACGGGTGGCAAAGCAACGACTTTAAGACAAATGGCGGAAAAGACCTCTGACATTGTATGTCAAAAGTTAGACATTGAAGTTGAATGTAAGACTGCCGAAACACCTTTGATTTCGTATAGACAATATTATGCTTTATAGGGTCAAGGAGAAAAAATGAGTAATCAAGATTGGAATGTAACCTTCCGCGTTTTCCGTAAGAAAGAAAATGAGGAACCCTATTTTGAAAACTTTCAAATGGAAGTGAAACCGGGTGAATATGTGCTGGAAATTATTGAACGAATTTGGGCATTTAAAGACCGCTCATTAACTTTTGCACATGCATGTCATCACTCGACCTGCGGCGCTTGCGGAATGCGTGTAAACGGGAAAGAGAAATTGACCTGCATCACACTTATAAAGGATGTGGTCAAGGATGGTGGAATTGTAAAAGTTGAACCAATGCGCAATTTTCCAATTATCGGCGATCTCGCGGTGGATATGGGAAAACTCTATTTAGGCATGGATTCTGTTGGGCATAATCCGGTTGTTTCGGTAGTTGAAGAGCCTTACCATGAGGGAATTGCGCCGAAAAAAGGTTCAGAAAATGATTATATTCGATTATCAGATTGCATTGAATGTGGGTTGTGCATCAGCGCGTGCCCAGTCGCGACAACAAATTCAATGTATTTGGGCCCTGCTGTTCTTGCGGGAGCGCTACAAGCGAGCCTTCATCCGGAGAATGGAGTAGAAACACTCGTAGATTGCGCAGATGGTGTCTGGCGATGCCACAGCGCATTCGAGTGTACCGAGGTATGCCCTTCTTATGTAGAACCCGGAAAGAAGATTATGCAACTGCGCAGAAAAGTAGTAGGTTCGCGGATAAAATCGTTATTCAGTTCTAACAATTAATCTGGAGGTCTATTCATGGTTACGGACACAAACAAACCTGTTGCAGCAAACTGGTGGAGATGGTTTGACCCTCGCCAGCGAGATGTCGGTACCTGGGCGTTTATACTGAATCGCATCACAGCGCTTGGATTAACTTTTTATCTGTTTCTCCATCTCGTGATTTTGTACCAGCTTTCCCAGGGTCCGGATGCTTATGACAGTTTTCTTGAATTAGCCAAGCACCCGGTAATCATAATCGGGGAATTGTTGGTAGTGATCGCTGCTGTGTATCATGGGTTAAATGGTATCCGAATCGGGTTGACTACATTCTTCGAAACATCC
>JBJYWI010000192.1:0-13191 GCA_046259385.1 Anaerolineales bacterium
AATACATTAATCCACGGGTCTGAGATTGTTTTTGCTGCGGAGAACGCTCTGCAATAAAATCCAAATTCTTTTATTTTCTTAAGGTTCGGAAGGCTGCCGTCGGTGATCCATTTCTCTATTAAATCTGGTTCAGCTGCGTCCAGCCCAATGAACATAACCCTATTCTTCATGGGGGTCTTCCTCAGTGATTTCAAATTGTGAATTTTCAATACAACCCCGCCGGAACCCGGCTGCCCAGGCAGTTAATCCCGCCAGAATCAGGGGCAGGAGCAGTGTTTTTTTGATCAACGACTTTTTATCCCAACAGATTGCTAACTTGAAAATATAGAACAACCTCTTTGCGATTACAAATGGAACCATAACCAACATTTTACCGAGAATTTGCTGCTTTTCACTAATCAGCAGACGATCAATTCCTCTAATATATCCGAAATGCCATTGGTGTATTAAGAAATTTCGCCATGTCCGCCTTCCTGTATGCGCCACCCGCAACTCAGGAACGAAGTATATCCCATCCGGGTGGATCTGATTTAATTTACCTGAAAATCTCACATCTTCACCAATACCGCCGTAGAAGGTGCCTGCTCGAATGAAAAGGCTTTTTTGAACCGCAAGGTTGCAGCCTGGTACATGCGCAATTCTCCCCGCCGGTCTGCCAGGGGGTACGTCAGCGAACTGGAGCAGGTTATCAGTTACAGCGATAGGGTTCCACGGAAGCGCGTCCAGAACCGGTCCCCCCACTGATTGCCTGCCTGACTGCAGGGCTTGGTAGGCCTGCTTCAGCCATTCACTCTCCGGTCTGCAGTCACAATCAGTGAAAGCCAGATAATCAGCTCTGGCATTTTCCGCGCCAAGGTTTTTTGCGGGACCGCACATCAGCCGTTCGGGGCTGCGCAACAACTGCACATGCGGAAAAGATCTGGCTATGCGCAAGACCTGCGGGTCTGAGGCGCTGTCGACAAGAATTACTTCGTATGGATGCTCAAAATCCTGCCTTGATAACGCCAGCAAGCAATCCCGTAGTTCTTCGGTCTGATTGTAGCAGGGCACGATCGCGGAAATTACAGGGATCTGGCGGTTTTCAATCATTTTTGAGAAATGTATGGAGCAGAAATTTCCAGTAGATGTTTGCAAGCTGTGAAAATAATTTTAACAATATACTTGGCAGACCCTTATCCGCAACTCCCGGTGCAAACTCCAGGTCCCCACCATAAAGCAAAATCCCATCCCCCATAACCCGGTTTTTCTGGAACCTATTACGATCACGCTTCACTTTTTTACGGATGCGCCAAAGTGATCGCTGCGCCTTTGTCCATTCCTTCTGCCAATCGTTCATGAATACGAAAAGAACAGTCCCAACCTCGTAAGCGAGTAAAACCGGAAACAGCAGCAGGATCGTGGTAAACCGGTAAACAAGTAATATGGTCAACCAGCGGTTATGGATATTGTAATATGCCCTCTGCGCAGGGTAACCTCCCTGTTCTCTAAACGAAAGACCCGGTGTTCCATGGCCTCTCTCGTGTTGAATAATTGCATTAGGCTCGCAAAAAATTTTCTTACCTACAGCCCTCACCCGCAGGCTGAATTCAAGATCTTCGAAATAAAAGAAGTACTCTTCGTTAAAATTTCCAAGCGATTGGATGACTCTGCGGTCAAAAAGCATGCATGCGCCGATGCACGCACCCACTTGCTGTTCAAATTTTGGGACGTAGGCGGCATCCATCCAGCTATGCCGCAGTTTTAAATTTCCCAGGAAATGCGGTTCCGCCCCGTCGCACTGGATGGTGCCGGTCTGCGGGTAAAGCAGGATTCTTGGACAAACAACCGCAGCCTCGTTCCTGATCAGGCAATCCGCCATTTTTTTTATGGCGTTTTCCTGAACGTAGACATCATCATCGATGAGCAGGACCAAGTCTGTTTCAGATCTCTCCAAACCTGCATTGCGACCTTTAGAGATTCCCAGATTTTCACCTAATTCGATCAACTCAACTTCAGGAAAGTTTTCTTTAACTATCAGTGAGCTTCTGTCAGTCGAGCCGTTATCAACCAGGATCAACTGATCCACAAATACCTCCTGCTTGAACAGCGCCTGCACGCACTTGAGGACCGATTCTCCCCCGTTGTAATTTAACACAACTGCCCCGATGGACAAACCTTCGAAACGGGTTTTTTCTTCCTCCATGGACAACTCTAAAAGCAGCTGTGTTTAGTGATAACCTGAGGGCATAGGGACCAACCCTTCAAATATCAACTCAAGCTGTCGGGTCTTCTCCACCCACATAAAATTTTCCTCCACATACCGGCGGGCGTTTTTGCCAAGTTGCTCACGCAAATCCGGATGGTCTATCAGGTATTGGATACCTACTGCCAGATCAGCCGGGGCGCTTCCCTCAACTACCCAGCCAGTTTGGCCATGGATGGTTTTATGGGAGGTTCCAGACATTGTTATAACGGGTTTCCCTGCAGCCATGTAATTTAACAGTTTTAAGGGATAACCTGCGCTAGCAAACCGGGGGTTTACCAGGATATCCGCGTTAGCGAGTTGCTGAGGGAGTTCCGAAAACGGCACCTGGATGTGGTTGATCTGTCGTTCAATCCCCAATTCCCGCAGGAGAGGTTGATATGCGCTCAGGTCATTTTTTGATATCAGTTTCAGGGTTATTCCCTGGTTTGTTTCTTTCAACAGGCTGAGCGCTTTCAGCATTGTCTCAATGCCCTGATAGCGGGCGAAATTTCCAGCATAGGCCAGAATAATTCCCTTATTGTCAAGCCTGTCACGGTCAGGTTGGGCGGTCATGAATAGCTCAAGTTCAACCCCATTGCTTATCAGCGATATTTTTTCAGGCGGCACATGCGCTTCCCGGGAGACTTTATTGACAATTTCTTCTGATATTCCAACAACATGATCAGCATAAACGGGAAGGGTTGTATCAAATATTTTCCCGATCCGACTGAGTAATCCCTGGGTACGGGACGGCCCATAATATGGAAGTTCCGCCTCGAGCAGTGTATGGATATCGAAAACAACTGGACGTTTTACTAATAAACGGGAAGGCAGCGCACAAATAAACCCCTCAAAATGGTGGGCATAAATAATGTCAAATTTGTATTTTGCGATCAACCTGGTCAGTTTTATCGTAAGTAAAGGATCTACTAATAACAGCTTGATGACGCTTGGACCCGGATCCAGCTTATTATAGAATGGAAGCCTGATTATTCGGTGGATTGTGTACGGTGTATCGACCTGGTGTTCCCCCAGGTGGTAAGTTGCGACATGGACTTCATGTCCATTTATTGCGAGCGATTCCGCCATCCGTTGAATCCGGATTGGCGTTCCACGCGGAAATGGAAAAGGGCAGGCTGCCACCATCAGCACCCGAAATTTTTTATCCATAAAAAGGAGCCACCAGCACCTGGATTATCGTATTGAAGTATACACTATCCACCTGGAATTCAGTAGCAAAAATTCTCTTTGACCGAATAGCGTTACAGACGAATGGCTTCAATCCGGTGTAAGTGTAAGCGGTTGTTGATTGACAACAGAGTCCACATGCCGGATCTGCAATTGGCGCCATGCCAGAACAACGATCCAGATTGTCATCAATCCCTGGGAGATCACTGTACTCCAAGCCACGCCGGTCGTACCCAAGCTTTTGATCGACACCAGGTTCAGCAGGGCGTTCACACCAACACTGACCGCTATCGCAAGTGCTGCTTTTGATTCTATGTGAAGTGAGGCAGCAAAAAAGAACGCGATCAACCACATGTAAAGAAATGGCCCGCTCAGGAATAATATCCGCAGGATGCCTGCGCTGGAACTGTATTTTGGACCGAAAATAAAAAGGATCAAATAATCCGCACTCGCAAACACAGCTATCGCAGCCAGCAGCCCGAATATTCCAGCGCCCAGAAGCAGATTGCGGAAAAGGGTTTTCAGTTCATCCCAGCACCCCCCGATAACCATCCTGGTGCTAATTGGAAAAAAAACAAGCACAAGCGGCCTTATCACAAACTGCGACACTTCCAGCATTTTGAACCCGGAGGTGTAGGAGGCTACATCTGTATACGGCTGAAAATACCCCAGCATCAGTGTGTCGATATTAAAATGCATCATCGTCAGATAGGTCACCAGGAAAAAAGGTAGCGATTTGCGGATTATTGCCCACTCGGTCTCTCTTTCCCAAAACCAGTCCAACTTTCCTGATATCCTCCTTACCTGGAAATAAGAAAACAAAATCAGGAAGGTATTGGCGCTGATATAACAAAGCAGAATCAGGTTCAACGAGGCGGAAAATCTGGTGGCAGCTAGGACCAAAATGGTCAGAAGCAGTTTGGAACTTATTATGGTCAATGCGTAGATCTTTACATCCCGCAGACCAAGGAAAAATGCTGTGAAGCTGTAATTAAGTTGGTCCAGGAAAATATAAATTGAAGTTAGCACGACCGTTGTGATAATCTCCGGCTTGGTAAGTGCGGTAAAAGCGTATAGGGCAAGGATAAAAATCACCTGCAGAACAACCCGAAGTGAAAATACCTCGCTAAGGCGATTGAGCGCCTGCGATGGGTTTTCGGAGACCTCCCTGTTGAGGTAACGATTTGTGCCAAGTTCCGTCAGCAGGGCGAAGAATGTCGCTAGTGTGGCAGCAAAAAAGAATGCCCCCATATCGTCTTTGGATAGATAACGCGCCAGTATCGTTATTACGATATAGCTGACCAGTTTCATGATTACCTGTGCGCTAGCAGACATCCCCAGGTCAAGTGAAATTTTCTTCCTGTCCATAATGCTTCCGGGGAGTTGAGTTTCTGAATGGTTTAACTGCATAAATTCCGCTCGCTTATTGCCAGCATGTTACTTTTCTTGAAATTCAGATCGGATATAGCGAAACTTACCGGAACTCTCTGGGGTTAGTTCAGGTACCCTGATTACCTCCACATCCTGGATGCCGAACCGCCTGCTCATCCTTGCTTTGATCTCCTCCCTGACTGATGATAGAAAATCTTCAGATTCGACTACCAGCCTGAATTTAAAACCGCCTCTTTCCAGCTGGGTAACCTGAAACCTTTTAACACCAGAGATCCCCCTCATCACCGCATCGAAATACATCCCGTGCACAATTTCACCGTCAGGAAGATGGATCATATCAAACTGGCGCCCGAGGATTTTCCCCAATCTGGAGAAAACGATCCCATCTGGACAGTGCGATTTTTCCCGGCAGGGGACTGCCATGTCATAAAGCTTGTAGCGGATCAGCGGGCTGGCCCAGTTTTCCAGATGGGTTACCACTACCTCTCCAGCTTCATCCTCCTCGGAATTTTTTACCACCTCCAGAATAAGGTAATCATCCATGCAATGTATTTCCCCGCAGGGATAGCTGTACGCCATGACACCCACTTCAGCTGCCCCATATTCCTCCGCGGTCGGGCAACCAAAAGCTTCTCTGAATAGTGCTTTCTGGCGTTCAAAGACGATCTCACCCATACATACCACCAGTTTGAGCCTAAGTTCCCGACCGTCATAACCGCGCTCCAGTATATGCCCCGCAAGCACCTCAACAGCTGCCGGATACCCGAATATATATCGCGGCCTGAAACGCTGCATTGTCCTCCAGTATGCATCCAATTTTTGGGGAGTCATCCCAAACGCAGAGACAAACCGGCGGTTCATCACCCGGTCTTCAAGCGGAGCCATAAACCGCGCTTTAAAAACAGTGCTGAATCCCGGAAACAACCTTGAATCCAATCCCCCGCCGTGGAATTTGAGATAGCGTTCACCCTGGTTAATTCCCCAAGCTTCCAGCGCCCGAACGCGACAAGCAAGACCAGCGGTTATTGAGTCCTGATCCTGATTAAAAAACAGCGGCATGCCGCTCGAACCGCTGGTCCTAAATGATTGGGGTCTGCTGCGAGGCTGGCTGGAGATGAAGCTCTCCGGATCCTGAAGTATCTCTTCTTTCGTCAGCAGCGGCAGATTAGCAAGATCATCCAGGCTCTGGATATCCTCCGGTTTGATGCCGATCTCTTCAAATGTGCGCTTGTAATGGGGTACTGTTTCGCTGGCATGCTTGAGCAGGGCTTTCAGCTTGCGTTCCCTGAGGGAACCCAGCGAGTCCAGATCAAGTCTCTGGTTTTCCCGGCTTTTTTTGAGCAAGGCGAGATAATTACGGCCGCGCGCTTTCTGGGCTGTGGGAAAAATCCAGTTTCGGAGTAAGGGTGCATAGAGATCGTGCATATGTAACTGGCAGACCATCATAAAGTATTTTTCTCATCCTTGCAACCGGATTAATTCCAGCCAGGAACGCCCAGGTACATTCTTGTTGCTATCAGCATTGAGGTTGTTTACTGGATTAATATTTTCCTTCCATAAATAGTTATTTTATAATTAATGATAAATTCCCATAACCTACCCGTTCCTACCGGATAATTTAATATGAAACTTAATAGGGTAATCAATAAAAAAGATTGTCTCAGCATTGGATCAATGGGAATATTCCTGATCCTTATCCCCCTGGTGGTGCTTATCATTCTAATCAACGATCCCTTTGGATGGTTTAAATCCGAAATCGCCAAAAACCAGCTGGAACCGCTTCCATCCCCCACACTCTCAATTGAACCGGAGCATTACTACCCCCTGCCAGCCGAAATGATTTACAACGGGTGGGAAGGCGCTTCGGAAGGAGGCATATGCGTTGAATTCAACCAGGAACTCCACGCTGTGAGCAGGTCTTTTAACCAGAAAACTCCTCAGCCAGTGAATCTTGATATCGACCTATACCCGTATGTAAAGGACGCATTTCTCGCCTTTGGATATAATTTTGAAGAGAAAGGGGATTGTGATTCAACGATTCAAATCGAGGTTGACGGACCGGCCTCCGGAAGCCTTTATACTCTCAGGACATGCTACGGGGCGGCGGTCACAATCCGATTTAGACTCCAGGATAATGAAAACCTCTCCGAATTCTCGACATATTCCGTGGACCAGCCCGGAATTATTATCTCTGAATCCGAATGCCACGGTGCCGAAAGAAAACTTAAAAAGGTCTTCGCCGAAACGCTGTATGACGGCTTAAGTCGCCTGTTTTCCCCAAATTACTTTGTGCCCCTAAGTTTGGGCTAGCACCAGACCGACCCGATGGAACCCGATTTTTTCTACAAACGAATCAATGAGTTAATAAACACCGATTATCAAAATCCCGAAGTGAAAGGCGCCCTGCTTTTCGAGCTGGTATACAATCCTTCAATCAGCGCTCGCCGGATATCTTTGGGATTCTCAAGGACCAGGTACAGATAAGCCAAGAGGAGATATCCGCCATGATCCAAACGATGAAAAAGTTCGACTCCTGCGCTCCGCCTGACGCCTTCGTGGATTATATCGACCGGAATGGGTACATCCCTGATTACCTGCTGGATATATTCCTTTACTCCGAATCAGTGAAATCGCGCCTGTGCGCGGTCGAGGCGCTGGAGCAATCGGTCCGGATGCAGCGATTGCCATTCCGTATTTGATTGATGCTTTGAACACCGACAGCTACCCCGAGTTCAAAAATGAACACTATACGCTTTATTCCGCCCTTAAGGAGATCACAACCGGTTTTTCCGACCCGACTCCTTCATCTCAAAAATACAGCGAATGGCTTAATTGGTAGGAGCGTAACCGGGAATACTACCCGACACAGTAATTATGCGTTTCATTTGTATTTGACAGGAGGAGGAAGCTGATGTACAGAAAAAGATTGCTGGTCTGTTTGCTGGGGGGATGCATTTCAGCCCTTGTCTGCCTGGTTAGCTGGCAGGTCGTCTTTGGTTTTCCAGAGATCCTGTGGGAGAACATCGCCGCTACCGTGGCGAACCGGATCCTGCTCGGGTTCATCATCGGCATCAGCGGCTGGCGGCTTAATCACTTGTTTCATGGCGCGCTGCTGGGCTTGCTGCTTTCGCTTTCGGTCGCGATATGGCTTCTCCCTGATTTGATACTAAACTTCGCCCTGTTTACTGCCGCCGTGTGGGTTTACGGCGTTTTTATCGAATGGCTCGCAACCGACCTGTTCAAAGCGCCTATTAGAGGCGCCTGAAAAATCCATGTCTGCATACAAAAGCGCAGGATTATTGTCTGCACTAAGCAGGATAGCGGATGATTAATTAATTTCTGGACTTGTGTTGGCCTCTATTTATCCCGGGTTATTACGAAGCTGGATTTTCCCCCTCGCTCAGATCGCGAGGGGCAGAAATTATATCTCAATGTTCAAGGATGCTTCCCGTTTTCAAAAACTCGGCAGGGAAGAAATCCGCGATCTTCAATTCAATAAATTAAAAATTATCCTACAGCATGCCTGGGATACCGTCCCGCATTACCGGGATAATTTTAATAAAGCTGGACTAGAACCACAGGATATACGCAGCCTCGAAGATTTGAAGTTGATCCCGGTATTAACAAAATCGGATATCCGGGAGGCGCCGCAGCGTTTCATATCCTCAAGCCCTCGAACAAGAGCCCTGACTTTCAAAACCAGCGGGACCTCCGGACAACCGCAAGCATTTCAGCTCGACCAGAGCACAATCACAGCCGGACTTGTGAGCCGGTTCCGGGCGCTGGAATGGTGGGGAATTCAACTGGGCGAACGCCATATAGAAATTCGCGATAGATATGACAATACTTTGATGTTTCCGGGTTTACGAACCAGAATAAAAACCCATTATTCTGGCCCGCTAAAAGACTTGGTGATGAATCGAAGAGTATTTTCGCCCTACGATATGGAAGACCAAAAGCTGGAGCAGTACCTGCAGCTTATGGTCAGGTTCAGTCCCAGTTATTTATTCGGTTATCCATCTTCAATCCACTACATGGCAGACTATATCCTGAAAAAAAGTCATAAGGGCAGCAGGTTCAGGTTAAAACTGGTCGTTTCGATGGGTGAAATGCTGCATAGGAGCCACGAAGATTTTTTCAAACAGGTTTTTAACTGCCCAACCGCGAATGAATACGGGTCTACAGAATTTGGCGTTATCGCATACAGCTGTCCCTGCGGGCGGATGCACAGCATGGATGATTTTTTGATCATGGAGATTGAGAAACCGGATCCGGAAGAACTGTATGGAGAAGTAATTGTGACAGGCTTGGAGAATTTCGCCAGCCCGCTTATCCGCTACAGGATTGGGGACCTGGCTCTGCCAGGCCGGGGGGAACAGGAATGCCCGTTGGGAATCAATCTCTCCAGTTTTGAAAGGATTATCGGTCGCGAATTCGACATTATGCACCTGCCCGGAGGCAAAATTACCAGCAGCATGGTTATAGAATCCGTCATGTGGGAACTGGAGGGGGTACGGAGATACCAGGTGGAGCAAACTTCACCCGGCTCGTTTATTTTTACAATTGTGCTCGATTCAGAGGGGAATAAGAATTATGTTGAAGATAAAATCCAGGCCAGGATGTCCAAGCCGCTGGGTATCCACGATATCAAATTTTTCTATGTCTCAGAAATACCCCCGGATGACTCCGGCAAATTCCAATATGTGAAGACCTATACAAATGAACCGGCAGGATAAACCTGATTTATGAACGAGAATTCTCCACTTCCGACTGAATAATTCTTCAACTATCAAAGCGCCAGACCCAAATCCCACCCCACAATCTACGGTAAAATCATCTCACCGTCCCACACAAGCAGATTACCGAGATGCCAAAGAGAGACTACTATGCCCCCATCGTAAGAAACTGGATCTACCCGCTCGCCCAGCGTCTGCAAGGCCGCGACTTCCCGGCAGCAATGCGGCAGGGTTTAAAAAACCAGCACCTGAGCCAGGACCAGCTGCGGGAGCTCCAAATGCGCAAAGCCAGCGCCCTTGTGAGACATGCTTTTGAGACCGTCCCTTATTACAGGAAGTCTTTCGCCAGAACCGGGCTGTCCCCAGAGGATATCCTTACCCGGGAGGATTTCGAGAATCTGCCTCTGCTGACCAAAGACCTGCTGCGTGAAAATTTCCACGACCTTTTTTCAGCCCAGCCTATCTCCAGGCTGTTGAATGTGCGTACCTCCGGCTCCACAGGCGCACCGCTCCAATCCAGGATCAGCCAGCGGTCGTCTCTAAGCTCCAACGTCTGCCGTATCCGGACTTTGCAGTGGTGGGGCATTGAGCTGGGAGACCGCATGGTTTACCTGTCAAATGCCGGTTATTCCTTTAAGCCTGGACTGGGAAAATATCTTTATGAGTCGCTGTATACCCCACTGCGTGCCGCACTTATGAACCGCCGTTTTTTCACCGCCTACACCATGACGCCAGAAAATATGCGGGTTCACTGGGAGACTATCCTCAGATTTAAGCCAACTTATATTTTCGGGTTTCCTTCTGGTTATGCTGTATTCGCGAACTACCTGCGCGAAAGAGGCTACGACGGGGCAGAAGCCAGCCTGAAACTGGTCGTGACCCTGGGAGAAGTGCTGCACGGGTGGCAGGCTGAGCTCATTTCAGAAACCTTTGGCTGCCCGGTCGGGGATGAATACGGTGGAGTTGAGGTTGGTCTGGTAGCCCACAGCCACCCCTGCGGTGTTATGCACACTATGGATGACCGCTTGATCGTGGAGGTTATCAGGGAACGCCCTGAAGACAAGTACGGGCAGGTGGTGGTGACTGACCTGGACAACTGGAGTTTTCCGATCATCCGCTATAACATGAACGACCTGGCGAAATTGGTCCGGTGGGGGCATGACTGTTCCCTAGGACTAGGGTTGGGAGTATTGGAAGGTCTGCTCGGTCGCGACCAGGATGTCATCAGGCTGAAGAGCGGCCGGATTATCTACTGCCACTACTTCCACAACCTGCTCAAACACGTCGGCGGGGTTAGGCAGTACCAGGTGATTCAGAAGAAACCGGGCTTGTTTGAATTTAAAATCGTAGCGCAGGGAGATTCCTTCGGACCGGAAGGAGAGCGTTACCTGAGAGAAACCGTCTGGGAACATCTGGAAGGTTCCCGGGTTGAGATAAATCTTGTTGATCAGATCCCAAGAGACCCCTCTGGCAAATTGAGGTTCGTGCTTTCGGAGCTGCATCCAAAACCAGAGAGGCGGAGCGATTCACCTTAACCCGCATCTTGTTTGTTATATGGAATGGTCAGCCGACCACGGAACAACAGTAAACAACCTAGTTTAAATTTCCCTTTCCCTCCAGGTTCGGATCAAATAAGGTATTACAGTAAAATCCAGCAAACCCTAAGCGAGAATAGCGCCTATCATGCCTCAATGGTATTAGAAGAACCGGCGGGTGGGTGCATGAAGATCTCCCTACTGCGATCAATAATTGAGAAGTCTTCCACATCTAGCACTTCACCAGACACCGTCACCCAGGCATGTCCGTGCAAGCGGTCCCCGGCTCTCCTTGGGGGCTCGACCACATAATGGATGCTCATGTCCTCCCCGCTCGAATCGAGATAACGGTAAAGGATCATAGCTCTCAGGTAACAGGTGTTCCTTGCTCTGAAAAACCGCCGGCGAAGCCATGGCTCGCTCAGGCGCATCAACCTTTCCAGACCAGCATCGATGCTGTCTGCATACGGGCGCCTGGCTTGCCTGAATCCGTCTAGCATGCCTGAGAGGTGGGTGATCTCCAATTCTGAAGGCACACGCCAGATAAAAAATCCTATCTGCAAGAATAGAGGGATATCGCCCGGCGCCTTGAATATTCTACTCAAACGCTGGTAGATGCCGCGCAGGCTCCATCTGGGCGCGAGCGTCCGGTCTACCAAATGCTGCGCTCCTTTCTACTCCAGTAGGTTCGTACAAAGCCGACTTTCTGCGCCAAATTTTTTATTAAATTCCCTTTTCTTAAAAAGGCTTCATCGCCTTTTGATGGCATGCAGGCTAAAACGCCAAATTTTATCAATTGTCCGATCGATTTCATCTCATCCCACACAGTCCACCTAACCTGGTCGCGGTGGTGCAGCATAAACTGGGCATATCCCCTGCCGTATCCGACCTGCTGCTTCCAGTACTCCTGCCATCCCTGGCGGTGGAGATGCAGGACTACCGCATTGGGCACATAGACGAATTGCCCAAGGTCAAGCCCGCAGAGACGGTAATGTAATTCGCAAAATGCATATGAGTGGTAGCGTTCATCAAATCCATTAACCTCAAGCAGTACATCCCGACGGTACATTAAATTTGAGGTGGGTGCGCACGGAAACCGCGGGTGGGAAAGGTGCTTTTCAGCGTCCAAACCGCCAGTATGGTCAACATATCTGGCAGCGGGGCTGCTGGACATATACCCGATTGTTTTACCGGCACCCCCATAACAGGTTCCCGCAGCCGCAGCCTTCTCCGCTGCGCCAACAAGGGCGCTCAACCAGGTACGGGCAGGGAAACAATCCGCATCGGTAAAAACAACCCACTCTCCGGAAGCGGCATTTATGCCTGTGTTCCTCGCAGCAGGCCTTCCGGTGCCTTCCTGCAGCAGGACTTTTGCTCCAAACCGGGCTCCGATCTCCCGGGTGAAGTCGCTGGAATTTCCATCCACGAGGATAACTTCGTAATCATCCCGGGGATAGGTCTGGCTTTTCAGCGCATTCAAGCAAGCCGGTAGGGTTTCCCCGGCATTCAACGCAGGAATCACAACAGTAACAAGCACTGTCATGGTATCTCCCGCCTGTGCCCGCTGCGATACATGCTGAAAAAGCCACGCCAATGCCACCATGTCCAGAACCGCTGGGTGTAAGCAAATTCAATTTCCTGCTTCTGCGAGCTGCCAAACAACTCTAAAAACCTCCTGAAATATGGAAGCAAAGAACGGTAAGTCATTACGTAAATTATCTGCAGATAATCACCAGGTGCTAGTTGGATTTCATCAGGATACTTCCTGTAAATGTGGGCAAGACCCTCGCCGTAGGTCCAGGCAGTTTTGCGCAGAGCTTCAATCGAGGATCTTGTCCGATGGAATAATACTGCACCTGACTGGTAGACAATCTTCGAAGGGAACTTGGCCAATACCCGGTGGCAAAAATCAATATCCTCGCCTGTGGGCATATCTTCCGCCCAGCCTCCAACCTCCACCGCTGCCTCCCGGCGGACGGCAAGATTCAGCGAGGGAGCGAATGGGAATATCTCTCTTTGAGAAACTGACCATGCATCATAAAGGTCATAACCTGCCATAAACCTCTGGGCTAGAGTCTCTGGTTGGAATACAAGGGATTTTCCTGCAGCCAGCGTC
>JBJYWI010000193.1:0-18915 GCA_046259385.1 Anaerolineales bacterium
ACCTTTTCCACACCCTGGCAAAGGACGCTTTATATCATGCTGTTCGCCCAGGTTATCACCGCGGTTGGTTTTTCCAGCATGTTCCCGTTTCTGCCTCTTTACGTTGAATCTCTCGGGACGGAAACAAATCTAAGCATCGAGGTGCTGGCTGGGTTGGTTTACTCCGCACATGCATTCGCCATGATGATCGCATCTCCCTTCTGGGGCGCTGTCGCTGATCGCTATGGACGCAAATTAATGGTTGAACGAGCCATGTTCGGCGGTTCGCTTATTTTATTAATGATGGCTTTTGTCACCAACGCAGAACAGCTTGTCCTGCTGCGTACAATTCAGGGTTTGATCACAGGTACAATCGCCGCTGGCAATGCCCTCATCGCCTCCGCTGCGCCTCGCGAAAGGACAGGTTATGCGATGGGCCTCATGCAGGTTGGGCTGGGAGCTGGTGTGGCTCTTGGACCGCTGATCGGCGGCGTAATCGCTGATACGGTCGGTTACAGTGCCACGTTTTATGTCACCGCCGGTCTGCTTTTCCTCGCCGGAGTCCTGGTTTTCTTCGGTATCAAGGAGGATTTTACCCCTCCCGAAATTAGCAAAAACTTAGGCATCCAGAGCCTTTTCTCCAAATGGAGACGTATTCTTTCTGCTCAGGGAATCAAATCTACATACGGGATGCGTTTCCTCAGCCAGTTGGGCCGCTTGATCATCCTGCCAATCGCACCTCTTTTTATCCAGACCCTTGCAGTCAATCCCAACCGATTGAACACCTTTACCGGTCTTGTGATTGGAATATCCTCTGCCACAACAATAGTAAGCGCAGTATTTCTGGGACCTCTGGGCGACCGCACCGGCCACCGCCGAATCGTAGTTCTTAGCGCGTGTGCAGCGTCTTTGCTCTACTTCCTGCAGAGTCTGGTCACTGCTGGCTGGCAGCTGATCGTATTACAGGCGCTCATAGGCGTCGCGCTGGGAGGCATCATCCCTGCGATCAGTTCGCTGCTGGCTCACCTTACACAATCCGGTGAAGAAGGCGCAGTTTACGGGCTGGATAATTCCATAACAGCCGCGAGCCGCACCCTTGCCCCCTTACTCGGAGCCGTTGTTGCGGCTGCTTTCAGCCTGCGCTCTGTATTCTCCTTCACCGGAGCTTTATTCGCTTTCACTGCGTTAATGGGTTTGTTCCTGCTTCCACCCCGGGGAAAAAATCAAGAAAAAAAATCGCTAAATCAGTTGCACTGAATATTAATTTTCACCTGGAGCCTTCCAGATACGGAGAACACCATCCTGGCGCCCAACACCCACCACAATCCCACCCTCTTCCAGAGTCGCAGCCGCTAGATTGGTGCTCACGACCCCTCCAACCGGAACCTTCCAAACGACCCATGCGCCTTCCGGAGACCTGCGGACTGCCCCCAATTCGCTCCGTTCATGGTTTGGAAGCAGGGCTTCAATATTTCCCTCACCGTCAAAATCCCCCAGCATTCCCAGATCCAGATTGCGGCTGCCAATTACATGGGATGTATATCCTTCTATTTCACCAGAAAGAACCAGCCTGTCTCTCTCCCAACGGAAGAATTCAACAACCCCTGTTAGATGGGGCGTTCTAACATCCACCACCTCCAGCTCACCTTCAATGCCGGTCGGAGCTGCTCCAAGCTGGTTGCGCCAACGGTAACCCAACCCGATTGCTGGTCCAGTGGCAAGTTGTTCCCCCGATCGGTTGTAAACAACAAGCCTCGCTCCAATTTTGCGGTCGCTTTGTGTTAGGATGATTTCTCGCTCCCCATCACCTTTGAAATCCACCCAGATTGGGGCGATTCCTTCAAAAACAGCGGACTCCCCAGCGGAGATCTTCTTTAAAATATGCGGCGCTGGATCGATTGTGACCAGAGTGACGCTTTCCGCTTCCAGTTCATCGCCCAAAACACCGTGATCGTAACGACCGGTGGGATCACTTAATAAAACAATATTCCCGTTCCCGTCCATGATCAGGCGCCCATCCGGCAGCGCATTCACCTCAAGCCGGGCTGTCTCCTTACCGCCTTCCCAGAAGACAAGGTCGCCGTTGGTTTCGATAAAAGCCAGTTTGCCGCTCTGTGGATCCACCATCACCGGGTGACTGTATGGGGAAGCCCGTGTTCCGGGAGCGGTTAGAATCGTCGGCTCCCCTTCCTCAATTATCAGCGCTGGCGGTTGGCCTGGCTGAATGCTGTTGGGGGTAACCTCTATCTTGCGATAACCGGTCTCCAACACCGCGAATGCCTGGATCCGCCCGTCTTCCAGCGCGACAACCCAAACGCTGGTTTCCCTGTCAGGTGCAGCGACCAACCACTCTGGTCTTCCACCAAGGGGGATATCCAGAACCATTGCTTCCGGCAGCGAGCCGCGGCCGGATACATAGCGGTTCCCGTCCTGCCGGTGATATGTATATCCAAAAGAGTAATCCTTCACTGATGCATTACCTCCAGAATTAAGCTCAGATGAAATAATTTCTGTTGTAGAGACGCCAGTTTTATCCGCCACCATTTCTTCTTCCACTGTGTGCAGTGTAGCATTTGCTTCCCCCAAAGCAGTTTGTTTTCCAGTAGCGCCGCTGCAGCTCGAGATCAAGCCGGAAACCAACACAGGAGCAAGCAGAATCCAGACAGCTGGAATTTTGAGCCCAAGAACAACTGGAAATATATTGATTTTCAAACCGGTTTTAATTATAGTCATAACATTAAAGATAGAATTTTCACGATATATATTACCTGGTAATTGGACTGAAAGAGAATTAATCAGGTTAAACGCATAGGTACGCAAACCCCATTTGTCTGAAGATGTTACACCGCCGGATTGATGCTGTGGACAAAATTTTGGAATAGATATGCAGAAAAAAAGATTTGGAGCGCTGGATGGCGGTTGATAGTTTCAAATTTTTACCGAGGTTAATTGGTCTGATTTACCAACTTCAGGAACCGGAACTGCTGTTGCCAATTCCCTGGACACCTCTTCCCCGGACGGTCTCGGAACGCAAATTCGGTCTGGTTACCACAGGCGGTTTATATCATAAACACCACAAACCGCCCTTCGATCTCGCTCGCGAGAGGCTGGAACCCACCTGGGGCGATCCAACTTTCAGAATAATCCCTTCCAACATTTCCCAGGAGCAATTGGGAGTCAGCCACCTGCATGTTAATACCCGCTTTGCTGAAACCGACCTGAATGTACTCCTTACGATTCGCCGGTTCCAGAAACTCGAAAGTCAGGGTTTTGTTAGCGGGCTAGGAACTAGCCATGCCATCACCTATTGTAAGTGAACTCGCGCCAAATATTCGCTTCCTCGTTCGCCAGATGCGCGCCGTGCGCCGGTAATTCTTCCTCTTAACCAGATCAAAGAAAAAACTGAAACTGCACAAGTGGCTGCTGAACAAAACGGTACGATATTTGCACCTCAAAAGAAGTATTAAAAATAGAGAGTATTCATGCCGCAGTACCAGGAAACTTTATTCGCCAAATCATTCCACAAAACGGCTATCCTTGCCAAACCGAATGTGGTCGGCGTCGGCGTTGGCTATAAAATCATCCAGAATGAGAGAACGGATGAGTTGAGTGTTGTCGCACTGGTGCGGGAAAAGGTCCCGCTTGCCGGATTACTCCCCGAAACCCTCGTGCCCAGCCACCTGGATGGCATAAAGACAGATGTGATGGAAGTTGGCGAACTGAGACCGCTCCAATTGCGTACAGACCGCTGGCGGCCAGCGCCTCCCGGGGTCAGCATCGGCCATTTTCAAATAACAGCCGGGACGTTCGGCGCGGTGGTGCGCGATAAATCCTCCGGACGGCGCCTGATCCTTTCCAATAACCATGTCCTGGCAAACAGCAACGCCGCTAAAACCGGGGATCCGATTTTACAGCCGGGTCCTGTTGACGGCGGCCGTGTTGAAAATGATACAATCGCCCGCCTAGAACGATTTTACCCGTTGGATTTTGGACTTTCTCCTCCCACCTGCAATTTAGCCCAGATTTACGCGGATTTCGGCAACAGGATCGCCCGGATAGCAGGCTCATCGCATAAGCTTGAACTAATCAAATCAAATCCCGAGGCGGTTAACCTAATTGACGCCGCCATTGCCAGACCGGTTGAAAACAGCCTGATCAGCGACGAAATTCTGGGTATAGGCGAAATCAGCGGTGTCCAGGAGGCTTCCCTCTCGTTGCTGGTGCGCAAGTCCGGCCGCACCACCGGTATACTCAGCGGAGAAGTCCGGGTGCTGGATACCACTGTCCAGATCGAGTATGGGGCGGGCCGCACTGCGATATTTGAAGATCAGATACTCACCAGCCCGATCTCCCAAGGCGGCGATTCTGGTTCCTTGCTGGTGACAGCCGACTCAAATCTTGCGGTAGGGCTGTTGTTTGCAGGCTCCAGCCAGGCGACTCTCCATAACCCTATTCGGGCTGTAATGGAAGGGTTGAACATCGATTTTGTCAGCCAGAAACAGATCAGCAAAAAGCTTGATTTGCAAATGGAATTTGAAAAAGCCCGCGCTGTCAAAGCAGATTACCAGGACACCCTGCTGGCTAAAGCCAATGTGGTCGGTGTGGGGGTTGGCTTTCGCCAGATAGATGGTCAGCCCACCTCAACCGTGGCAATTATCGTTTCAGTTAAACAGAAAGTTCCCCGGGTTCTGCTTGCCTCCGAAGATTTGATCCCAACGGAGATTGAAGGAATACCTGTGGATGTTGTCGAAGTCGGGGAATTGAAGGCCCAGTAACTCTTTCTTCCACAACTGGTTTTTCCCAATCTGCCTGGGTCCATGCCCGGGGCTTCCTTCCTAAGGTAAAATCATTGTCATGCCTGAGGTGGTTGTTTTCGGGGATATTAATGTCGATGTACTGATGCCTATCTCCTCCTTCCCGGTTTCCGGAGAAGATGCCATGGCTTCAAGCATTACCGTTTGCCAGGGCGGTTCCGGAGCCAATACCTCCATCGTGCTTTCTAAATTGGGGGTATCCGTCCAGATGATCGGGCGCACCGGGAGTGACTATTGGGGAAAAATTGCGCGCCAATCGCTGCAGGATTGTGGGATTGACTTGCGTGCGGTTTCTCGCGATCCTAAACTCTCGACCGGTTTGATTTTTATTCCCGTAACTGAAAACGGCGAACGCACTCTGTTCTCTTTTCGCGGGGCAAATGCCAGCATAACCCCCGAAAACATCAAATCTGAAGCAATTAAAGCGGAACATTTTCTGCATTTATCAGGCTACACTTTCTTGCGCTCACCTCAGCGGGAGGCAGCCTGGCGGTTGGTTGAAATGGCTCAACAAACTGGAGCTAGGATTTCCCTTGACAGCGGAATTGCACCAGTCAATCAGGCGCATCCCGAATTGGTCAAACTGTTGCCGCTCTTAAGCACGCTGATCCTGGGGGTAACCGAAGCGAAATCGCTGACAGGCGCCGAAACGAAAGATGGTGCAGTACAGGCGCTGATCGAATCGGGGGTAAACCTAGTCGGTCTCAAGCTGGGAAGCGAAGGCTGCCTTATTGCAAACTCGGACGGCGAAATCCATGTCCCACCCTTCCCCGTACAGGTAATTGATACAACCGGAGCTGGCGATGCGTTCAGCGCCGGAATGATTTACTCCCAGCTTAAATCGCTTCCTTTACCCTGTGCCGGGATCTTAGCAAATGCCCTTGGCGGCCTGGCCACCACCGTCCTGGGGGGTGGGTGGTTTTTTCCCCACTCCGCTGCTGTGATTCGATTCATTGAACAAAACGCTGATTCTTTTCCATATCCCGGGTCGCAGGCTTTATTCGCAAGTATCCTAAACGTGCTGAGGGAGGTATAACAGTGCAGTCTAATCCAATGCTTTTAGAGATTAAGAGCATTCCTGACCTCATCCGCCATCAATTTTACAACCTGGAGGATACCGTAGGGCAGGTTTTCAGCCCAGGCTTATGTCGGTCGATTGAGCATATCCATCTATGCGGGTGCGGAGATTCGCACCACGCGGCCCTCTCCAGCGAACTCGCATTCGAGTCGCTTGCCGGAATAGCGACGGAACCGCAAACCGCACTGCAGTTCGCCCGATATTCTGTCGGTTTTTTACCCACTGAGGCATCATCCAACCTGGTGATCGGGATCTCCGTGTCCGGGGAGGTTGCTCGGACAATAGAAGCTCTGCGGCTCAGCAATACCTGCAGCGCCTATACAATCGCCCTCACAGCCAATCCCTCAAGCCGTCTTGCAGGGACAGCCAACAAAATCCTTCCAGCCTGCGCTCCGCCAGTTCACAGTCCTCCAGATCTTGCCGTTCCAGGAATCCGGTCCTATGTGGTCAATTTGTTGGCGCTGTACCTCTCAGCGATCCTTATAGGCGAGAGGCGAGGGGAGCTGACATCTACCCGGGCTGATTCCCTGCGCGGCGAACTGCTCTCCCTTTCTGACGCTGCTGAAAGCGCTGTCACAATAAATCTGGAGGCTGCAAATCATATTCTCCCAGATTGGCGGGAAGAAAATTTCTTTGTGTACACCGGAGCAGGCCCAAACTTCGGGACCGCTTCCTATTCCGCGGCGAAGATGCTGGAAGCCAGCGGGGATTTCGTTTCCGCTGTGGACCTCGAAGAATGGGCTCACCTCCAGTATTTTGCCCGCCATGAAACCACCCCAACTTTTATCATCAGCGCAGGAGAGCGCGATCGTTCAAGAGCGCTTGAAATAGCCCATGCCGGGATTGGTATCGGCAGGCATGTGGCTCTGGTCATGCCCCAGGGATTTGGCAGCCAGTTGGGAGGCGCCTGCCTCCATTTTCCTATACCGGACGGCATTCCTGAGGTTTTTTCGCCGTTAATCGCCTGGATTCCAGGTGCGCTGGTTGCAGCTCTGCGCGCAGAGTTGTCGGGTGAACCCTATTTCAGAGCGTTTAGCGGCGGGCGTAATCCCGAGGGTGGCGGTGGTTTGAGCCGTATCCAGACCAGCCAGATTCTTGACGTTGCTTCGAACAGTTCACAGGAATGATATTTCATGGCTCAGAAAATTATTCTGGATGTTGACACCGGTGGGGATGACGCGGTGGCAATTTTACTGGCGGGACACCACTCCAGTGTTGACCTTGTCGCGGTCACTGTCTGCCACGGAAATGGACCGCTGGAGGTGACACTGGACAATACACTGCGTGTTCTCCAGGCAGGTCAGCTGGAAAAAACACCGGTATATGCAGGATCGGTTCATCCAATAATCGGCGATCTGATCCAATCTCACCCCATCCAGAAATCGATTCTGCCGCTTCCGCCAGCCAGAATCACCCCCACTCCAGGACGGGCAGTCGATTTTATTGTCGACTATTACCTTGGGTCAAACGGTCCTGAAACGATCTACGCACCGACCGGGCCGCAGACAAACCTGGCGCTTGCCCTGCGCCTGGAGCCAGCCATAGCAAGGCGCATTCCCCGCATTGTAACCATGGCTGGCGCTTTCACCGAAGGAAACACAACTCCTTCGGCAGAATTTAACATCCTGGCTGATCCGGAAGCAGCCCATATTGTATTCAACTCGGGTATACCCATAACGATGGTGGGCTTGGAGGTGACCGCTAGGGCGTTTATAACTCTCGCTGATATCGACCGGTTGGCTGAGATAAATACCCCCCAGGCCCGGGTTGCAGCTGAGATCATAAGGAATGAAGTTAACTGGTTTATCGACAACCTTGGGCTTGAAGGCGGCCAGATTTTCGATGCGAGTGCAGTCGCCGCGATTATTGATCCGGAAATTATCCAAACCAGGAAAATGCACGTCAATATTGAACTTCACGGGACTCTCACTCGCGGCCGCACGGTTGCAGACATATCCGGATACCATCCAGTTAAGCAAAATGTGGATGTCGGAATTGACATCGACCGGGTGCATTTCTTGGAAATCTTATACAAAGGTTTGAGCTGATCCAATCGGATGACCAGGATCTGCCGTCAGGACTTTCTCAAATTCACGGGGATCGCGCTTGGTGGAAGTGTACTCACGGTAACCGGCTTTCTCACCATTAACAACGAATCCAAACGGGTTTCCGTGGAGCGAATTAACCTGCCGGTCAAGAACCTTCACCCCGCGCTTGAAGGTTATAAGATCGCCCAGATGTCAGATTTTCATCTGTTTCCCTACACCCGGCCGGAATTGATTCGGGCAGCGGTCGAGATAACCAATAAACTCAATCCAGACTTGATAGTATTGACCGAAGACTATGTCTGGCGCAATTTAGAGGCGGTTTCAATCCTAGCACCCATCCTGGCTGGTTTAAACGCCTCCCACGGGGTTTATTCAATCATGGGAAATCACGATATCTGGACCAACGTGGAGGTCGTCCGGGAGGCTTTACGTAAGGTAGGTCTGCCAGTATTTGAAAACGAAGGTCTAACGCTGTCCAGAGGCAAGGGGAACATATACCTGGCTGGATTGGAGGATTCGTGGAGCGGTCATCCAGATCTCAATAATGCCATGGCGGAATGCACTCCGAACACACCAGCTGTATTATTGGTTCATGAACCGGATGTGGCCGATGAAATATCTCTGGATCCCGGAGTTTCACTCCAGTTTTCCGGACATTCACACGGTGGACATGTCTGTTTCGCTACAATTGCGCCCCAGAGGTATCGCTGTTCACTCTCCATTCTCCCAAGAATGGGACCTCATGAGGATATGTTTTGCAATTCCAAATGATATATAATCTGTTTGTACACAGTTATTTTATAAAAAAATTAACACGCCAAAAAAGGAAACAACTTGAAGCATGAACAGCTCTCCCTTCAATTCCAGAGGAGCCCCAGGTGGTGTCCGCTCCCGATGAACTGAAGATAATAACATTTGGGGGGATAGCCATAACGCTAAACAACACATCCATAGGCGGACTGGCCTCCAGAAAAGCCGAAGCCCTGCTGGTTTACCTGGCTTGCACACGCGCCGCTCATACCCGCGAGTACCTGGCTGAGCTTTTATGGGAAGAGCGTGCTCCAAGCAGGTCTCTTTCCAATCTAAGAGTTGTGCTTGCCAGCCTAAATAAACAGATTGGTGGTTTTATCTCGATCACCAGAGAGAGTATCGCTTTTGAACTCGATTCAAATACACGCTTGGATGTGTGGGACCTGGAAACCCACCTCCAGGCAGGTTCTCTTAAGGAAGCAATTTCGATCTACAGAGGCGATTTCCTGCAGGGTTTTTACCTGCGCGGCGCAGGCGGGTTTGAAAGATGGTCTGATTCTGAGCGAACAAGACTGCGCCAGTCAGTTATCGATGCGCTGCACCGTCTGGTTGACCGTCTGCTGGGTGAATTCCTCTGGGAGGAGGGAATCGGCTACGCCAGGAAACTGCTCCAGATAGAACCTCTCGATGAAAGCGCCCACCGCAAGATGATGAGCCTGCTGTATTTCTCCGGTCAGAGGTCAGCCGCCCTGGCTCATTTCGAAAACTGCAGCAGGTTGTTGAAGAATGAGTTGGGAGTTGAACCTGAGGAGCAGACAACAGCAATTTGCCAGCAAATCCAGTCTGGCACTCTAATAACCCCCAGCCCTGAATCAGCTCAGGTCGCCAGAAAACCATCCCGAATGCCAGCTTTTCTGGACGCTGCTCCGCCGCCAAAAACTGCCCATCCCCCGGTATTTGTCGCCCGTGAAAATCAACTTTCTGCCCTGCAGGAATCCCTGGATGCTCTGCCAGAGGGGGCGGGAGGATTGGTATTTATCACCGGCGGAGCTGGACGCGGGAAAACCGCATTGATGCACAAGTTCGCCAATCGGGCTTCCGAACTCGTACCCGGATTACTGGTGGTCAAAGGAAGTTGCAATGCCCTTTCGGGGATGAGCGACCCTTATCTGCCGTTCCGTGAAATTCTAAACATGTTGACCGGTGAACTGGAACCATCCTGGAGGTCTGGCGTAATAACGCATGACCAGACTCTCCGCTTGTGGAGCGCCCTCCCCGAAGTGATAACCGCAGTCGTTGAACACTGCCCGGATCTGATCGATTCCTTCATTAATAAAGAAAGGTTGCTGTCGTACCAGTCATTTTTTGAACCCGGCAAAACCGGTTGGGTCGACCGTCTGGCACGCATCCCGGATAAAAAGAACGATCCGGTGCCCACAGAACCATCCAGCCTGCACCAGGGGTTCACAAACCTGCTCCAGCATGTCTCAAATTCATTTCCCTTGCTTCTTTTGTTGGACGATATGCAGTGGGCGGACAGCGCTTCTATTGACCTGTTATTCCACCTGGGTCGCCGGTTAACAGGACACCGGATATTGGCAGTGTGCGCATACCGGCCGGATGAGATCGCCTTAGGCAGGGATGGCTCCCGCCACCCGCTGGAAAAGGTGCTGGGCGAATTTAAACGCCTGTATGGAGACATCTGGATCGACCTGGGAAAAACAGGCGATGTGGAGGACAGGCGGTTTATCGAAGAATACCTAGATTCTACCCCCAACATGCTAGGAGGCGAGTTCCGCCGTTCCCTTTACGAACACACCAGAGGCCACCCGCTGTTTACTATCGAGCTGCTGAAGGAGATGGAGGCGCGCGGACACATAATCCAGCAGGCAGGCTTATGGCAGGAAACCGCAGCCCTGGATTGGGAGCTGCTGCCCCCAAAAATCGAGGGAATCATTGAGGAACGGGTAAACAGGCTGGATGAGGGGTTGCAGGAGCTTCTCCGGGTTGCCAGCGTTGAAGGTGAAATATTCACCTCACAGGTAGTTGCCCGAATACAGAATCTGGAAGAGCGCACAGCCGAAAACTGGCTTTCCAAAGAGCTGGGCAAGAATCAAAGACTGGTTAGAGAACTTGGACTCATTCAGGTCGGCGAGCTTTACCTGAACCAGTATCAATTTTCGCACACCATGTTTCACGCATGTATATATGAAAGCATTGGAAAACGGGAACGCATGCTGCTGCATAACGAAATAGGCAAATCTCTGGAGTTTCTATACCGGGGTAATACCAGCCAGATATCTGTTCAATTAGCGCGCCATTTTCAGCAAGCCGGGAAGTCTGAACAGGCTCTGCCCTATTTAATTCAAGCCGGCGACAGCGCCCGCGCCTTATATGCCCTTCGGGAAGCGGAAAATTATTACCAGCAGGCTTGCGAAATTCAATTAAAGGGGGGATTGATCGAAAAAGCTGCCCGGACGTATCTCAAACTGGGTCTGGTCTATACCGCCTCTTTTGAACCGCAAAAAGCCCAGGAATCGTACCAGCAGGCATTTCGGCTCTGGGAACCGCTTCGGGATTCGCCTGAACTGGTGACGCGCATACATCCCCACGCCACGCTGCGTTTCGCGATTGAAGAACCGCGTACTTTGGATCCTGGAAAGGCGGAAGACGATGTCTCGGCATTTATTGTCTCCCAGATTTTTGAAGGCCTTGTGAGAATCGGGCAGGACTACAACGTGCTCCCTGCAGCAGCCAAGCGTTGGGATGTCAACAATGATGGCTCCAAGTACACATTTTATTTGAAAGAAGGCGCTCTCTGGAATGATGATTCTTATGTAAGAGCCGCCGATTTTGTCAACGCCTGGAAGCGAAACCTGCGTTCAGATACGGAAACCCCTGCTGCAAGTCTTCTCTATGCAATAAAAAACGGCCGCTCATTCCGGGAGAACTGCCTCAAAGACTCGGATCAATTTGGAGCTCGCGCACTGGATGATTTTCTGCTAGAAGTCGAGCTGGAAGAGCCAACTCCCTATCTCCCATACCTTTTAGCTCATCCCATCTTTTACCCCTTACCCTTGTGGATGCAGTCCATCCACGGCGACCGATGGGCGCTGCCGGAAAATATTATCACCAATGGACCCTACGAAATTACAGGGGCAAAATCTGGCGAGTGGATTACGCTAGAGAAGAACCCGCTCTACCGCGCAGAGCGGGGCGGCAATGTACAGCGCGTGGATATCCTTACCTTTGACACAATCTGGCCCGCACTAGAAATCTACAAAGCCGGCGGTCTGGACGCCCTCTCTTTGTTTAATGCAGACCCAGCCACTATCATTCAGGCTATGAACACCAATCCGGACGAAATTATCCCGATTCCACGCCCTTCAACCCTCTACCTTAGCTTTCGATCTGATACAGCGCCGTTTGATGATGTTCGCGTCCGGCGCGCCTTCATTCACGCGGTTGACCGGGCTGAACTTGCCCGCAGTGCCAGCCAGGGATTATACGCAGAAGCCTCCGGTGGATTTGTCCCACCAGGGATGGTCGGCCACACACCCGGAATTGGATTGGAATTCAACCCGGATCTGGCTCGTCGTTACCTCTCAGAGGCTGGTTACCAGGATGGAAAGGGTTTCCCTGAGATCACCTGGCTGCAGCCAACCGCCTCTAATGAAGACCGCATCGTTCCATTTTTGCAAAACGCTTGGCGCGAAAACCTCGGCCTGGAGCTGAAAACGGAAAGCCTCGAGTGGCCCCAGTACTACCAGCGATTTACCAACGACCCGGCCAACCTAATGACCGTCGGTTGGAGCGCTGATTATCCCGACCCGGATAACATGCTGCGGGTCACATTTCACAGTTCGGAGGGCTTGAACATCCCCCGCTGGCATAATCCTCAATTTGATACCCTTGTCGAATCGGCAAAAACGATCACCGATCACGCCAACCGCATGCAGTTATACAGCCAGGCAGACCGGATTCTGGTCGCCGAACAGGCTGTTATTATGCCGCTTGGATACAGCAGCGGGTGGATGCTGGCGAAATCCTGGATAAGGTTACCCGGCGAAAGGTCGCTCCAGATGCCGTTCAGCCGGTTTGTCGTGGAAAGGGCGTGGCGCTGATTATTCGCGCTATATGTCTGCATTTTTTACCTCATATGTGCTATCACAGGAAAGGAGAGTGCCACAGGAAAATTGTCTTCGAATAGTTATCGGAATTCACTTCTATGTTGATCAATAGAAAGGAGGAAAACTGTAATGAGTAATCCAGCCGCAAAGCCGCGCAAACGAGCCTGGTTCTTTCTCCAGATCGCGGAAGGACACAGCCCCCATGAGATTGCATCCAATCTATATGAGCAGTATAAAGACCAGCCTGAAGGCGATTTAGACCGTTATGTCGTTATCCGAGCCTGCCTCATCAGCGGTTTTGAACGGTTTAGAATCGTGGTGCCGGTCGATGCAATCGTCCTGCCAGATAAACCGGAAGAATTCGTGTTGGACGAGGTCGAGGCGCTCTTCAAGGACATCGAAGGGGTCAACTGCATATTCCGGATCGTCGTCGAGGAACAGATCCCCGAAATCCCGCACTTCACCCAAGCATATATAACCGAGGCGGAATTCGAAGCGGGCAGGGAACTCGACATCATAGATGTTGCCCACTCCGGACGCCAGTACCCTCAGAGTCCCGGATCAAATAAGTGGGGTTAATTGATTTGTGATCAGGCGACATTTTAAATAAATCACCTCTAAAATTGAGAAAGCCTGGGCTGGTGATCGACTCAGGCTTTCTGCTGTGGAGTAGAACAGTATAATCGCGCTTAAATTTTCCCGATTAATCCCCGCGAATCAGCCTGAGCTTACGGACCCGAGGCAGGCTCTTGATAGCCCGTTCTCTTTTCATCGCTTCACCCCGCGTACGAGCGCTCTCCTGGTAAACTAACTCAACTGGCCGGCGCGTTTTCAGGTACCGGGCTGACTTTGAATCGACCTCGTTGTGCTCGCGCACCCTGCGCTCAACATCGGTAGTAATGCCGGTGTACAGCGTGCCGTCGCTGCAGCGCAGTATGTAAACGGTCCACTCCCTGTTGACGACCTCCTCTGAGTTCACCCGGCGGGTTCCATTCTCAGCAGGTCGTGGTCCCCCGCTTCAATATTTTCCCGCTCCCAGTTGGAAGGGTGATAATCAAAAAAGCGCCAGGGATCAATAAAATTATCATAAAAACGATGTCCCGGGTGCCCGCTCTGGCCCAGGCTGTGAATCATCTTCGAACCCGCCAGATCCCCTAGGTCGATCACCTGGCGCAGGGCAGGGATGCAGGTTACATGGTAGGGGTCGTTCGCTGTCCAGCAGGTCTTCTGGATCACCGACTCGCTCCCGCTAGTAGGGTACGGACCCCGGTTAAAAATATCTTCAATTACTGCGATCCCGCTGCTGCCCAGGGTCGGGTTGCGGAAAGTGATGGTGTGCAGGTCGCCCCAGCGCCATTCTCCAGGGTACTCGCCAAATAACTCGACTCCCTCCCCCCATGCTTTCAGAAACGCCGCCTCCAGGATATCATCGCGCTTCTCTACCGCATCCGGTGTTGTGACATCATCCCACCAGAGATTATCCGGCTCCTGAAGCAGGAAATAGACGATGTCCGAAGCGGTGTGGCCTCCATATGGGGAAATCTCCGGTGAAAGCTGGTCGTGGAAAACCGCCTCCAGCAGGTGCTTCCAGAAAATGTTGAACAGCGCCGCCTGGGCGCTGTCCATGCCCATCTGGGCATCCCAGTCCAGCAGGCTGTCACGCGTCGCATTGATATCCCGGTCACCGAAGTTAATCCCCTCAAGGTAAGGGATGATCTCCAGTGCCGAGAGACTCTTATTATCGGTCTGGAAAGCCGCCATGTCTTCCAGCGTGATGCCGTCCGAATCTGCGTTTATTAGATCGGTCAGGCGTTGTGCGCGCTGGCCGCGGTCCTGCTCCTTGGCAATTAAATAAGGATAATCCCCTTGACGGAACTGGGGGTTGTTGGCTGTGATAATGTAGCCGCTGCCGGGGTTGAATACCTGCGGCGTTTCTCCAAGAGGGATAGATCCGATCCAGCGATAATCGTCGTTCCATCCAGGGACAGGCAGGGTTCCATCGCCTCCCGCCCGCACCGGAACTGTCCCCGGCATGATGTACCCGATATTCCCGTCGACGTCTGCGTACAGCCAGTTCTGCTTGCCGGCTTCAAATTTTCCAACCGCCTCGACAAACTCATCCCAATCTTGCACTCGCAGCACGCCCAGAACCGCATCCAGGGAATTGACCGGCTGCAGAGCGGGCCAAGCGTACGACAGCGCGTACAGTTCAGGTTCTCCCTCCCGGTATAAAAACGGTGCTCCCTCCACCATAAAATCCGAAGCTACCAGCCCGTTGCGTGTGCTCCGCACCAGGATCCTGACCGGCTCTTCTCTGCCTAGCACTTTAATCCGCTCCGGGCGAATCTCCATATCGACCCACTCCCCATTCAACTCGTACTGATTCGGGTTATCCGGGTTTATCCGCTCGATGAAGACGTCCTCGGCATCGAAAGCGGCGTTTGTTAAACCCCAGGCGATCCGGTCCGTGTGCCCGATCAGGATGCCCGGGATGCCCGGCAGCGAGAAGCCGCGCACTTCATAAATGCAGTCCTCCGATTTTTCTAGGCAGTGCAGCCCAACCTCGTACCACAGTGCCGGCATGTTTACGCTCATGTGCGGGTCGTTCGCTAGCATCGCACTCCCGGTTGTGGTTTTCGCGCCTGAGACAGCAAAGCCGTTGGAACCGTCTGCCGCGCCTCTATTCGCGACAGGGGGGATATTTTGTTTAACACCCGCCAACCTCTCGCCGAATTCCTCCAGCAACTTTATGTCGCTCCAGGAGAATTTGTTTGGGCTGACCGCACTGGCGGCTGCCCCGCCTGGGATAATTACCGGGCGGTCGTCCCGGTATTCCGGGTGCAGGTCGGCGTACAAGTCCCATCCCACCGCACCAAGCTGCTGGATGTTGCGAAGTTCGCTGTGCAGCTGGTCGGACTGGTCGAATATCAGCATATACGCCCACACAATCGTGTCAACCGGCTGCCATGCTTCGATTTCAATCTCGGTCCCCTGCAGTTCTAACAGGGCGAACTCCAACCCCAGCCGGGGGGGTTCGCGATCTGAAATATAGGCATTAACGCCTTCAACGTATGAATCCACCGCCAGGCGCGATTCATCGCTCATCATCTGGTAGGATTTTTTACTCAGTTCCGCAAAGTTAAAATGGCGCAGGTAAATATCCGTCTCCAGAGTCGCTTCCCCGAAAAGCTCCGAAAGGCGCCCTTTGCCCAGACGGCGCTGGAACTCCATCTGCCAGAAACGCTCCTGGGCGTGCACGTACCCTTCCGCGAAAAACAAGTCGTGCGGCGTATCGGCGTAGATATGCGCCACCCCGTACTCGTCACGCAGCACCTCTACCGGATTTTCTAGGCCGGGAACCTGGATGCTCCTGCTGGTCTGTGGGTACGCCCTCCGGCTGAACCAGTACCACAATCCGAATAAAATCAGGGCGATCAATAAAACAATTATCAGGATAATTCCGAGTATTCTCAACCCCTTCCCTTTTGCCATGGTGCCTCCTGGAAAATTTGCGTTAACTGATTTTAACAACACTAGTGCTGCATAAACGTTTCCCGAAAATATACTTCTGATGTATATATTTAACCCAAAATATTACAACTTTGTAAGGCAGGTTTCTTTAATCATGGAGCGGTAGGGAATGTGTTATAAATCGCTTTTCCTCATTCTCACAAAACACACTTTGAACCGCGAGATCCAGCAAGTAAAAAATATCCTTCAAAAAGCACTAATCAGCAGTCCTTGTACAAAACAATTCTACAGACTCGTTCCAGCTATACTTATTCCAATCCTGCGTGTTGGATTGTTCCTGCTGTCAGCGGAAGCCCAGGCAATAAACCATGGAAGTATTAACCAGCGACTCGGGGTTCAATCAGCTGGAATAAACATCAACATCGACCAAAGAGTATATCGATTTCCTGAGGTCATACGGCCGCGACGATGGGGAAACGCTGGGTGAAATGTGGGGGAATTCCAAAAGCCCCTGGCCCTGATGGCGCAGGCGCATTATCCGCCGATACCAATCTTTTTCCCAATTGTGATTAAAAAATAACCGATTACCTAACTCTCAAATGACCCGCCTTCAACCTGGTAGGTATAACCGCCAACCATCTTTCTTGCGTCCGAGAGGTGTTTTAATACATACTGCCCGCAGTTGCTCCCAATCAGATTCTCTTCTTGTTCCCCGATGCTTAATATCACCTGGTATCCAGCCTCTCTGAGCTCCTCAATCACAGCATACCTGCCGTTACCGTCCTTCGCATCGATATAGGAATCCATCCCACTGTCGACTGCTTTATAGGTCGGGTTGATGGGGGTGATCTTGATCAGGAATTTCTCGGGTGAAAAATGCTTTTTCAGCATCGCAGGGTCGAGCGGCGAGTCCTTCGCCAGCGCAAAATTCAGCGTGATCTTGCGGTCGCCCTGCCGGAAATACTGCTCGCCAAACCCCGCCATCTGGGAAAAATCCCAGGTTTCCACCGGAACGATTTGACGCCGTATCTCCGGGTCGGTGGAGTGGACAGAAAACTGGAACTGGAAGTTGCCGTTTGGGTAATACCTGTCTTTAATCCAGGTCAAACGCTCTAGGAACCCTTCAACCCCCTTTGGGGCAATGGTTGACAGCGAAGGCATCAGCCCAGGCGCCTGGTAGATTGCCGGCAGCTCTTCCAGCACATCCAGCACCGCCGGGTTGAATGTCGGTTCACCCATCCTGGAGAACTGGATTTTGAACTGTTTGCAGGGGATTACCCCATCTGGGTAGTGGCTGCGCACCATGTGGTCAATCTGCGCTAGGATGCCATCTCTGGACACTTTGCCGTGATAAAAACCACCTGCATCACACATGGCGCACTCTACTGGGCAGCCAAAAAGGGTTGAAACCAGCAGCACCCACTTGTCCCGGCGTGGTTTTGGCGGCGCCAGCGCCTCTACAAACTCGACCCATTCGCCAGGTCCAAACTCAGCGATATACACTTTTGCAATGTTTTTGTTCCCAGCTGTACCAATAATTTTCACGAATTTTCCCCTTTACTATCTTTCAGATATATGCTCATTGCCACCCGGACACCATCGCCAACCGCGATCGAAGTCTGGCGGTATATTTCATTTTTTACGTCACCAATTTTATATAACAGCCCTTTTGAAGCCAGATTTTCCGGATGGATCGATTTGGATTCAGACAGAAACTCAAGGTTTGGATACCTGCCAATTGCTGCGATGAGGTAATCTGCGCTGTATTCGCAAGTCCCCTCATTAGTTTGACATTTTACCATTAATCTCCCCCCCGCTTCCTCAGAAATTCTCCGGACTCTCGTATTGGGAATATATTTTATTCGCGGGTCCTCCACCGCCCGTTCCCACAACAAAGACAGGCATTTCAGCTCATCCGAGCGGTTGAGAACTGTTACGCGGTTTTGTTTGGAAAGGTTTAGGGCATAATCGAAGGCTGCGTCCCCTGCTCCGATGATCAACAGTTTTTTCCCTGACACGCCCAGAAGTGGATAGACATAATAGAAAATTCTATCTTCAACCCGCCCTTCCATTTCTATCCCGGTTAATTTGTTTGGTCTGGTGCCCGAAGCAGCCACCAGGTAGGGCGCGTGGTATCTGCCGCACTCCGTGCTTACTATAAAAACACCGTCCCGGAACTCCACTTCCAGCACCTGCTCCATGCGAGGGGATATGGATAACTGCTCCAGCTGGGTTTTAAACCGCTCCACCAACTCAGGTCCGGTCACGCCGCCCGGGAAACCGGGGTAGTTCTCAACCAGGTTGGCATTGAGTAGCAAACCGCCCACTTCGCCAGCCTCAAACAAGATCGGGTTATATCCATATCGCTTTAATTGGATCGCAGCCGCGATCCCAGCCGGTCCGGCTCCTACGATGATTATATTCTGGACCGGATCTTTCACCCACCCAGCTCCGCAAGCAGCTCAGATAAAAGAACAGGTACGGCAAACCCGTGAGACAGGTTCAGCAGGCTGGCTTGATGGTAAGCCCGGTTGTAGGTCGCAGTCCCGTCGACTGCGAATAAGACCTCATATCCACGCATAAAAGCCGACCGGGCGGTGGACTCACAGCACAGGTGAGTCATCACCCCGCAGATTACAACTTGG
>JBJYWI010000194.1:0-8635 GCA_046259385.1 Anaerolineales bacterium
ATACTGTGGGGAAAATAAAACAAAAATCTCTGATCTTATTAAATGGGGGGTAATAATTATAAATATGTTTTGGATCGACTTTATTTCATAACTACGGAAATTTAGTTGAATAGTAATTCGTGGTAAGTCAAACGAGGGGATATATGAAATGCTTGACTACGAAATAACCTTAGAATTGAAGGAGGTTAAAGAAAATAAAGCCACACTGCAGAAGCGAGAGACAGTCCGTAACCTTCAGGATCATGTAATAAGCTCTGGAAAATCTTACACTGCTTTTTTGAATTCAGACAACGATTTCGGTCGTGATAGCATTGTGTCCATAAAGCATACTAAATTAGAACTTAGGTAATATTAGCGTTACTCGACCTACTCGAGAGTCAATTTTATTATTCAAAATAACATAATTTATCCACCGTGGGAGTTCGGATCGCGTAACGCAGTGGAGCATACCTTTAGGTAACAGCTCACCGTAGGGGTCGCGAAGCATCCAGCTCTGCTGGGCAGAATTTATAAAAAAACCGTTCTACTGAAGATTTAGGTCGGTTTTTGTCATTAATTCGCTTTGAAAACCGGAAAAAATGGAAGAATTGGGGCTTGATTTGTGATTGAATGAATAAAAAGAATTCGGATCTTCGTGGGTGGTAGTACCCAAGATTAGGTTTTGTTGCCGATGGGATGCTTCTCGGAGCGATCCGCAAATGGCCAAATATTTTTTAACCGTCAGATAATGCTATAAAACATTTTTATTATTTTTGAACTTTGAAAACTGTAGTAAACAAGGCTAATTTTAAATTGGCTTCGTAAGATTAACCTTATCCAAACCGGCCAGTTATGTAATCTTCTGTAATTTGATTATCTGGATTTGTAAAAATTTTCTGCGTTTCTCCGTATTCGACCAGCACTCCAGATCGGCTTTCTTCCTTTAAAGAAAAGAATGCAGTGTAATCGGAGACCCGAGCAGCTTGCTGCATATTGTGGGTAACGATGATGATTGTATACTCTTTAGCTAGTTCGTGCATCAATTCTTCAATATGTAAAGTGGCGATTGGATCTAGTGCTGACGCCGGTTCATCCATCAAGATAATCTCGGGTTCAACTGCGATTGTACGTGCAATACACAAGCGTTGCTGTTGTCCGCCTGAAAGTGACAAACCGCTCTGGTCCAATTTATCTTTCACCTCATCCCATAAGACCGCTCTACGCAAGGATTTTTCAACCAAGTTATCCATATTGCCCTGAAATCTATTGATCTTTGCACCCCAAGCCACATTCTCATAAATGCTTTTAGGAAAAGGATTCGGTTTCTGAAACACCATCCCAATCCGCCTGCGTACTTCTACCGGGTCAATAGAATCTTCATATATGTTTACCCCTTTGAAGATTACCTCACCGGTTACTTTTGCATTCGGCACCAGCTCATTCATGCGGTTAAACGCACGTAACACCGTACTCTTCCCACAGCCAGATGAACCTATAATTGCAGTTATTTTCTGATGTTTTATCTTCAGGTTGATGTCTTTTACCGCCAGGAAATCGCCATAATAAACGCGTAAGTTACTCGATTGGATGGCGTATTCGGCATCATTTCCAATCTCCAATGGTAATGCCTCGCTTGAAATTATTTCAAAAACATCTGGCAATTTTATTTTATTTTGAACAGTAGTTCGAAGCATGGTTATATCCTTTTGCTGAACCGATTACGGAGGACCACTGCGGCAGTATTCATACCGAGCAGCAGCAGAAGAAGCACTATTATCCCAGCGGCCGCGATATTGCGAAAAACGTCCTGAGGTCGTGATGTCCACTGGTAAATTTGAATTGGTAAAGTAGTAAATTTGGAAAAAGGTCCATCCGGATCAACAGTAATAAAAGTTGAAGCACCCACCACCACAAGGGGCGCGGTTTCACCGATGGCTCGCGATACCGCCAGAATCGTCCCGGTAAGTATTCCTGGTAGTGCGCTGGGTAGTACATGCGACCAGATCGTCTGCCAGCGAGTAGCCCCAAGGCCAAAACTAGCTTGACGAAGCGAATCAGGCACAGCTCTTATTGCCTGCTGGGAATTGATGATGATCAACGGCAGGATCAACAATCCCAGGGTCAGTCCTGCGGAGAGGATCGTACGCCCATTCTCGGTTGATTTAGCTATGCCAAAAATCGAACCGCTGGTAAATACCTCTAAAGCCCTGACAAATATCGCCAACCCTAAAATTCCATAGATGATTGAGGGTACTCCCGCCAGGTTATTTATATTGGTTTGTATAACACGATTTATCCACCGACCTTGACTGGCATATTCTTCCAAGTAGATAGCTGCCCCTACCCCGATTGGAAAAGAGAATAGAAATGCAATCATCATTGTCCAGAGAGATCCAAGAATTGCAGTGCGCACCCCGGCTTTAATTGGGTCTCCGGACTGTGGATTTATTATGAACTCAGTATCTAGCCAGCTGATAAAATGAAGTTCCAGTCCTGGAAATTCGTCTTCGGCTTCTTGCCGGATTTCTGACTGTTTCAATATAGAATCCCATAATGTCCACTGCTGAACAACCTGCGGCTTTAAAACCCATTCAATGACCAGATCATACACATTTTTCTGGTCTCGTTCAGCGAACGGCTTGTCATTTTCCAACCGGCGGAAAAGACCACTTGAGACATTATCCTGCAGAACTTGGATTAGAGTATCTTTGTCAAGATATTCGATGGCAATCCCGCCATTTGCCAATTCTTTAGGGCTAACTTCGTATTCAATCAGGGCATAACCAAATGCGCCGTTGGCGATATTCACAAGCAGGATTAGCAGTGCGATTATTCCAATGACCGTGGATCCCCTGAATATGGTTACCCACATCTTTCCACGACGGTGCCGGGAAGGTAAATCAAGCCGGAAATTCGTATTTATTCGTACACCTCCCTGTATCGTTTTACTATTTGCTGGCTGATAATATTAAGAATGAGGGTAATCAGGAAAAGTACCAGCCCAATAGCAAATATACTGTTGTAGTCTATTGAGTCGTAGCTCAGGTCCCCACCGCTGATGCGGACAATGTGGCCTGTCATGGTCTCGGCGGCTTTAAATGGATTGAAGGTAAAATCTGGACCAGCACCCGCGGCGATCGCCACGATCATTGTCTCGCCAAATGCACGTGATATTGCCACAATTATGGCCGCCGCGATACCCGAAAATGCTGCCGGTACTACTACTCTGATCGCAGTTTCTAGCTTTGTGGCGCCTAAAGCTAATCCGGCCTCTCGTAATGATCGCGGTACGGCGCTGAGAGCATCCTCGCTCATCGAACTTACTAGAGGCAGGATCAAAATCCCGATAACGATACCAGCTGAAGCCGTATTGTAGATTTCTACCCGCTCAAATCCAAAAATCTCCCGCAGCAGAACAGTCATGAATGTAAGGGCAAAATAACCATAAACTACGGTCGGGATTCCAGCGAGAACCTCGAGTACCGGTTTCACTGTATTGCGGGTTTTTTCAGTTGCAAATTCACTGAGGTAAACAGCCACACTCAAACCCAGGGGTAATGCTACCAGGATCGCTATCATTGAGGTCATTAATGTTGCGCTCACCAGAGCCCAGATGCCGAACTTGCCAATCTGTGGATTCCACTCTGTCTTTGTAAAAAACTCCAGCAGGGTCACTTTATTCGCGATTTCGACCTCTTGGTCAGCAGGATGGAAAGAAATCTCCGTACCCTGGTACCCGCGTATTACCGAAAGTTGCTCTCCCTGCGCTTTTGTGACAAGCATAATCTCGTCATTTATCCGGATTACCATCCCTTCCGAAATCTCCGATCCGCTTTCGGAGACTTCAAATGTGATCCATTCTGGTTCTATTGGTGTAATTGTGATCTTATTGGGGGTCTCCCATTGCTGGCGGGTGAAGAAAAGCATGGCTTCTTTGCCAAGTTCATAAACAATACCTATGGTCACCAGTATCGAGAGCAATCCGCACGCGAAAAGAAATCCTTGAATCAGGGTTTCTCCAATGCGGGATTTTTTTCGCATGGATTGTTTGGAATTTTTAAAACCGGTTTTCATGCTGATTTCAGTTGCATCTGAAATTTTGGAATGGGAGGCTGCTTCACTTTCTCAGAATGCATAACCATGAATAACTTCCCCCCACAAAGGGAAAATTTTGGATTGAATGAGGGGGGAAGCTGGAAAAAAGTGAGGGGCGAAATGAAATTACTGCATTGCCTCAAGCCATACCACCCGGGCTGTGTTGAGAGCTTCCTCGCTAGCAGGGAAGTAACCTACATCAACGATTTCTTCATTAACGTATGTCAGAAAGAAATTGATAAAATCAGCCACCTGAGGTTTGGACTGCATGATTTCTGCATCCGAATATACGAAAAGAGGTCTCGCCAGCGGGTAGGTGTTATTGTCTACATTTTCCTGCACAGCTTCGATACCATCGATCGCTAGGATGTTCAGCGAATCCGCATTCTCAGCATAATATGCATATCCAAAGAAACCGATAGCGTATGGACTGCCCAGGACACCCTGAACAAGTACGTTGTCATCTTCACTCAACTGAGTGTTGCTGGCGGACAAAATCGGCGCTTCATCCTCATTAAAAACCTCTTCCACGAAATAATCAAAAGTTCCGCTGTCCGTTCCGGGTATAAAACGCTGGATTGGCTCATCAGGCCATTCGGGATTCACATCCGCCCATGTTTCTGCAGTTGAGAAAACCAACGCCAGATCTTCCATATTGAGCATTGACAGGAAGTCATTCTCTGCACTAACCACAACCGCGAGAGCGTCTGTTCCTACCCGAAATTCAATCGGAGTTCGACCGATCGCCTCACAAGATTCGCGTTCGCTGTCTTTAATCGGGCGGCTGGCTCCGGAGATGTCGCTCTCGCCTGCCACACAAAAACGCTCAAAACCAGCACCGGAACCGACGCTATCATAAGTCATCGTACCGGAAGCGCCTTCATCCTGAAAACGTTCCAGCATGCGTTCAGCAAGTGGAAAGACGGTTGAACTTCCAGCGATGATTATGTCGCCTGATACTGATAATGTATCGACCATTGGGAGCATGCCACCTTCCTCAGACTGCTTATTTACCTGCTGCTCCACAGGTTTACTTTCCGCTTCAGCTGGCTCTTCCGGCTGGCTGCTGGATGTATCAGGGTTCCCCTCACCGCAAGCGGTCAGAAGGAGCAAAATGACTGCAAGAATTGTTGATAAGAAGTAATATTTAGGCTTCAAAGTTTAATACCTCCTGTAAAACATAAAAAGTCCGATTGAGGATCACGAGCATATCCTATCGCAGGAGGTTTAACGGCCTGAGAACAGATTGTTAACAACTGGTAAATTTTTTTTGCAGTACAGCTATTCAGCAGTGGGTATCACAAAGAAAAATGTGCTCCCTTTTTCTTCTATGCTTTCTGCCCAGATTTTACCCCCGTGCGCTTCCACTAGATTCTTGGCAATTGCTAATCCTAGACCAGTGCCACTGCCTGATCTTGCTTTGTCCGTTTTGTAAAAACGCTCAAAGATACGTGGCAGGTCTTCCGCAGGTATCCCGGTTCCGTTATCCATAACTGCAAAACGCACTGCGCTGTTATCTTTTTGCGCGGATACAATGATTTCTCCACCGGGAGGGGTGAACTTGATTGCATTGTGAACCAGGTTGACGAATACTTGCTCCAGGCGAGCACCGTCCGCCATGATTTGTGGCAGATCGTTAGGGCACTCAATCTTCAGTTGAAGTTTCGCTCTCTCGGCTTGCAGCTGCAAGCGGTCACATGCCTGTTCCATGACATTACAGCTATCCGCCGGTTTTAACTGGATGTCTGTTTCTCTGCTTTCGATGCGAGCCAACTCAAGCAGTTCGGATGTCATCTGGTTTAATGTGTCGACTTCCAGTTCAATCTGGTTTACGAAATGCCTGGCTGCTGGAGGGTCATTAATCGCCCCACCCTGAAGAGTTTCCGCCAAGGCTTTCAGGGAAGCCAGGGGAGTACGCAGTTCGTGTGAAATATTGCTGATGAAATCACGGCGAACCGTTTCCAGTCGGCGAACGTTGGTTAAATCGCGGAAGATCAAAAGGCTGTTTCCTTCAAGATACCCACCCAGTATGGTCGCTACCCCCTGGATAAATCGGCGCGGCTGCTGAAGCTCTACGATTTCAGAGCGCTCCTGCCTATCCTCAAGGCAGCCCTGCCAAAGTTCAACAAACTGGTAGTGCTTTAATACCCGAACCACTGTACTGCCAATGGCTTCCAGCGCGTTGACTTCGAAGAGTTGAGCTGCTTTTTGATTGATCAGGACAACCTCACCCTCCTGGTCAACCATTACAACCCCATCGCTCATCTGTGCCAGCACTGCGGACAGCTTGCTCTCCTCGGCTTTGAGTGTATCAAGCTGTTCATGGAGCTGCGTGGCAAGGTTCTCTATCGACCCAGTTAATTCGCCGATTTCGTCCCCGGTTCGCGGCATCAACTGGTTGTTCAGGTTACCTTCCACCATTTGGGATACTGCCGTGTTCAGATTTCGAATCGGACGGGTCGTGCGCCCAGCGATTATAAAACCCAGCAGGATGGAGACAGCAGTCAGCACCAGTGTGAACAGCAATAAACTCCGACGCAGTTTGTCGATATCTGCTTCTACTTGAGCAAGCGGTAGAGCTACTCTTGAAAAACCAACCGTTTCTCCATTAACAATAACAGGAACGCTTGTATAAAACATATCCATACCAGCGGTTCTGCTGAAGCGGATGCTTGTGCCCTGTCCTTTAATAAGTGATTGCTGTACTTCTGGACGGTTCAAATGATTATCCATTTTTGTGCGGTTTTCATGCGATTCGCCCAGTACAAGCCCGTCATTTCTGATGATCGTAACTCGGGCTTGGATTAATTCTGACAAGCGCCGTGCCAAGTCATCTAGGTTCTCATCATCCCCAATCTCAGCAAGAGGTTGTGCAACCACATCACCGATCAGCTCTGATTGAGATAGTAGGGAGGTTTCAATATTATTCAGGTGGATCTGGCGAATAAACCTTGAGAGATAGATCCAAACCCCCAGCATGGTAACGATCAGTAGAACTGTATATGGAATAGCGATACGCCATTGAACGCCCTGAAATAATTTACATTTCATTGGGAAGCCTAACCGTCAAACCTGTATCCCGCGCCGCGGATGGTGATGATCCGGCTAGGGTTAGTAGCGTCGACCTCTATCTTCGACCGAAGCCAGCGAATATGCACATCTACCGTACGAGTGCCGCCAACGAAATCCCAACCCCAAACGGTTTCTAATATCATTTCCCGTGTAAGCACCTGTCCTGTGTGCTCGAACAAATACTGAAGGAGTTGAAATTCCTTCGGTTTTAACAATAATGGAACTCCATCGAGCCGCACCTCATGTCTCGAAATATCCAACTCCAGGTTTCCGGATCGGTACAATTTAGCATCTTGCTCGATTCTGGCATCTTCTTTTATCATTTCCACCCTGCGAAGCATGGCTTTAACCCTGGATAACAACTCGCGCATCGAGAATGGTTTAGTCATGTAATCATCTGCGCCAATTTCCAGACCAAGCACTCTGTCAACCTCACCGTCCCTGGCTGTCAGCATTAGTATCGGCACATTCATCTCCTTTCTGAGCGACCGTGTAACCTCAAAGCCGTCAATACCCGGCAGCATAAGATCCAAGATGATCAAATCTGGGCGGAGCTGTTTAGCCAATTCGACACCTCGTAAGCCATCCTGAGCAGCTTCTGCTTTATAACCTGCATGCTCAAGGTTATAGATCAATGTGTCTCGCAGAGCCAACTCGTCTTCAACCACCAAAATTAAATATGTCAGAACAGCACCCTCAGAAAAAAAGTTATTAGTTTAATTATATCTTCCCAGACTTAATGAATTAAACCAGTTTTATAAGCGGTTAAGCCCAATGGTGAAATTCGATGAAGAGGCAAATGGAAATTGGGATCGCATCAAAAACATTGAACAAATTAAAGGCTCACTGAAAAATATTGAAAAGGACTTATGATAGAAAAAGAAACAAGATTCTTGTGAAATTAAATTATTATTCCTTCGAACCGCACCCAAAACGCATTTTTTCTTAATAGTACTAAAACAAAAATAACACTCATACTAACGACTGAACTTGGGTGAACTGTATTCATTTGGATTTATTCAAATTGAGTATAATCATTGCTGTTTGACGATTCTAGATTGTAAAATTATCAGCTTGATTCAAAATATTTCTTTTTCTCTATGTAAATAATTTAAATAAAAGTATTACCAAAAGACATAATTTATCCACCGCAAGAGTTCGGATTTTAATACCTGTGAAGGTAACAGCTCACCGTTAGAGCACAAGTATTTGGGAAAGACTTCGCGAGAAGCAGGGTCTTTTTTAATTTACTATCTAATGGTTTCGGGACGAGGATATAACCCTTTAAATGCATAATGAGGATTCGAATCGCGAAACATCCCCGTGGGATCGCGGAACCCAGACGATTTTAACCCCGAGGGTTTTGCGAGAAGGTACCCAGAGGGCCAAAGCACCGGAGTGGTATCTCCGTGGGGGCTGCGTAATACAGTGCAACATCCAGCTCTGCTGGGCACAAGTTTTAAAGAATGGTTCCAACGTTGATTGGGTA
>JBJYWI010000195.1:0-5815 GCA_046259385.1 Anaerolineales bacterium
ATGGTTTAGTTCTCCAGAATCTGGTTAGTTCTTTAATTAATTTCAAACCACTTCCTGACTATTTCTAATTCGCCGTTATACTGGATTGCACGCCCAGGGGATTATTGCTAACAATTTAAAATTTTGGATAATCAAAAATATATACACTCATATTTTTTCAACTTTTGTGAACAGTTTCACCCAATGATTTTTTTTCGCGATGTTCAGCTCCTTTAATCTTATAACAGCTTTTTGACAGAAAAGTCTGTTAATTTTCCATCCATTATTTTCTCACAAGCTATAAAACAATCCATTCAGTTCTGATGAATTGGAAAATTAATTAATGTGGTTCTATTATTACATCCTTCCAGAACCACCATTTTTGTGGGGAGGTCGGAAATCTCCTCACCCATGGTTTCACGAGCATATTAAACCGGCCGTAGCAAAGAGGAAGTAACGGTGCATCTTCAACCAGCAAATTATCTGCTTGCTGGTACATCTTGATTCGTTCATCCTGGTCCTTTGCCCGCCGTGCTGCTTCAACCAGTTGGTAGTAAAAATCATTTTGCCATTCTTTGGGTGTCCACCACTGTACACGTAAAAAGTCATCCGGATCAGGATAGTCCCCCCACCAACCTGTCAGCCACATATGTGGTTTTTCCCGAGCAATCTTTTCCGGAAAGTTCTCGATTGAAACTTCTTCCCACTTGAGCTCGATCCCAAGGACTTCCAACCATTGTGCTTCCAGATATTCCCACATCAGATCATGACCGGGATCATTCCGGACAAGGCAATTTATTCGGGGAAAACGGTTAATATTAGAATACCCAGACTCTAAAAGCATATGGCGAGCGCGCTCTGGATCGTAAGGCAGGCTTATCGCAGGTGAATGACCTGGCATTCCTGGCGGCACCATCCCTCCTGTGGCGGGAAATACATAACCTTGCAGGGTCACTCCCGCCAGTATTTCCTTATCAACTGACAGGCAAAAAGCATGCCTAACCTGCGGGTTATCAAAAGGCGGTTTGCTTACATTGAAACCGATAAAGTCCAGAGACAACCATGGACCAGTAAGGTACTCTTCGGTATACCTCTGCTGAGCACGAGCCCATTCACTTGGAGGCAGGTAAGTGCAGAGGTCTAACTTGCCCTTATCATAATCCGCCAGCAGGCTAGTTTCCTGTGAGGTTGGCGTTGAACATTCGACTCTGGTTATATTACCCGTAAAACGACCATGGTAGGTTGGATTGCGTTCGAGAATCATAAATTTCGAGTATTTCATATCCACCAGTTTGAAAGCCCCATTCGTAACAATTTTATCCGGATCTGTCCAGGAATCTCCATGCGCCTCAACTACATGCCTGGGAACAGGATACATGGGGATTGTAGACAGTAAGTAAGGGAAATAACTAGTTGGTCCTTCCAATTCCACATCAAGGGTATATTGATCTACAGCATTGATTCCTAATTTAGCCGAATCACTAAAATTGCCCAAATTGTAAGATCGTGCACCCTTGATGTCATACAATATTTTTGCCGCGATGTATCTTCTTGAGGGATCCAATGATCGTTTCCAAGCATATTCATAATCATATGCAGTCACCTGAATCCCGTCGCTCCATTTAACGTCATTTCTCAGATGAAAAACGTACTTGTTACCGTCCTCCAAGACTTCCCAACTGCTGGCTCCATCCGGGACGATGCTCATATCTGGGCTCACTTCAACAAGTCCGCTAAAGAGCTGATCCTGAATTATCGCCGAAGGGTGGTCGATTGCAGTTCCTGGACTCAATCCACCTGGCTGAATGAGAGATAAACGAAGCGTTTGCGGAGGAGGGAGATCAATTGGTTCCCCGCCAGCAAGTTGCTGCCATGTTATGAAACCCTCCTGATATGCTTGGCGGGAAGATTTAAAATCGAAAGCGTGATGGTAGGTCAATCCCAGTTTCATTTGAGTGCGGGCAGCACGCTCCAGTTCTCCAGTCTTTTTCAGGATTTCTAATGCATGTTTGTAACTTCGAATGGCTTCTTGGTTGGCGTATAAACCGCGAGCCCGATCTCCAGATTTCAGGTGATAATCAGCTGCTTTATTTATCTCTCCGGCTTGTTGATTGTGATATGCTAGGGCTTCAAAGTCATCTGGATGGAACACTTCCAGTCCATTAGCCGCCTTCAAATGCAGCTTCTTCCGGATGGACGTGCGAGTGTTTTCAACCAGTGTAGCTGGTATCAGTGCATGCACAAATGCGAATGAAATTTTTCCGTTTTCTCTATTCTTGTCTATCAATTGTGCTTGGGCCGCCAAATCCAATCCTTCGATAACAGATTCCGCGTCCATATCACTGGCATGAGTGAGAGTTTCAAGATCGAACTTTCGCCCCAGAACTGCAGCTAACCGTAGGATATTTTGAATATGATCGGGCAGCACGCCAATACGAGCTTCGATCGCTACCCTAACATTTTGTGGGATACCAAGTTCTTCCATACTGGGACGGTGCCAGCTGCCATCCCTGTAGTACAATTCCCCGCTTTCCACCAGCGCTTTGCACACTTCCTCGATGTAGAATGGATTGCCCTCGGTCTCGCCGTAAATGCCATCTAGGAATTCGGGGGTGATCTCCTCTGCAAACATATTCCCTAGCATTTCCTCGCATTGATCCCTGTCGAGTCTTGGTATTCTCAAATGATTAGCTAATCCTTCTCTCTGAAGGTCAAACAGCATCTTTTGGAAGACTTGCGCTTCGACTGGAATTACGTCCCGAAATGTAGAAACCAGCATTAAACGAGCTCTGCGTGTATTCCGGGCGAGGTGCATAAGCAGGTGCAGAGTCCCACTGTCCGCCCAATGGATATCTTCTATAACAAGTAGCAAGGCTCTACTTTCAGTCAACATGGTGAAGAAAGAGGTCAGGTTTTCAAAAAGGCGGTGCTGTTCAGCTTTCGGGTCGTCAAATTTCAAACCCGGTTCGATGCCCGGGAAGCGTTTTTGAAGGTCTGGCATGAGTGAAAGCAGATCAGCCAAAACGACATTGGGGATTTCCGCCACTTGATCCGTCCAAAGGTAAATCGAGCTACGCAAGATTTGGATAAAAGGTGTGTAGGGCACTCCTCCTTCGGCGTAACAAGCTCCTACCAGTGCCGTCCCGCCCGAGATCTGAATCTGGGTTGTGATTTCCCTAATTAGTCTCGTCTTGCCAATACCTGGCTCTCCGCTAATTAACAATGTGCGGCCTCGATAAGAAAGTGTCTGGTTCCACAGCGCTCTGGCATCCTCCAGTTCATGGGCACGCCCAACCAGCCGTCCCCTCCCGATACGCTTGAGCATCGATACGTCCTCCTCGGGGGCAGCATCGCGATCGAGGACCTCAGGTGAGTCGAGCATTCTTCTTACTTCTGCCGCTGATCCAGGACGATCGTCGGGCTGTTTATTCAGCAATTCCAAGATCAAGGATTCTAGCGCTGGCGGGATGCTGGCATCTCTAGCCCGCGGCGGGACAACTGGAGCATGAATGTGCTGGGTGATCACTGCCAGAGGGTCATCAGCATCAAAAGGTAACCCTCCAGTTACCAGTTCGTAGAGGATTACTCCCAAGGCATAAAGATCAGCCCGACCATCGAATTCCAGACCCAGAGCTACCTCTGGCGCGATATAGAACACCGTTCCAGTGATCTGACCAGCGCTGGTTATGCGCGAAGCGATCGGTCTCGCCAGTCCGAAATCGGTTAGCTTTATTGAGCCATCAGTTCTGAGGATCACGTTCTCTGGTTTTAAGTCGCGGTGCACGATTCCGTGTGTGTGCGCATAATCCAATGCATTACATATCTGTTGTATTACTCCTATAATATCTTCTAGGATTTTCGGTTTGTTCTCTGCCAGCGATAATCCTTCACCTCGTTCCATGACGATATAAGCTGTGCCGCCCGCCTCCCCAGCGTCATAAATGGAAATGATATTGGGGTGATTGAGTCTTGCAGCAGCTTGGGCTTCTTCCAATAAGTGTTTCCCTTCCTCAACTCCCAGCGTTCCAGCTGATACGACTTTAATAGCGACCTCTCGGTTAAGAAGAACATCATGAGCACGATAAACGATTCCGGTACCACCGCGTCCTATCTCCTCATATAGGTAGTAACGCTCATCCACAATGTCATCTGGCCCGATTTTGAGTTTAACATCTGGTTTAACTCTTCGCGAATCCGGTTGAAAAGGGACCGGACTTAGATCGCGTCTTTCTTTGATGGATTCGTACAATTCAATGGTCTTGCTTTCTGGAGGCAGGTGCAATTCCTCCCCCAGGAGGCGTTCGCATTCTTTGTACTGGCGCAGGGCTGCGGAGCGCTTATTTGATAGGGTATACAATTCCATCAGGTGTCGGTGAGCAGGTTCGTGTAGCTTGTCAAGAAATAACCAGCGCCGTGCATACGCAATCGCTTCGTTGTATTTACCTTGAGTTTCAAGACCGAGTACCAATCTTTCCAATGTAGTAGACAGTTCCACTTTTAACTCTTCGGTTTGGAAGAACTGCCAGTCGTCAAATTCAGGTGAATCTGGTAATCCAAAACCTGCCATAAAGTCGCCTCGATAGAGTTCGCATGCTTTTTTAAGATCCTTTATGCACTCCGGGCAGATGTCCTCAATTGCATGGCCATGTACCCTCCAGGTATCAATAAGAACTTTAAAATGATCAATATCTAGTTGAATATTTGCTCGGTGGTCTAGATTGATCGAATCTCTCTCAACAACTAGGAATTCACCGCTGAGTGATTTTTTGAGGATTGAAAGATTACGGCGCAGTCCTGCTCGCGCTAGTCGAGGGTCCTGATCAGGCCAAAACAGAGCAATGAGAGCTTCACGGCTATAACTCAATTTTGTTACTGCAAGAAATGCAAGTAGAGCAGTATTCTTGCTTATATTAGGTTTAAGGGGAGTGCCGTTTAGTTTAATTTCAGGTGTACCGAGTAGTGCAATTACTAAACTAGTCATTGTCCTCTCCCTACCCTTTTTTACTCACTTTGATAAAAAACTTTTGATTTATAGCCATTTTCAACAGATAACGTACAGGTCATCCAGTGTGGAAATTAATTTGATAAATCACTGGTGTGATTTGCGTTATCTCAATTGGATCTGTTCTCAAAGAATAAGCTTTTTCTTCTTCATCTTCCCCTATTATTGTTATTGGTATATCCCTGGATCTCATATCAGGAGGGATTGTCAAGTTTAAGTTTAATTTAGCAAGTTGTTCTTTTTCATTTGGCATGTATTCTTGCTCATGATCAAATATTTGACTAAGCCCATTTTGATCGTCCTCGATAATGACGGAGAGTTGGACATCTTGTCCCGGATTGATTGCATCTGGTGTTGTAAAAATATCCTCGACAAGTTCTATCTCTTTGTTATTTTCTTTTTAATGGCTTCGTTCTTCCACTCCCGTTTAATAATAAATAAAAAGCCGAAAACAGAGATGTTCTCAGCTTCTGTAATGAAACCAGAATTGTTATTAGCCGCTGCGGTGAATTCAGTCCTGGTTGCTACTCATTATACTTGGAAATGTGTGGGTCGTTGTGTCTGCAACCTATTTATTGACCATTTTCTCCCTAGCTTAGGCAAGTATTTATTGTGTTTTAAACTACTATCGAGCAATTTCAAATGTGCCGTTATACTGAACTGCACACCCGGGGGATTGTGGCTGACCTTATAATGTTTGAATATTCATAAATTCAAAGCATACGAATCTTCCATAATGTTGTGATCTAATGCTTCTGATGATATTTCTTCTCGACCACAATCAACTCCTTGGTATTTAAAACCTCTTTTTGGTCGAAAAGTCTCTCTTATTTT
>JBJYWI010000196.1:0-1546 GCA_046259385.1 Anaerolineales bacterium
GAAGAAGTCATCATCATCGTTCAGGAACATGATCTTCATGAGTTTGAATCCTTCTTCAATGTGCAAGTTCCCATCGAGAATTACAACAAGTTACCCCGTCACTTTCAGGAATATGCTCACCGCATCCTGGATATTGGCCGCCGGGTCAAATTTGTGATTCAAGACCGCCAGGATGGCTTTGGTCACGCTGTTTATGCGGCCCGTACGGCCATTGGGAACGAACCTTTCTTATTAATGCTCGGTGATCATCTTTACCGCTCGAATAGCAGCGTGAATTGTGCCCAGCAATTACTGGACGCTTACAACCAGCACGGAATCAGCGTTTTGGGGCTGCGCCAGACCCCTGAAACAGAGATTGCCAGTTTTGGCACGGCTACCGGGGTTTGGGTTGAAGACCAGCGTTTGCTGAATGTGATTGAATTTGCCGAAAAGCCAACTATTGATTATGCCCGCAGCAATTTACGCGTATCTGGTTTACCGAAAGATGAGTACCTGACCGTTTTTGGAGAATACATTATCAAACCACAAATCTTCGACTACCTGGAAGAAAATATTGCCAACAACCTGCGCGAACGCGGCGAATTCCAACTCACCTCGGCGCTGGATCGTTTGCGCCAGGAAGATGGCTTTATGGGATTGATTGTCGATGGTCAGCGCTTTGATATCGGCCTGCCGGAACATTATCTGCAAACTCTGGCGCGGTTCTCGTAAAAAGGGAAGATGCGCTATTCTCACAACAAACCTCAAACTCTCCTTCTAAGGCATGGTTAATTTCTGGCTGGTAGAATAAAGACTAAGTTTGTCGGTTATATCTTCAACATAGGACTGTGCCAGGAGAAAAGTGATGAAAATTGCAGAAGTTCTCGCTTCTAAAGGTTCTAATGTGATCACCATCCAACCGCAGCAGACCATCAGAGAAGCTGTAAAATTGATGGAAAAACACAATATCGGAGGGTTGGTGGTTGTGGATGCGGCTGGAAAGATCGTTGGCATGCTGACCGAGCGCGATCTGATCCGTTATGCCGCCACCGAACAGCCCTCTTTTAGTGCCTCGGTCAGTTCCATCATGACCAAAAATGTGATCGTGGGAGTGCTGCAAGATGAAATCGATGCGGTTGCCCATACGATGACCGAGAAACGCTTCCGCCACCTGCCTGTGGTAGAAGGCGAAAAACTGGTGGGGATTCTCACCATTGGTGATGTGGTCAAAGCACAGCGTGATCGCTACCAGGGCGAAGTTCACACCTTGCAAATCCAAGTCATTGCCGCAGATGAGCAGGAGTAAAGCAATATGACCACATTGGGGAAAGATATCACCCCCGGCGTACTTCCAGGGGGAGAGCAGCCTTTGCGGGTCGCGATCATTGGCGCTGGACCAGCGGGATTTTACACGGCGGAACATTTACTCAATCACAAAGACCTCAACATCGAAATCGATCTCTTTGATCGTTTACCGACGCCTTATGGATTGGTCCGTGGTGGGGTGGCACCTGATCACCAGAAAATTAAATCGGTCACCAAAGTGTATGACCGCACCGCCAAAAAA
>JBJYWI010000197.1:0-6419 GCA_046259385.1 Anaerolineales bacterium
CTGCACTCTCGACTTTTAGAAAGGGCTGCCAAGCTTGCGGATGCATACATCATCATCCCCAAGTCTGAAGAGAGTGGGGATTCAGCTGAACAATCAGAACCTTTAGATGGGAAAATTTATAGCGGGCCATTAGCCTTGCATGATGCTGAAACAGCAATGGGAGAGATGGAGGACTCTGCTGACTTTGTGATCGCAAAAGTCAAGGGTTCTGGAGGCTCGCTGACTGCGCTGCCAATTATCGAGACACTGCTTGGGGATGTTTCAGCATATGTTCCAACCAATGTGATTTCAATCACCGATGGACAGATTTATCTTGAGAATAACCTATTCTATGCAGGTATTCGACCAGCTATTAATGTCGGTCTTTCTGTCTCAAGGGTTGGAGGGGATGCCCAATCAAAGGCGATGCGCCAGGTCGCAGGAAAATTACGGCTGGAAATGGCTTCTTTTAGAGAGCTTGCTGCGTTTGCGCAGTTCGGATCTGACCTGGATAGGTCAACCCAAATGCAGTTAAACCGAGGTCAACACCTGCAGGAGATACTCAAACAGCCTCAATATGTGCCGGTATCGTTAAGTAATCAGGTGATCACAATTTTTGCCGGTACCAACGGTTACGCGGATGATGTGCCCCTGGATCGAATGCGCTCATGGGAGACCGCCCTCGTCCGTTTTATGGAGACGTCTTATCCCGAGATTGGTAAAGATATAGCTGAAAAGAACATCATTGAAGATGAAACTGAACAGAAACTAAGAACAGCATTGGATGCTTTTAAAAGCACCTGGAATTAAGCGATCTTCAAAGAGATTAAGTTTTCCCTAGGATGATAAAGTTCATTGGAATACAATGGCAAATACGAGAGAGATAAGATTACGAATCCAGAGCGTTAAAAATATATCTCAGGTGACCAGAGCGCTTGAAGCAGTAAGCGCCAGTAAGGTCCGTAAAGCCATGCAGGCGATGTTGAATACACGACCTTATGCAAATAAAGCCTGGCAAGTGTTAACCCATATCGCTGCTCAACCAGATAGAGTTACTCTACACCCGTTGTTGGAAACCATTAAAAAGCGGGATAAGGTACTGGTAGTGCTGGTATCAGGCGATAGGGGTTTAGCTGGGGCTTATATAACTAATATTGTCAGGTTTACTCTAAACGAGTTTGACAATTTTCCAGCAGAGGTTAGTTATTTAACCGTTGGGAAAAAAGGCAGGGATATGCTGGTACGGCGCAGAAAAAATGTGATTGCTGAGTTCAGCGACCTTCCAGCCGATCCATCTTTTTCAGATGTTTCAGCTATCGGTCAGCTGGTGGTTGATGATTTCCTGGCACATATCTATGATGAGGTCTATCTGGTTTATACCGATTTTATCAATCTTGTTCGCCAGATTCCAAGCAAGAAGAAATTACTGCCCCTTGAAGTACGTGAAGGGCGGGAGCGCGTCGATGATTTACCAACATCCAGCCGTAGTCTTGCGGCAGCTTATATTTATGAACCGGGTCAATCACAAATCTTAGACGAAATCATTCCAAGATTCACCGCTTTGCAGGTTTACCAATCGATTCTGGAATCACTGGCTAGCGAACATGCAGCCCGCATGGTTGCAATGAGAAATGCGACTGACAGCGCTACAGCCCTTGTGGAAGCGTTACAGCTCGAATTCAATAAGGTGCGGCAGCAGACAATTACGAACGAGATGCTTGATATTGCAGGTGGAGCAGAAGCATTAACCCAAAGTTAGCGGAGGATTGGATGGCAGAAGTACAAGGTCAGGTTGTTCAGATATTAGGTGGTGTGGTTGATGTTGAGTTTCCTCCCGACCATCTCCCGGAGATCTACGATGCTATTGAAATTCCAAGAGATAGCGGTACCCCTTTGGTTTTAGAAGTGCAGAAGCATCTGGGAAACAACTGGGTTCGCACTGTAGCAATGGACTCCACAGATGGTTTACAACGAGGTAAGCCAGCGTTTGCGAAAGGCACTCCGATTCAAGTTCCAGTTGGACAGGAAGCATTGGGGCGGGTATTTAACGTATTAGGAGAACCAGTGGATGGTAAAGGACCAGTAGAAGCAGAAATATACTATCCAATTCACCGCCTAGCACCTTCATTCGAAGAACAATCCACACGGGTAGAAGTATTTGAAACCGGTGTGAAAGTTATCGATCTGATCGCACCATTTACTAAAGGCGGAAAGACCGGCATTTTTGGCGGCGCAGGTGTAGGCAAGACCGTCATTATTATGGAACTGATTAGATCAATCGCTATCGAGCACCAGGGGAATTCTGTATTTGCAGGGGTAGGAGAAAGGACAAGAGAAGGCACCCAGTTGTATCGCGAGATGCTGGAATCAGGTGTTATGAAAGATACAGTGATGGTTTTCGGACAAATGAATGAACCACCAGGGGTGCGTTTACGGGTGGGTCTTGCAGCGCTTTCCATGTCTGAGTATTTCCGCGACCAAGGACGGGATGTCCTTCTTTTCATTGATAATATTTTCCGCTTCAGTATGTCTGGTTCTGAAGTATCTGCTTTACTTGGCAGGATGCCTTCCGCGGTGGGATACCAGCCAACATTGGCGACAGAAATGGGAGAGCTGCAGGAGAGAATTACTTCTACCAGGACGGGATCGATAACTTCCATGCAGGCAGTCTATGTACCAGCGGATGATTACTCAGATCCTGCACCAGTCGCCACCTTTACTCATCTGGATGCAACAATTGCACTGGAACGATCCATTTCAGAGAAAGGAATTTACCCGGCAGTCGATCCCTTGGCGTCAACGTCAAGAATCCTTGACCCAAATATCGTTGGAGAGGACCATTACACGACTGCACGCGAAGTGCAGCAGGTTCTGCAGCGTTATAAAGATTTACAGGACATCATTGCGATCCTGGGGGTTGATGAATTGAGTGAAGATGACAAGGTCATTGTTTCACGCGCCAGAAAAATTGAACGATTTTTCTCCCAACCTTTCTTTGTAGCCCAGCAATTTACAGGCACTGAAGGACGGTATGTTTCATTGAGAGATACAATTCAGGGCTTTAGAGATATTCTGGATGGTAAATGCGACGAACTTCCTGAACAATCATTTATGATGGTTGGAACGATAGATGAGGCATTTCAAAAAGCCAAAGAATTAAAAGATGAGTGATAAATAAAATTGAAAAAATTTTGTCACAGACATTTTATAAGACCTGGTAAAAAAAGAGATAAAAATGCCCATTAGATGTGAAATCGTCTCTCAAGACCGGATGGTGTTTGAAGGGGATGCGGATATTATTATTGTTCCTGGCGAGTCTGGAGAACTTGGAATTTTACCAAACCATGCTCCATTACTTTCAACTTTAAAAATGGGGATAATAAAAGTCAGGTCAAAAGATAAGGAAGAAGATTTTACAGTTTCGGGTGGTATTGTTGAAGTCCAACCGGATATTATTACAATCCTGGCAGATGCTGCTGAAAATGTGAAAGAGATCGATATCGTCCGGGCAGAATCAGCAAAAAGGCGGGCAGAAGAAATTTTGAGAAAAGGACCACCGCCCGATACGGATGAGTATCTTGCGATGGAAGCGGCATTAAAACGTTCGAATCTGCGGTTGGAGGCGGTAAGAAAATATCGCGGTTATCGGCAAAAGAGAGGAATTTCCGGGGTGGAACAGAGTGAAGGATAAATAATTATGGCGATGTTTTCAAAAGACCTGGGTATCGACCTGGGGACTTATTTCATACGCGTATCTGAAGGAAGCAACGTAATCCTCGAAGAGCCAACTGTCGCGGCGATTGTTACAGATGAAGAGAAGATGGTAGCCTGGGGGCAGGAAGCCCAGAACATGATGGGACGCGTCCCGGAATCTCTTGAAATTTCACGCCCATTATTGAATGGTGTTATCGCAGATTACGAAGTTACGGAATATATGTTAGAGGCTGTTTTGAAAAAAGTAGGTGGACCGATGCGGATATTCCGACCGCGGGTCATGATTACTGTCCCTAATGGAGTTACAAGTGTTGAGAGCAGAGCAGTCCATGAGGCTATCCTGCAGGCGGGCAGCAGAGAAGCGATCCTTATCCAGCAGCCGCTCGCCGCTGCAATTGGAGTGGATTTACCGATTGGGACTCCTTCAGGGAATATGATCCTCTGTTTGGGCGCTGGTGCTACCCAGGCGGCGGTTATGGCGATGTATGGTATTGTCGCAGCAGACACATTGCGCCAGGGAGGGATGTCTCTTGACGAGGCGATTATCTCTTACGTCCGGAAAAAATATGGTTTGATAATCGGGCAGTTGACCGCGGAACAGATAAAATTAAAAATCGGCGCTGCTGTACCGCAAGATGAAGAGAAAACCGTGGATATACAGGGTCAGGATCAGGTGAGCGGACTTCCAAGACCAGCAACATTAACAACCGGAGAGGTTGTGGAGGCGCTGCAAAATCCGCTCAAGGACGTGGTTGAAACTGCACGGAGGGTGTTGGAAAAAACACCTCCCGAATTGGTATCTGATATCATCGATCGTGGAGTAGCTGTTACAGGCGGTGGAGCCCTGCTCAGAGGTATCGATAAGCTGCTAACAAAAGAATTAGGAGTGCCGGCTTATCTTGTAGATAATCCAACAGTCTGCACTGCTGAGGGGGCATTTCAGGGTTTAGGGATGTTCCCGCTGATCCGCCGCAACCTGGTAGTTGTATAAATTTCCGATCAATCGAGATAATAAGTCATCCTCTGAAGGTGAATTGATGGGTCAATGTACTGTACAAAGACACCATCAGGGACAGTTATGTTTATTGGGGCATAATTCAGGATCGCTTTAATCCCCGCTTCAACGAGCTGATTTGCCACTTCCTGAGCGTGAGATGCTGGAACCGCGATCATTGCAATTTTAATATTGTTATCTACGACATACGAAATAAGGTTTTTTGAATCCTTGACAATATAAGCGTCAATCTCGGTTCCAACCCTTGATTGGTCATTATCAAAAATCATTTTTACTTTAAATCCACGATTTCTAAATCCCCTGTATCTGGCAACAGCGTTCCCGATATCACCTGCGCCAACCACTACAATATCCCATTCTTGATCAACCTGAAGTATCTTTGACAATTGTTCTATCAGGTAATCAATTTTATAGCCCGTACCCTGTTTTCCGAATTCTCCAAATTGAGACAGGTCCTTGCGAATTTGAGCAGCAGAAATTCCCAGCCGTTCTCCCAGTTCTTGGGAGGAGGTAACTTTCCGGTTTTCTTCCTGCATCCTTTGTAATGAACGAAGGTAGAGAGGCAAACGACTGATGATAATATCAGGTATCGCATTGGATTTCATGTCTCCCTCCAGTTGTATTGAAATGAAAGTGATGGATTAGATTATGTTGTGTTGAATTTACCATAATTATGTTATTTGTGCAAACTGCCACAAATAGCGTACAAACAGAAAACCGTTTGGTATAATCACGCTGATTTTTCAGATACCGATAAAAATTACCCGAACCTAACGAATATGTTTATTGACACAGCGGTTATCCACATTCAATCAGGAAAAGGGGGGGATGGATCAATCCATTTCAGGAAAGAAAAATTCGTTCCCAGAGGCGGTCCAGATGGAGGTGATGGTGGCAAAGGTGGAGATATCCTGCTGCAGGTTTCTACGAATTTAAATACCCTTTCTAGTTTCCGCTACAAAGAGAAATTTGTTGCTGATAATGGCAGGAATGGAGCGAAACAGAAGCAGACTGGGAGATCGGGTGAAAACTTGATTATCCTGGTGCCAGCTGGAACAGTTGTATATGACGACGAAACGGGTGAACTAATGGGTGATCTGACAGACCCTGAACAGCAATTAATTGTCGCAAAGGGAGGGCGCGGTGGGAGGGGGAATGCCCGGTTTGCCTCCTCCACAAGACAAACCCCACAGATTGGAGAAAGGGGTGAACCGGGGCAGAAAAGAGTTTTAAGGCTCGAATTAAGATTAATTGCTGATGTTGGGATTGTCGGCGCACCAAATGCTGGCAAATCCACCCTGCTGGCAGCAGTTACCAATGCGAAACCAAAAATCGGATCATACCCTTTCACAACCATTGATCCAAATTTGGGAGTTGTAAAAATCGATTTTAATACAGAATTTGTTCTAGCGGATATTCCTGGTCTTATTGAAGGTGCTCATCAAGGTATTGGACTAGGGCACGAATTTTTGCGCCATGTCCAGCGTACCAAAGTGTTAATTCATTTAATCGATGGGACATCTGAAAACCCGATGCTTGATTTCTCGCAAATAAATAGCGAGCTTGCACTGTTTGACCCAAACCTTACCGAAAAACCTCAGATAGTAGCATACAATAAATTTGACAGATCCGAAGCAAAGGAACGCTGGCCGGCATTTTTGGAGCAGTATAAATCAAAGGTGAAAATTCCAAGCGGTAAGACTGATGAATA
>JBJYWI010000198.1:0-32642 GCA_046259385.1 Anaerolineales bacterium
AGCATCAAACTGTAGGCTGCCATACCCCTTCAACATAAGCAGCCTCTGAAGCACCCGGCCAGGGCGGCATGGCAATGCAGATGAACTTCAATTCTGCGTCCGATACGTTTCGGTATTGAAAGGCTGTTCCAACGGGAATGTCGATGGAGGTACCTGGACCGAGAGCAGTGACGCAGCTTTCCCCACCATCATCTCTCCAGACCTCGCCGTGCCCCTCCAGTACATACCAGAATTCACTGACCGTTGCGTGAACGGTCGCTTTATTTACCTGGTGCGGAGGGACTGTGCTGTGAATCATGTTACCCGTTTTGCCATCTATCAGGAAACGAATATCCGCGCCCGCCGGCGATTTCGCATCCGGATACTCTGGAAGTATAACGGTCTTCATATCCTCTCCTTATAAGACTTCTCGCTTGTGAATTATAGCAGTCGGATAATTAAAAAGCCGCCCGTAAAGTGCAGGGCGGCTTTATCTCTCTTTCCTGAAATATTTAGAATCAGATCTTAAGCGGTCATCCCGCTGGGACGACCTCGCTTTCGGTCTCCTGGACTTCATCCGGATCAGCCCGGTGCAGAACGATGTCTTCATCCTCTACATCGACTACAACCCTGGCGCAGCCCTCAAATTCACCAGCCAGCAACTGGTCGGATAGTTTGTCTTCGACCTTCTGTTGGATAACCCTGCGCAGCGGTCGGGCGCCCATCTCGGGGTCAAATCCCATTTCCGCTAATTTCTCCAGGGCTTCAGGAGTGGCGGTGAGCTCGATCTCGTGATCCTGCATGCGCTGAGAGACTTTGTCCAGTTCCAATTCCACAATCTGGGTGATATCCTGCATGTTCAACGCCCGGAAAACGATCACATTATCAACCCGGTTTATGAATTCGGGTCGAAAAATCTTTTTGAGCGATGCCATCAATTTCTTGCGCATCTCGTCGTACGCCTGTTTCTCTTCAAGCGTTTCGTCCTGTTTGAGGGAAAATCCGATTGAGGTCTGGCGGATCACATCCGCACCGACATTGGAAGTCATGACGATGATCGCATTGCGGAAATCTACCTTGCGACCTTTCGCATCGGAGAGATGACCTTCCTCCATGATCTGTAACAGCATATTGTGGGCTTCCGGGTGAGCCTTCTCAACCTCATCAAAGACCACAATCGAATACGGTCTCCGCCGAATCGCTTCGGTTAACTGACCGGCTTCTTCGTACCCAACATACCCGGGGGGCGCTCCAACCAACCGGCTGACGGTATGACGCTCCATGAATTCAGACATATCCAGCTGAATCAAGGCATCCTCGCTTCCAAACATAAAACGAGCCAGAGCTTTGGTCAGTTCGGTCTTGCCTACCCCGGTCGGACCCAAAAAGATGAACGAACCGATCGGGCGGCGGGGGTCTTTCAAACCAGCCCGGGCTCGCCGGACAGCCCTGGAAATCGCTTCGATCGCCTCTTCCTGACCGATAATATGTTTCCGCAGTTCGTCTTCCATTTCAAGCAGGCGCTGCGATTCTTCCTGGGCAATCTGCATCACCGGAACACCTGTCCACATCGAAACAACTTCGGCGATATCATCGGCGGTGACAACCGGACTGGAAGTCCGATCCCACCCGGAGCGCAAGCTTTCAAGTTTCTGCTCGATTTCTTCCTGGCGGTCCAGGTAGTCCTGGGCATCATCCATGCGCCCTTCCTCTGTAGCGGCGGTGTGGTCCTTGCGCAGTTCTCTCAACTCAGACATCAATTCTTTCGCCTGTTTTGCCGCTGGAGATTTGTACATACGCACCCTGGATGAAGATTCATCTATCAAGTCGATTGCCTTATCCGGCAAAAACCGGTCGGTGACATAGCGCGAGGAAAGATGGGCAGCGGCATCGATGGCCTCATCAGAAATTGAAAGGCGGTGATGGTCCTCGTAGGCGCTGCGGACACCGATCAGAATATCGATTGTCTCCATCACGCTGGGCTCTTCCACCATCACCGGTTGGAAGCGGCGCTCGAGGGCGGCGTCGCTCTCGATATGCTTGCGGTACTCATCAACAGTCGTCGCGCCGATCACCTGCAGTTCGCCGCGCGAAAGGGCGGGTTTAAGGATATTTGCAGCGTCCACTGACGAGCCGGCTGCTCCTGCACCGACCAGCATGTGAACCTCATCAATAAACAAAATCGCCCCGGAGGCTTTTAACTCATCTATCACGCGCTTGAGGCGCTCCTCGAACTGGCCGCGGTACATTGTCCCGGCAACCAGTGAACCAACATCCAGCTGCAGGACGCGCTTATCCAGCAGCAGCGCCGGTACATCGCCCTCAAGGATACGCTGGGCAAGCCCTTCGACAATGGCGGTCTTGCCAACACCCGGCTCCCCTATCAAGGCGGGATTGTTTTTGGTGCGGCGGGCTAGTATCTGGATGACACGTTCTATTTCCATCACGCGCCCAATCACGGGATCCAGTTTACCTTCCTCCGCCAGACTGGTTAAATCGGTTGCAAGCTGGTCAACCATGGGGGTCTTGCCCTTGCTTTTTTCAGCCCGGGCTGGCTTGCTCTCGCGGCTCGTAGTGCGGCGGGAGGTGCTGCTTTCCTGCAACACCCGGCGAGTCTGGCGCCTGATCTGCTCCGGGGTGATTCCCATTTTCTGGAGCACGTCGATCGCGATGCCATCGTTGTAGCTCACCAGACCCAGCAGCAGGTGCTCCGTTCCAATATAGTGGTGCCCCATCTTGCGGGCTTCCTCAACCGCCAGTTCCAGAACCTGCTGCATACCAGGGGAGAGTTCAAGCTTTCCGCCGGGTGATTGACCCACCCCGGTCAGCCGTTCGATCATCTCCTCTACCCGGGCGGTGTCCAATCCAAGTTCACGCAGCACCCTGCCTGCCACGCCTCCTTCCTCCCGGATAAGGCCCAGCAGTAAATGCTCCGTACCAATGTGGTGGTGCCTCAGCCGCTCAGCTTCCTGATGTGCAAGACTGAGCACCCTGCGTGCTCTCTGTGTAAATCTTTCCATACCTGCCATGGTACCCCTCCTAACAAAAAGTAAGTACCAGAATTTGAATTCTTTTTATAAAAATATGCCTGATACTGCTTATCTTACCGATAATTTGATCCCATCCGGACCGGTTTTCCTGTCCCGGTCGATTCATAATATGGGTGGATTTTGTCGCAAGTAAATCAATCGTTTTACGAAATCCGATTTGATTCTACCAGAGTATATTCTGAGTCAAATTAAATGTTAGTATAAAGCGAGATAAATTAACACAATTCTTATCCAAATTTTTCAAAAGCTGCTGATTTGATAGGGAAGGGTCAAGAAAGGCAACCCCGCTTCCGTTGGCAACAACTCAGTGGCTCTTTTCGCTTCCAAAATAAAAGATATAATCATATAATCCTGTTTATGTCCAATTTGACATTAAAAATATAGCCTAATTAAATGTTATTTAAACATCACAGCATCAAAAGAAAAACTTATAGAAAACAAGGTAACTAAATAGTGTTTATTCTACACTGGGCAGAAGTATGAGCAATTATGCAGGATAAAAAGGGACCCCCAGAAAATATCGACGAATATATCGCAGGTTTTCCAGACAAAGTTCAGAAGATTCTAGAAAAACTTAGGGCAACCATCAGAAAAGCCGCTCCGGATGCGATAGAGACCATTAATTATGCCATTCCAACCTATAAATTAAACGGCAATCTGGTCCATTTTGCAGGCTATAAAAAGCATATCGGTTTTTACCCGACTCCGAGCGGTATTGAACAATTCGCCAAGGAACTTTCGAATTTCGAAATCTCCAAGGGGACAATCAAGTTTCCTCTGGACAAGCCAATTCCCTACGACCTGGTGGCGGAAATTGTCGTTTTCAGAGTGAAGGAAAATTTAAAGAAGGCAGGCGCAGTTAATTGAAGCCAGGCAGCACAATACTATCCATTTGTATTGTGAACTGCAATATTACGAATATGAAGCCAGGAGAGTAAATTGTGGTGGATTTTTACAGGCGGCTATTTCTCGGGGACCTCCCCCTCCTCCTGCGCATCATCAATCCCCTCTTCCGTTTCCCCAGCCTGATCATCTGAGGCGATTTCGCTGCCCTCTTCTTCCTCCACTTCCTGATCGGGAACACGCTCTTCTTCAGCGGGCTCCTGTCCAACTTCTTGCTCTTCAACAAGCCCTTCAGTTGGCTCTTGCTCAGTTAGTTCAGCCTCAACTTGCTCCTGAGGTTCTTCTGCGGGTTGCTCTACCTCTTCCGGCTCCCCCTCCTGCTCAGGTTCTGATGCTGACTCTTCTCCGCTTTCCGGTTCTCCAGTATCTTCAACCTCAATTTCAGCTTCCGGAGTGGTCTCCCCAACTTCAACCTCTCCAGCATCTTCAACCGGAAGGGCATCCTCAGTTTCGAGCTCTATTTCAGCCTCTTCAACCTTCTCCACGGCGCTTTCAATGCTGGCTTCAGCCTCGGCTTGCGGTTCGGCCTCTTCTTCCTCGAGGGCCTTTTCCGCCTCATCCGGTTCTAAAATCTGCTCCGGCTGCTCCTGCTCTGCTCCCGCTTCAACGGGCTCTTCCTGAACGCGGTCAACCTCATCCGCCAGTGCCATTTTCCAATCCAGGTCTGCATAAGCAGGGGAATCTACCTTCCGCAAGCTCAAACCGATTCTCCGGCGTTCAGGGTCGATTCGGATCACCCGCAGGGTGACCACATCGCCTTCATGGAGAACTTCTTTCGGATGGGTTATGCGCTGTTCGCTGATTTCGGAAACATGGATTAATCCTTCCAGATCCTCGCCGATTTTTGCAAACGCGCCAAACTTCGCCAGGTGGGTAATGGTACCTTCCACCAGCGAACCTTCTTTCAGGTGGGCGATCTTTTCCTTCCAGGGATCGTCCTGCAGCTGGCGAATGGAAAGACCAATGCGTTTGCGTTCGCGGTCAACGCTTATCACCTTCACCTGTACTTCCTGGCCGATTTCGAGCACCTCGCTGGGGTGCTGGATGCGGTCCCAAGAAATCTCAGACATATGCACCAGACCATCTGCGCCCTGGATATTTACAAAGGCGCCAAAATCTGCAAGACTGGTCACACGACCTTTACGAACAGTTCCCTCCTCAAGATCATCCAGCAGGCGATCTTTCAGCGATTCGCGGGTCTCATTCAACGCCACACGCTCCGAAAGGATCAGGCGCCGGCGTTCGCGGTCGGATTCGATCACACTGACTTCGATCGGCTCGTCAACCAATGTCCCCCAGCGCTCTTCCGGGGTCTCTCCAGTGAAAGCCATGCGCCTTAAGACACTCACCTGGGAAGCGGGCACAAAACCACGCAGGCGACCTATTGGAACAATCAGACCGCCTTTGTTAAACCCAACCACTACGCTCTTGTAGCTTTCACCAGATTCAAGCAGCTCTGAAACAAGCACCCAGTCCTGCGCTTCACGGGCGCGGTTATACGACAATATCACATTGCCGTGTTGATCTTCCGGTGCAACTACAAAAACCGGTATTTCCCGTCCAATTTCGAATAAGTCTCTTTCTTCAGCGGGAATCTGCTCGAATTCCCTCCCGGATATGATGCCTTCAGACTTCGTTCCGATGCTCACAAGGACTTCATTCTCTCGAATGGTGGCGATTGTCCCTGTTCGAATCTCACCCTGGGATGGAAAATCCAGACCAAGCCCCTGCTCATCCAGAAGCGTTTCCATCGATGCGGCATCTTTTACAGTCTCGCTGGTTTTCGTTTCTTCGATCGTCTGGTTGTTTTCGCTCTCCTTCTGCTCTACGGCCTCTTCATTCTGCTCCATTTGATAGACAACTCCAGTATACGGAAAATTTGTGGGACGTATTATAAAGGTGATCATACAACTTGACAACCTTTATGATAAGATTAGAAATGCAATAAAATACTGGTTATCTTAAAAAATATAAAAGAACCCCCGACAACCAGATACCGGATACTTATTGATTTTTGAGGAAATTGATGCTGCCGATTTATCCATTTACCGCTATTGTTGGACAGGAGAGAATGCGAAGAGCTCTGGTGCTTAACGCAGTCGACCCGCGCATTGGAGGCGTATTGATCCGCGGGGAGCGCGGAACCGCAAAATCTACAGCAGCGCGGGCGATGGCAGCCCTGTTGCCCAAAATTGAAATTATCGCCAATTCACCCTTTAACGACGACCCTAACTCCCCAAACACCTGGTCCGACTGGGTAAAAGAACAGATTAACGATAAGAACGGTCTGGAAACGGTTACCCGCCAGATCCCCTTTGTAGACCTGCCGGTATCGGCAACTGAAGACCGGGTTGTTGGAACACTTGATATCGAAAAGGCGATTCAGGAAGGGGAACGCCATTTTGAACCTGGGGTTCTGGCTGCCGCAAACCGGGGATTGCTGTACATCGATGAAGTAAATTTGCTGGACGATCATGTAGTCGATCTGCTGCTCGATTCTGCCGCGATGGGGGTGAATATCATAGAAAGGGAAGGGATCTCCTTTTCGCACCCGGCCCGGTTCATCCTCGTTGGCACAATGAATCCTGAGGAAGGCGACCTGCGCCCGCAACTTTTAGATCGTTTTGCCCTTTCAGTCGAAATCCACGGTATCCGCAATGCCAGAGATCGTGTTCTGATCATGCAGCGAAATCTGGGCTTTGAGACCGACCCCGAGGGTTTCCGAGAGGAGTGGATGGATAAAGAGGATGATCTCTCCCGCCAGATTGAAAATGCGCGCCTGCTGGTTGACCAGGTTACATATACAAACCGCGACCTGTTGTCGATAGCTGGCTTGACCTCATCATTAAACGTGGACGGTCACCGAGCTGACCTTGTTATTCTCAAAACAGCGCGCGCACATGCGGCGTTCGAAGGCAGGACTGATATTTCCGACCACGACATTGTCCTTGCTGCTGAGCTTACACTCCCCCACCGGATAAAACGAGGCCCGTTCCACCAAGCGGAAGTGACAATGGAAGATCTGCAAGCGCGTATTGAGCAGCTCGAAGGAGCCGCAGCAGGGGAGGGAGAACCCGAACCAACTGATACTGAAGAGACCCCACGGGATAAAAAAAAAGTACAGTAACATCGGAGACCAAGACCGAGGAATCCCAGCTGCCGCCGGGTAAACCTTCTCCTCAGAATGTCTTTGATTCAGTCAGTTCAAACTGGTGGGAGGGGGGAGAAAAGGTTAAAATCGGGCAGTCTTTTACCCCACGCAGGATAGACAACCCTCTGGACAGAATCACGCGCCGCCAAGCTGGACGGCGTTCGCGCTCACAAACCGACCGCAAAAGCGGGCGCTACATCCAGGCACGCCCAGCGAATGGAAAAACAGACGATATCGCCTTTGATGCCACATTCAGAGCTGCGGCGCCTCACCAGAAAAAGCGGGCTGAACAGCGTAAGAGAATGGCTTTTGCGATCCAATCTCAAGACTTTCAACAAAAAGTCAGAGTTAAAAAAACTGCTAACCTGATCCTTTTCGCAGTGGACGCCTCCTGGTCGATGGCAGTTGCAGAGAGGATGTCTGCAACCAAAGGAGCCATTTTATCCCTCCTGACAGACGCTTACCAGAGGCGGGACCGGGTTGGACTGGTGGTCTTCCAGAAAAACCAGGCATCGCTGATACTCCCGCCCACCAATTCAGTCGAACTGGCCAAACGAGCCCTGGCGGATATCCCGGTTGGGGGAAAGACACCCCTATCAGCAGGCCTCTACCAGGCACTGCAGGTTATTCAAAAGGAACGCTACCTGCATCCAGATATCAACCCGCTGATAATCCTTTTAACAGATGGGGCCGGAAATGTCTCCATGAGCAACCTTCCACCGCAGGAAGAATCGCTACGGATAGCAGACCAGATCGCAGAAGAGGAAATCCGCAGCGTGGTAATTAATATGGAACACAAAGCATTCGACCAGGGTCTAGCTCAAGCCCTTGCCGAACACCTCAAAGCGCCCTGCTATACGCTAAGCGAGCTAAAGGCGGAAACGCTTTACCGGAAAGTAAGGGAGGAAATGGGCGCCTGACGCTCTATGAACACAGAAATATGGATTGCCCTGGGTATCCTTGCGGCAGCCATCCTGCTATTCATCACTGAATGGCTGCGGGTCGATGTCGTGGCAATCGGTGTGATGGTTGCCCTGATGCTGACAGGCCTGCTCACCCCCCAGGAAGCTCTTTCAGGTTTTTCCAACCCGGCTGTTTTAACGATTGCGGCGCTCTTTATTATCGGCGGAGCGATAATGCAAACCGGGCTTGCCAGAGCAATCGGTGGGCGCTTACTTTTAATCGCAGGTAGCGGAACTCTGCGACTTACGTTCATTATTATGGGGACGGTAGCGCTACTTTCGGCATTTATCAGCGATTCAGGCACTGTCGCGGTTTTGCTGCCAGCTGTAACCAGTATGGCCCTGAGTACTGGCATCAGTTCTTCAAAACTCCTGATACCACTTTCTTACGGGGCACTGCTGGGCGGCGCCACCACCTTAATTGGCACCCCTCCTAATATCCTTGTCAGCGATCTCTTACACGAAAGCGGTTATACACCTTTCTCTTTCTTCGACTACACTCCTATCGGTCTGATTATTCTATCAGCCGGCGTGGTCTACATGCTACTAGTAGGACGCAGGCTGTTACCCGATCATAAGTTGTCGCAGGTCATCCAGAAAGTACACACACCTGAAGAATTAATAGAACTGTATAAACTACCTGATAACCTGTTCCGCCTGCGAGTCAGGCGTGGCTCAACACTCATTAACAAGAGCCTCGCTGCCTCCAGGATCAGCCGGGAATTTGAGTTAATTATTCTGCGAATTTTGAGACCTAAATTAAATTCAATTGGAATTCAGGATGTTGGCGAAACCTTCTCCACTAACCCAAAAGACTATGAAAATATATCCCCCGATCCGGAACTTGTATTCAATGTTGGAGATATTGTTATTATACAGGGAGATGCAGGTGATATGAGCCATGCAGCAGCGATTTTCAACCTTGGTGTCCTGCCGGCTGAATTTGAAGACGCCTTCTCTATGGTTACCAATGAAATCGGAATCGCGGAAATCCTGCTCCCGCCCAGGTCAGCGCTGGTTGGAAAAACGATTGTCGAAATCCGGTTTGGAAGCCGCTATAATTTGACTGTGCTTAGCATAAACCGGCCAGATACAGCAGGCACACTGCCATTAAAAGAGACCGCCCTGCGGTTCGGCGATACACTTCTGGTGCAGGGAGCCTGGAAAAATATCCTCAAGCTGCGCGATAAACGCAGGGATTTTGTGGTGATGGGAGAGCCCGAACAAATGCTTTCCTCACCTGCTCGTAAAAAAGCCCCGCTTGCACTTGGTATCATGGGGATCCTGATGATCCTTCTGATCACAAATGTAATACCGATCGTGACGGCGAGTTTATTAGCTGCGTTTGCGCTCATCCTGACAGGATGCTTGACCATCGATGAAGCCTATGAGGCAGTTGACTGGAGGTCAATTGTATTGATCGCCGGCATGCTGCCCATGAGCATCGCTCTGGAGAAGACCGGCATTATTGAGATTGTCGCCGAAGGTATGACAGTGAGTCTGGGTGAGATGGGACCGGTTGCGTTGATGGGCGGGTTATTCCTGCTGACATCTGTACTGACCCAGGTGCTTTCCAATACAGCCACGACAGTACTAATCGCTCCAATCGGAATGGCGGCAGCTTCGAACCTTGGAATACAACCCCAGGCTTTCCTGATGGCTGTCTCAATCGCAGCATCGATGGCTTTTGCCACGCCGGTTGCTTCCCCGGTCAATACGCTTGTAATGGGGACCGGCAGTTACCGTTTCAGCGACTACATAAAAGCCGGAGCGCCTTTAATTTTGATCGCTCTGATAATTTCTCTAATCACCCTTCCTTACCTTTGGCCGTTCAATGGATAACCGTCTCAGATCCATTTTTCTTTTATCATTTATTGGGCTGTTCTGGCTGTTATTGAACGCGTGCAATTCCGAAAAGAATCCAGAAACCAGTGCCACTGAAACCCGTACGGCAACCGTACAGCAAGCAGACCGGAATCCGGTCCATGTGGAACAAGTCCCGATCACCGATCAAACAGTCACTACAACCCAGACAGTGGCAATCCAAACCCTTACTAACAACCTAAATACAAGCCGGAACACACAATACAACATCAGGGCTGAACTGGATTACACAAATCATATATTGAATGTGGAAGAGACAATAAATTACTTTAACAACACCACGGAACCGATAAATGACCTGCTCCTAATGGTGGAACCAGCTTATTACCCGAACGCTTTTACCCTACAAAGTCTCGTATGGGAAGGAGGGGAATCCATCCAGGATTTTTCATGGGAGAAAACCAGGATCAGGATTCCGCTAACCAAGCCCCTTCAGCAAAGTGAAGATATCTCGCTTGAAATCTCCTACAGGCTAAATTTACCTTCTCCAGAAACATCTCCAAATATCCGCCCTATTCCATTTGGGTATACTGAGCGACAGACAAACCTGGTCGACTGGTACCCCTTCATACCTCCCTACATACCAGGCGAGGGCTGGTTGGCTCACGATGCGGGTTATTACGGCGAACACCTGGCTTACGCAATTTCGGACTTCGATGTCGCAATAAAAATTCTGGATGGCAACGACAGCCTGGTGATTGCCGCCAGCTCGCCTGCTGAAATGGACGCTGAATGGCACACATACAGGTACGATAACGCACGTGGGTTCGCCTGGTCCATCAGCCATCAATACCAGGTTTACACTGAAAACGTCGGGGGCGTCACTGTTTACAGCTACGCATTCCCGGTGCACCCGGAAGCCGGCAAGGCCGTTTTAAAGACAACCGCAGAAGCTTTGGAATTGTATTCCCGACTTTATGGTCCTTACCCGCGCAGCACCATCAGCGCAGTTGAAGCGGATTTCCTGGATGGAATGGAATATGACGGGATGTATTTCCTGAGCAACGGTTTCTATAATTTATACCAAAACACACCAGGAGAATACCTGATCGCGATCGCAGCCCACGAAACCGCCCACCAGTGGTTTTACGCGCAGGTCGGCAATGACCAAGCTCTCGAGCCCTGGCTTGATGAGGCGCTGTGCACATATAATGAGCGCCTTTTTTATGAAAACTACCATCCAGAAGCGCTTGATTGGTGGTGGAATTACAGAGTCTTTTTTTACAAACCAGGCGGTTGGGTGAATGACAGCATATACAACCCGCACGGAGCGACAAACGCCTACCGCGCATACCGGGATGCCGTCTATTTAAACGGTGCCTTATTTCTTGAGGATATCCGGCTGCTTATCGGCGACGACAGTTTCTTTAAATTCCTGAAAGCCTATGTGGAAGAATATAAATATAAGCTTGCAACAGGTGAAAACTTTTTCTTACTGCTGCGTTCCTTCACGAATAAAGATATCGATCCAGTTATCAACCAGTATTTCAGCAAATGATCTGGATTGGTATATAGATGTTATCTATAAACAAGTGTTAATTATTTAATAGTAGTAATAGTAGGGGTTGAAAAATCTGTGGATGTATAAGGTTTCATTCATCAGAAACAGCATATATATTATGTTTAGCATATCAAGCGGGTATATATGGGGGGAAGAAGAAGCAAACAGTTTTATTGTTTTTTGGAAAATATTGGGGAAAATTTTGAATAATCCATTCAAATTTGTGGTATATGTGGGCTGATAGTCAATTTAATCCATGTTCGAGTACATTTTTCCCCAGTTTTTTCCACATACGACTTTTCCTTAATAATGCTCCATAAAGGGGGATATATGATTCTGAGTATCCATATTTCCACAGCCTTCTTGAATTTATCCACAGTTTTTTGGGTTTTATCCACAGAATAAGGCTCCTTTTCAAGTTACACAGATTAAAAGGCTAAGATTATCTGGGCATCGAAGAAATTGTGACCAGAAAATCCAAAAAAGGACTTGACAAAGGGATTCATTTAGATTATTATTTAATTAGATATATATCTAATTTAGATATATATCTAATTGCAGAAGCATTGTGATTATCAAAGGTTAAGTTCAATTTCATTAAAGGAGGTCAGGATGCCTGTTTTATTTAATGATTATGATTTTGGAAAAGCCCGCCAGGAAGAAATCCAGCGTGAGGCGGAAGCGGTCCGGCTGGTAAAAAAAGTGCAGGTCAGACAGCATTCAAAGCCAGGCGTGAGGGACCGGATGCTGGTCATGTTTGGAAACATTCTCATTGACACTGGATGGAAGATAAAAGAAGCAGGAGCCTGTTCCTATCCCTGCTCTGAACCATCCAGGAGTTGATAATGAGTGGAGAAAAAGGAAAAGGAGAGAATAACAAGATATCTGAGGTAAATACAGGATTTAGGCAGCCTGGTGAAGAAACCAGGCTGCCTAAACTGGAGTGGGATATCGGCACAGCGTACGACTTCTTCATCAGTCTGGATGTGCTGCATTCTCCGGAAGGATTTGGTTTGCGGGCTTCATGGGCGGCAGGAGTCCGTTCGCGGTTATCCTCTCCAAATCGCAAAACCCTGCTTGAAGCCGAGCGCCTGGGAGGGACCCCGCTGCACTGGATTTATTCACTCCCTGCCCCGAAATCAGCCGATGCAGCATTGGTTGAATTAAGGAAAATTCCAGCTGCAGACAGACTACAGAAGTTGATGACCAGTATGGAGACCACTCCTGAAATATTGAAAATATACCTAGAAACAGCTGATAGCGGCACATGGAGTGAAGAACAGGTTGAAGCACTGGGATATGAAATGCGGAAATTCAGCTGGAAGAAACATAAAATGCCGAAACCTAAGGTTCTCGCAAGCATGCTTCAAACCTGGGCAAATGCTGAAGAGTTCGGGGAACGTTACCTTAATGCTCTGGAAGAGTACCAGAGAAATTTTTTTGCAGAAGAGGAAAGGAGAATCACCCCGGCTCTGAAGGAACAACTTAACCTTGCACAGGAATTAGCAGAGCGAGTAACCCTCCCAGAATTACTGGAAAACCTGTCCCATGGTTTGGATTTTAATTACTATCTGGATAAGAAGGAGATTGTACTGGCGCCATCATACTGGGGAGCCCCGCTAGTTTTCTTTAGATCTATCACAGATGACAAAATGATTTTTACCTACGGTGCAAGACCGTCTGATGCTTCCCTTGTTCCTGGAGAGGTGATCCCGGATGCGTTATTGATGGGGTTAAAGGCAATATCAGACCCAACCCGGTTGAGAATCCTGCGTTTTCTGTGCTGTGAACCGATGACGCCGGCTGAACTCGCCCGGAAATTGAGGTTGCGCGCCCCAACTGTCACGCATCATTTGAGGACCCTCCGGTTGGCGGGCCTTGTTCACCTATCTCTGGATATTCGCACTGAAGGGAGTTATAAAGCCCGCCTTCAGGCGATTGAAGAACTGAATACAAACTTGAATAAATTTTTGAAGTGCAAATAAAATGCGGATAAGTTCATGGCATACACATTTCTAGAAAAGAGCAAATTATCTATAAATGATTACCTGGAGCATATGCGCGCCTTCCAGACTAACGCGCGCCTGTATATTATCAGCGCGATAATTCTGGGGGTAGGGCTTGGGATCTTTCGCTTATTGTTCAATTTTTATGCCCTCAGCTTGGGATATGACGAGGCGATTCTTGGAAGGTTTGTTACAGTCAACAACCTGACCGCCCTGCTCTTTGCCCTGCCGGCGGGATACTTATCCGACCAGATTGGACGAAAAGCATCCCTAATTTCTGCAAGCGCACTAGGCGCTCTATCGATCCTGGGGATGGTCCTCTGGCCATCTGAAAGTGCGTTGTATGCTGCAAACGTACTGTTTGGGGTTTCCCAGAGCCTGGCTGCGGTGACGATGGCGCCTTTCTTAATGGAAAACAGCGCTGAAATGGAGCGGACTTATCTGTTCAGTTTCAGCTTTGGCATCCAAATGGCAGCTGCTTTTGTGGGAAGCTGGATTGGAGGCTACCTTCCATCCTGGATCGCTGGAGCGGCAGTTGTAGAGCCGACCTCAAGCCAAGCATATGGCGGTTCACTGGTAGTGATCGCATTAATAATGGCATCTGGAATCATCCCGCTTGCATTTCTGAAACTCAATCGCAATCTGCGCACTGAACGTTCCGTATTTGCGCCTATCAGCTACGCAGCTGAAAACCCCAAGACGCTGGGGAAGTTGGTCATGCCGATGCTGGTCACTGCGATTGGGGCGGGTTTGATAATGCCTTTTATGAACGTGTTTTTCCGCGAGGTTCATTTCCAGTCTGACCAGGTGATTGGAACGCTGTTTGCCTGGGGTTCGCTGGCGATGGCAGCTGGATTGCTGGTCGCTCCGCCGTTAGCAGAAAGGATGGGAAAAATTCAGCTGGTGGTGGTCACTCAGGGGCTTTCAATACCTTTCCTGATTATCCTGGGTTTCTCACCCTGGTTCTGGATGGCAACGCTGGCGTATTTTGTGCGTCTGGCGCTGATGAATATGAGCGGCCCAGTATATGAAACCTTTGTGATGGAAAAGGTAGACGCTTCAGCCCGGGCGACTGTCGCAAGTCTTGTCAGCATGTCCTGGAGTTTTGGATGGACATTCAGCCCGATGATCAGCGGCTGGCTGCAGGTAAATTACGGTTTCGGTCCAGCTTTTCTGGGGACGATTTCCCTGTATACACTTGCAATTGTTATGATCTGGGCGTTTTTCTGGCGTGAGACATCCAGCGGGGCGCCTGTACCCGTGCCCGGCGATTAAAGAGGAAAAACGCTCAGCCCTCTTAAATAGATAGTGTGGGTAGGGTTTAAAAAAAAGAACCGCATATGAAGGCGGTTCTTTCTGGTTAAAGTTGAAACCTTTTCATGCTTACTGCATCTAAGGGGGAGAGTTTACCGAAAATGGAGGAAAAACTATGGAGATGGTAATTGATTTTCCGGGAGGCGCACGGGTCGACGCCAGCTTTGGCCCTTTCAAGATCGAGACGGACCAGCCGCCTGTATCGTCTGCCCCAACCCCTTTTGCGACATTCCTGGCTTCAATTGGCACCTGTGCTGGTATTTACGTGCTTGGTTTTTGCCAGCAGCGCGGAATACCAACTGAAAATATTAAATTAATACAGAGAGTACATCGGAAAAACCAGAATGGGATGGTGGGTAAGATCGAACTAGAGATTCAGGTTCCGGAAGATTTCCCGCAGAAGTACCTGCCGTCATTAATTCGCTCAGCGGAACTCTGCGCGGTTAAGAAACACCTTGAACAACCTCCCGAGTTTGAAGTCTACACCCGCGAAATGCAGATGGCGCTTGTTTAGTGAAATCAATTCATTTCCGCTAAGAGCTTGATTAAAAATTCAGTATTTTTCTGATACCCAACAACAGGATCAAGCCAACAGCCCACACGCTGTAGCCAAGAGCTAACATAGGGAGGAGTTTGTAACCGGCTCGGGACGACAACCATACTGATAACAAAAATCCCAGGGTAGGTATTATTGCCAGAACCAACCCCAGGCTGAATTCGGATACCGCCTGGCTGTCACCGGCTGAGGAAGAATATACAATCCACAAACCTAAAGCGGCTGTAAGCGGCATTGTAGCGGTAATTGCAGCAAAAAATTTACTTTGCCTTTCAATAACTGCGATCAGGATAATCACAGTGATTGAAATGATTACAGGGATTACATCCTGGAATTTCATTTTCTCACTCCTGAAGTAAGAGAAGATTTTAAAAATTAGCGGGGGTTATAACAGGAACCAGTCTTGAACCCTGGGAGAAAAACTTGTCTGTTATTCTGGACCGATATAGGTTCCTTTGGGCAGGATGGATTTTTTCGGAATGACCACAATGCCGTCTTTGACGACCCAGTTTCCATCTTTGACCTCTGTGCCGAGGGGGAATGATTTTATCGTGACGCTCTCTCCAATGCGGACATCTTTATCCAGGATCGCACCTTCAATGTGACTGTTGGGACCAATGCCGAGCGGGACCCCGGCTGCAGGAGGCGTATCGGTTGGATCAAAATAATCCGCGCCCATCATAATAGTGTTTTGCATAAAAACACCGTCAGCAATCCGGCTGCGGAGACCCACGACGGAACGTTTTATTTCTGCGCTGTATATCTTGCAGCCATCCGCAAGCAGAACGTTTTCAAGCGAGGCGCCGTCGATTACCGACCCGGGAAGAAACCTTGGTCGGGTGTAGATTGGCAGTGTGGGATCTGTGAAATTGAAAGGAGAATCGGGATCTGTGAGCATCAGGTTGGTCTCATAGAACGAGCGGATTGTCCCGATGTCCTCCCAGAAACCCGCAAAACTGAACCCGTATACTTGGTGTTTTGTAAGCGCGTTGGGGATAATCTGGGATCCGAAGTCGTGAAAAGTGGAATCCTCCAAAATTTGAATCAAAGCATCCGTGTTAAACAGGTAAATTCCCATTGAGCCAAGATACGGCAGTTCGGGATCCTCGCGACTGATAAATTCTTCCAGGATCTCGGGTTCACGCGGTTTCTCCACGAATGCAGTTATCCGGCAGTCAGGCTCCCTTTTCAGCAACCCAAAGCGGGGAGCGTCCTGCCTTGAAACCGGTTGGACAGCTACTGTTATCTCGGCGCTGTGTTCGTGGTGGAATTCCATCAGAGACCGGTAATCCATGCGGTAGAGATGGTCGCCGGCAAGGATGAGAACGTACGATGCGCCGGTGGATTTTATTTCAAAAAGTTGTTTGCGGACCGCGTCTGCTGTGCCCTGGTACCAGTCCATACTTAGCGGCGTTTGTTCAGCTGCCAGTATCTGTACCCACCCGCGATGGAAGGAATCAAAACGGTAGGTTTGGGTTATGTGGCGGTGAAGGGAAACCGAATTAAATTGGGTCAGAACAGCAATCCGGTTGATGCCTGAATTAATACAATTGCTAATTGTGATATCGATCAACCTGTACTTTCCCGCGATGGGAACCGCGGGCTTGGCGCGCTCCTTTGTCAGCGGGAAGAGCCGTTTTCCAATGCCGCCGCCCATAATAACTGCGAGTATATTTTCAATGTCAGACATGTTTGATCCTCCTGCGGTGATCGGAAAGAATTTCTCTCTTCATTCAGTGGGTCTGGATATACATTATAAGATTAACTTTTCAGTCGGGGAAGTTGTTAATGATCGTTTACATTGAATTAAACGCCAATTAACTGACTTTTTAAAAGGTGTCGTTTTTAATCAAGAATGTAATAGATCATTTGAGCCTCAATTTGAGAGCAGATAACGTTTAAGATCAACATCCAATAGCTGGCTTTTCCTTTCCTCAAGACGATTCTCTTCCCTGGAATTCTGTCCAAAAATTGGTCTCAATCTTCTCTTCTCCAAGGTCAGCGGTGAGAAAGCTCACCGCTAACCGCCTTTTAAGTTAGAGAATGTATTCACTTAAGTTTGATGAGTTGTTCCAGGAAGTACCTGCAACTGATACCCAGGCATCTTATGGCGGAATCATGTGTTTTGGCTGGATATACCCCCGCGCAACTTCATCAGCAACTCGATTTACTGACCAACATCGATATCCCAGTAGAAGGGCTGCTAAATAGATACGTAGGTATAATTAAAAATTCTCCTGGGCGAAAGTGGTTTTACCAATCTTTCATCTGGAAGAACCGGGCCTGGTATGTATTCAAAATAAATAACCGGCGAATGCAGGGGATTAAATAAGAGGTGGATATCGTGTTCAAAAAAAGAAGAGTCTCAGGTTTGAACAAGATCAAATCTGGAACCGCGCTTGATACTGCAACTTTATACTCAAAAGCCCTGGCGAAAGGTGACCTGGAGGGGATGAGAGACCTGTACAGCGAGGGATATGAACTGGATTTTGTAGCCCGGGATGCTTTTCAGGGATCCGAATTATCAGTCGGGGAAGCGGCTGATTTTTGGGAATCCTGGTTCCTGGCGTTTCCGGAAAGAGATTACCAGGTGACACGCACAATCGCCGGGGAAGAGATTATTGTCATGCAGTGGACTTTCATCGGCACCAATTCCGGACCGTTGATGCCGTTGATCTTTGAGAACGCAGGACCCCCAACCGGGAAAACAGTCCGTTTTAGGGGCGTTTCGGTGTATGAAATATTCGATGGGAAACTAGCAAGAGAGACAACCTATCTTGACCTTGGAACCCTGCTGGTGGAACTGGGAGTGACGATATGATCCAGACTGGGCACCCTGATACGGGCGAGGTTGTGCTTGCCCAGGAGGTAATTGACACCAAGATGACCCAAAGCCGCACGCGCAGGATTATGCTGCTGCTGGCGGGCAGCATCGCTTTAATGATGACAGGGTTCGGGATCATCCTGCCGGTGTTTGCCCGCCGGCTGGGGGAGTTCGGTTCCGGGGTGGAGATGCTCGGGTTGATGACGATGGCGTTCGCGCTATCCCAGTTCCTGATGGCGCCGTTCATGGGGTCGCTGGCGGACAGATTTGGGAGAAAGCCCGGAATCCTGCTGGCGTTATTTTCATTTGCGGTTATTAATCTGGGGTTTCTGGCTGCAGGGAACGCTGTGACTTTTGTCGTTCTGCGGGCGGCTGAAGGCGCATTAACCGCCGGTCTGTTTCCGGCAGCCATGGGGATAGTTGCGGATGTGTCACCTGAGAAACAGCGCGCCCGATGGGCGGGTTTGCTGATGGGAGGATACGGAGCAGGCTTTGTTTTCGGACCTGTTCTGGGAGGGTTCCTGTATGATACCTGGGGATTCGCGATGCCTTTCGTCATTTCGGCAATAATGGCTGCGCTGGCTCTGCTGGCTGCATTTATCGTTGTTCCGGAAACGCGCGGGGAAGAAGTCAGGAAGAGAGAGGTGCTTCTGGATCGCCGTGAGAGCGAAAGCGCGCCCACAAACAGGAAAACGTGGTGGGAATCGTTTCCAAGACCGCTGTATGTATTCGGCACGCTGCTGCTTATCGATTTCTCCTTGGTATTTTCATTTGCTTTTGTTGAACCCGAGATGATTTTTTATTTTTATGATGAACTGAACTGGTCTACCGTAGAGTTCGGAATCGTAATCGGGTTTTACGGGGGCGCGTTTGTGCTAGGGCAACTTCTGTTTGGCTCGTTGAGCGACCGTTTCGCACGCAAGCCAGTAATTCTGCTGGGCCAGCTGCTGAACGCAATGTTCTATATCGGCTTGGTATTCATCGAATCGGTCTATCTGATCAGCATCGTGGCGTTAATATCCGGATTGGGGGAAGCCCTGGTGACGCCGGCTTTGAGCGCATTCTATGTTGACATAACCGACAAGCCTTACCGCTCGAGGATTCTGGGTGTGAAAGAATCCGCTGCGGCGCTTGGCGGCGTGCTGGGACCGTTGCTGGTTGCCGGCATCGCGGCTTATACAAGCACCAGAGCAGTATTTAGCATTTCAGTCGTGGTGGTTATGTTTACGATCCTGATGACCGTGCTGGCGTTAAGACCTGCCAGGAAATCCAGCAAAGAAATAGATGAGATGGATTGGGAGGTGGCCCGCCGGCGGGCAGCAGCAGCCCAGGCTTCGTTTACAGCAATATTTGTAAACGCATCCACCACCAGAGAGAGACGACGGATTTAGCAGTAAATGAAAAGGAATCCATTTATTTCTTCAAGATTGAAACCTGGACGGGATTAGGCGGGATTCTGATGGAAGCCACAAATCGTTCAACCCGCTGGTACGACTATTTGACTGTTAATATCTACTGGTTCGGTCTAAGTGTGGAGAACGGCGTCCTGACGCCTCTGGTCCTCCCCCTGCTGGTTCAAGAATTTGTGGGGGAAAGCGCGAAAGGAGCTTATGTGGGCACAATACGATTGTGGGGCTTGATGACCGCGGTGCTTGTGCAGTCGTTGATGGGGATCCTGTCGGACAGGAACACTTCGAAATACGGACGCCGCAAACCTTTTATCTTCTGGGGAACAATCGGGCAGATCCTGCTGTTAGGTGCGGTCGGGTACACCTCCGGACTGCAGGGGCTAGATGGATTCTGGAGCCTTTTCCTTGTGTATCTTGCTCTGATGGCGGCCTCCAATTCCGCCCAGGCAGCCTCCCAGAGCCTGATACCGGACCTTATTCCGGGCGAAAAGAAGGGACTTTTTTCGGGAGTAAAAGCTCTGCTTGAGATTCCGCTGCCGTTAATCTTTGTGTCAATTGTGATCGGAGGTATAGTTAGCAAGGGGGATATCTGGGCAGCTCTGGCTGCCGCAGGCGTCGTTTTGATAATCTGTATGGCGGGAACAATGCTGGTTCGAGAGCAGCCGATTAATTCACCGCCTTTTGACCTGGATTGGAGATCTTTTATGAGAATTATTCTTATGGCGGTGGTATTCTGCGCTGCCATCCTGCTGAGCGGTGAGATTGTCCAGCGGGCCAACGGGTTTATCGGGATGAAGGGGATTTTGGATCCTTCAATATTTGCTGTATTTATGGGCGGAGCGGGAATGATCGCTGCGCTTGGCCTGGGGGTTTGGGCAAGCGTCAGGATTGCGGTCGGTTCACAGGCGCCGCGAAATAATTCATTTACTTGGTGGGTGATCAATCGACTGGCTTTCCTTGCGGCAGCCACCAACCTGGTTACATTTATGCTGTTTTATATCCAGGAGCGTTTTCCAGAATACCGAGGCAGCGCCGCCGCCTCGCCGGCGGCAAATGTAATTATGTTTGCCGGGATATTTATCCTGCTATTGGCACTTCCAAGCGGGTGGTTGTCAGACCGGGTTGGGAAGAAAAATCTGGTTGGGTTAAGCGGCATTCTGGCTGCCGGGGGGGTCGCTTTTGCGCTGCTGGTACCCGGTCTGACGGGTCTGTATATCGGTGGCGGATTGATCGGGGCGGGTGTGGGATTATTCAACCCTGCAAACTGGGCGCTGGGGACCGAGATTCTCCCCCCTTCGCAGGCTGGCCGATACCTGGGAATCTCCAATCTGGCTGGAGCGGGAGCTGGAGCGATCGGCGCATATATCGGCGGTCCGATCGGAGACAGCCAGAGCTACGCCCTGCTTTTCAGCATCTTCGGGGTGCTGTTCCTTTTATCTGCAGCAGCGTTACTGGGAGTCAGAAAGCCGTTCGATGTCGGGCGGAATGCTGTTTGAAATTCTCAGCAAAGAAAAAGATTTTTATAAACATTTTATTAGGAGCAGAATATGTGGTTTGATCCATTTGTAAAGCTAATACTGTGCTCTCCCCTGCACGGAATTCTGAGTAGGAACACCATGTTATTAACATTTACAGGGCGCAGAAGCGGGAAGGAATACACAACACCGGTTAATTTTTTCCGGGTTGGGGAAGGTAATAAGGAAACCCTTCTCACAACAAGCAGGCGGGAGCGCACCTGGTGGCGCAACCTGCGCGATAGCGCAGAGGTCCACTTATTGATTGGCGGTAAAGACTTCCAGGCGAGTGCCAGAGCAATTGAAGACCCTGAGGAAGTGGTAAAAGGTTTATCCGAAATCCTGGAGGCGGCTCCGGGAATTGCAAAATACTTTGATGTGAGACTTGATCAAAACGGGAAACCCGCCCCGCAAGATCTCAAACAGGCGGCGGAGCCTCTTGTAATTGTGAGGAGTTTAATTTCGGAGGAATAAATTATTCGTTGAGGAGTCTGTGATTGGAGCAACCCCCCTGTGACTCAGAGGTAGCAGGGAAACCGCTTGAAATATTAAAAATCCGCTTCGACTGTATAAAACTGTGCGCGGCCGGATTGAAAGTTGAAAGAGGTATATTACGGAAATTCACGAAAATCGGGATTGATGAACAAGTTTATACCAGCAGAACCGCTTTGAGGGGGCAGGCCTGAACGCATTTTGCACATCCCACACACATAGTTGGCAGGGGATCCGGCATTTCGTAAGGCTGTTCCTGGCTGAGGATCTTCTTCGGGCAGGCAAGAACCGCCAGGCAGACTCCATTCGGGCACTTATCGGGTAAGCACTGGCGGTAATCTACCACAGCCATTTTCTTTGGCATCCGGCTTTTATCCTTTTACGAAATCTCTAAAAAATCGAACCTGCTTTTCGATTTTATCATTGCACCCCATTAACTGCTTTTGGTGGGGAAAAAAGAAGAAGCCGCAACCCAGAATCGATCCCCATATCGTTCGACTACCTGGGCGCGAGGGTCATTCTCTAGTCTGGTTATTAGGTTGTCTAACCCGTTAGGCGTGCACTGCTCCAAGATACGCTCTAATTCTGGTTGGCTTAATGGGTGGCGGGTGATTATTGCAATAATTCCTTCGAGTGGATCCTGGTATTGGCTGATGTCAAACTTGCCCCGGGTTGGGTGGACAATCCTTGCGGCGCTGCCAAGGATAGCCCGGGCTCGCAGCATCCCCTCGCTGTCAGGGGAATTCACCCAGGCCTCCACAGGAGGCCTTTCGGGCAGGTTTATATGCACCTCATCCGGTTGAATCAGGGCAAGCCCGGCAGCGATATCCTGGAGAGCGCTTACTGTGTCATTCAGACCGCTCACCAGCATCACCTCAACCCAGAGGCATCCGGTGAACTCTTTTCGAAAATCCACAAGCCCTTCCAGCAGGCGTTTGAAAGTAACCTCAGGGTGCGGGCGGTTAATTTTGCGGTAAAGCGAAGCGGAACCGGCATCGAGAGAAGGCAGCACTGCGTCTGCAGGTGACAGCTCGGCGCGCACCTCCGGTTTGTAGAGCAGGGCACCATTAGTGATCACCGCTACCGGCAGGTCGCTTAACGCTTTTACCTTACGGATAAGCCAGCCGATGCTTGCATGCAGAGTCGGTTCTCCGGAGCCAACAAAGGTAATCCAGTCAATTTCTCCTGCCCTCTCAGAGCCGAGCGTACCCTTTATCTCTGAGAGGATTTCGTGACGCGGAAAGTATTCCCTGCGCTGGTTCACTACCGGCCGCGTACGGCCAAGCTGGCAGTATACACAGTTCCAGTTGCAGGTCTTGAGCGGGATTGTGTCCACGCCCAGGGATTGACCCAAACGCCGGGAAGGGACCGGACCGAATACATATTTCACAACAGCGCCTCAATTATCAGGAATATAAACAGCGCTCTTTCTATCTAATTTGAACCCTCAACCGGCTCAATGATGACCGTGTTTATGGTGTTCGACACTATCCCGGCAGGGTTCGGCGCCGCGCAAATTCCCGTTAAAATAATCGTTAAGCGTTGAGCGCACTGTGCCGTTCGCCCCGGTCGCCACCTGGATACCAAACTGGTCAAAAAAACCGATTGCACGGCGCCCCATACCGCCGCTGATCATCATGTCCACTCCCTGGCCCTTAATGAATTCGGGTACCATGCCCGGTTGATGCTGGGCGTAGAACGGATTTTCAATCTCCTTAAAGCCAAGAATCTGCTCATCCTGGATATCTACCAGCACATAATACGGGCAACGCCCGAAATGGTGGCTGACCCGGCTTTCTAAACCATTTTTTTCCTCTGAAGAAATTGCGATCTTCATATTGTTGTCTCCTTGTTAATGAGTTCTGTCAGTTCTTCCGCGGCGACATAGCCGCTTACTTTTATCTTCTGGGCGCTTACGCCCGGAACCTGGCCTACAGCGGATTTAATTTGCTGTGCCAAGAATACAGCAATCGGGCAAAGCGGGGATGAAGGCCTGAATGTATACGATACCAACCCCTGATCGTCAGCAGTAAGGTCTTGAACCAAACGCATGCGAATGACATCTGCGTTTGTCTCCGGATCTATGACGCCCCGCAGGCGCTCGATCACAGCCATCTCGAGAATGGCGGATGAATTTTTCTTCATCAGGAATAACCCCATAATATGTTACGGATCCGGGACCAGACAGCTCTAATTGCCACACTCGCAGGCGATTGCGGGGCATAGACAGTAACAGGCTCAGCCTGTGTCATGCCTTCAACCACGGCAGGATCAAAGGGGATACGACCGGCAATTGGGATGTCCTGTTCCCGGCATAGGGTCTCGATTTCAATTTCTCCCGGCGGGAAAAGGCCGGCTTTATTGATGCATACCAGCGCGTTTATTCCAAAATGAGCGGTTGTTTTTAAAACCCGGCTCAAATCTGCTGCCCCTGACCTGCTGGGTTCTGTGACGATCAGAGCGTAGTCGGCGCCTGATGCGGCGCTGATAACCGGACAGCCAATGCCCGGGGGACCATCAACAATAACCAGTTCTCGGCTCTCGTCCATCGCCAGCAGGCGAGCCTGCTGTTTAATCAGAGTTACCAGTTTGCCGGAGTTTTCCTGGGCAGGTGTAAGTTCTGCGTGGAACAGTGGTCCGAATTGACTCTCCGACTGGAACCACTCTCCTGCAGTTTGAGCCTGCATTTTGATGGCATTTTCCGGGCACTGGAAAAAACATGCTGCGCAGCCATCGCAGGCAAATGGATTGACCTGGAAGGCGCCGTTATCTGAACTGATTGCGTCGAACCGGCAGACAGCGGAACACAAGCCGCACCCCGAGCAGAGGTTAGGTTCGATAACTGCTGTCTGCCCGCCGTAAAAAGGTTGGCAATCGAGGCGGCGCGGTTTCGATATGAGCTCCAGATTGGCGGCGTCCACATCGGCATCCGCCAGCACCGCTCTTAAGGGAGGTTCAGAAATTGATGCCAGATGAGCCAGAGCTGCGGCAACGCATGTCTTTCCGGTGCCGCCTTTGCCGCTCAAGATAACCAGTTGTTTGGTCTTAGGGTCCATTTCGCGCAATGCCATTAAAAATTAAGCTCAATCTGAGCTCTGGAATCGACTTTCCGGGTACCAGAGACTAATTCTAATATCTGGCTGTACAGTTCACGGAACTGCGGAAGGAATTCGGGGAATGTTTCGACCAGGGTTTTCCCCTGCGCCAGCGCCTCTGCAATCCTGCGGTCAAATCGGATGCGCATCATAACAGGCAGTCCAGCCTCCCGGCAGAATTCCTCAACCCGATTATCACCAATTCCATCGCGATTGATCACAACGCCAGCGGACTGGTTCAGCTGTTTTACAAGCCGGGCAGCCAGTTTCAGGTCGTGCAAACCAAACGGAGTCGGCTCGGTCACCAGGATCGTAAAATCGGCTCCAAGCAGCGACTCAACCACCGGGCAGGAAGTCCCAGGAGGCACATCCCGGATGGTCAAAGGTTGATTATGGGCACCCAACCAGTTTTTCAACTGGCGGATGACCGGCACTGCCATCGGTTCGCCCACATTCAGCACACCCCTGGCGAACTTTATCCCGCAGGATGTGGGACCGGATTCAAGTACCCCAATCGCATCTGGAACTTCACTTATGGCATTTTCAGGGCAGTTCAAAGCGCAGCTGCCGCAACCGTGGCACAACTCCGGGAACACAAGAGTTTCCCCAGCCAGCAGGACAATAGCATGGTACTGGCAAACTTCGGCGCATTTACCACAGGCTGTACAGCGTTTATTATCCACCTGCGGGATAAGCAAGCTGACTTCCTGGCGCAGAGATAAGGCAGGTTCAAGGAAAAGATGTGCATTGGGGGCTTCGACATCACAGTCCAGGAACACGGTCTGGGCTGGGGAAACAGCCCGGGCAAGACTGGTGGCGATTGTTGTTTTGCCAGTGCCGCCCTTGCCGCTGGCGACAGCGATAATCACAAACCGCTCCCTCTGCGATGCCGGCGCCCGCCTCCTCCGCCGTATCCATCAGGCTCGCTGATCGGTTCGAGCAATCCTGCTGCATATTTACCCAGCACTTCACTTACCAGGTTTCCACTTGCACAATACATGTCAATACCGGCGGATTTTAGTGCCCGGTATGCGTTCGGACCGATACGACCGCTGATCACAGCATGCACACCCTGACCCACAATAAATTGGGACGCCTGCGTGCCAGCCCCGCCAGATGAATTGGAGGCTGGATTGGGGAAAGATGCGACCTCTCCGGTCTCATTATCAGAAAATACAAACCACGAGCAGCGCCCAAAACGTTCGTTGAATTGAGCGTCCAAGCCGGGTCCATTTGCACTTACAGCCAGTTTCATTGAGTCTCCTTTTCCTTAGATTTTTGGCTCTGGTTATCATAAGCAGTTAACAAGCGGTCAATATCATCGCGAGTACGGCGCAGGTCCGCTATCCAATCTGCCAGGCGCCCTTCACCATCCGGAAGAATTTTGTAAACCCGGCGCTGGGGACCCTGACTGTCCTCGTCCCAACTGGAAGCTACCCAACCGGAAACCTCCATTTCCCGCAAAGCGCGGTACACCAGGCTGGGATCCAGCCTTTCGAGGTTAAAGCCGAACTCATCCAGCCGGTTGAGCAGACTGTAACCATGCGCTGGCCCGGTTTGAAGCATAAAAAGCAGGCAGGGCTGGGTAAAACTCATTACTCTTCGACGGCGGCCTAACCCGCGCCCTCGCCCCCATCCCGGTTCCATTTCATCTCTCCTTTCAAAATCACCGTTTGAATAAAACCACTAAAGTATACACACCTATAGACAAATTGTCAATAGATAATTTGTAAGTAGATCGCGTCGATTCTGTGATTATTTTTATTGACATTTTTCCTGGAAACCTTACGGGAGTGGTGTTGATTCCCGTATTAACAGGAAAGTAGATGTAACCTGAACGGAAGAACGCCGGGCTCTTCACCGTAAGGGCCTGGCGTTTTCATAAAGGAGTTTGAAAATATGTAGATGGACTCAATTGGAGCCGCTGCTATTTGCTTTGTTGGCCCTCATTCCATTTCCTCGGTAGCCATTTCCGCTACCCTGAAATGATTGGCTGGTGAGTAGATTGTACTGTTCCATACTCAAATATTGCGGAATGTATATATCTGATGTCTGTTTTGAAAGTACACTTATGAATGCACGAAGATGGTTCTCTGAACCGCGCAAAAGGTTATTAAAGACCTGTTTAATTTCCGGATTGTCAGTTTGGGATAGATAGGACTGCAAATCAAGGATATCAATTTCTTCAATTGCTGCGCCTACGTATAAAGCCTCGGAAACAGATTGGGTCCCACGTGCAACAAGTTCATTGTACAGGGATTGTAGTTCCGGGTTGTTAAAAACCCCAGGGACAGAAGCCGCAGATACTTCTAAGGAATATTTATCAATCAAACCTGCAACTGCATCCATGTGTGCCTGTTCGCTTGCAGCAATGTTGTTAAAGACTGAAAGCTGCCAGGTGGCGTAAAGGGTTGTATAAACATCGCGAGCCAGTTTTTCTTCCTCCAGCATATAAAGCAGCCCCTCCCTTTCTTCAATGGTTAACTCTGAAGATTTATTCTGAGTAATTACAGCTTCGTATTCGTTTTTCTCCGGGATGGTGAATGTCTTCTGAATATCTGTAGCCATGTTTTCCAGATCCTTGCTGTCCAAATTAGAGACTTGAATCTCATTCACGGTTAACAATTCGGTTTCACTAATATTTTTCGAAGCCAAAGCGCTGCTGTATAAACTCGTTCCCATAGCTGAAAGGAGAATAAGCGCTAACATACTGAACAAGATGGTTCTAATCATTATTTTCCTCCGACAAGTTTTGATTTTTTATTTCAGGCTGTCTTTGCCCGAATTGCCTAACTTTAGCATCCCGGTGTGAAGAATATGTGAATAACCTTTGAAGAAGTTATGGAAATCCGTAAATAATTGTGCTGTTTATGCGCAACACATGTTATTTGACAATTGTTTTTTTTTGGCGTATGATAATTTTTATTGCGGGCAGGTCTATAAATAAGGGATTACATAAGCATCTAATAACTGAATAGCTTTATTAAGGTCTTTAGATAAGTAAGGAAAGGCGGAGGATATGGGCAGCCATTTTAAAGCGTTCTGGATAATTTTGCCCCTGACAGCACTGGCGCTGTGGAGCTGTACCGGAGCCGGCGGGGGCGGGGAGAGCGGACCGCAGGCATGGATTGATTACCCGCCCAACAACGCTGTCCTGCCGCTTGAACCGGTCAGCATTCTGGCGCACGCATCGTTTACCGGCGGGGTGGACAGGATTGAGTTTTTCGTCGATGGAGAAGAGGTCAATACGGTGGGGGTTGGGGGCGGGAGGCTTGAATCTGCCTCAATCGAATGGCGCCCGCTGGGTCCTGGCAGGTACCGCATCGAGGCACGCGGGGTGGATGCAGGAGGGGGGCAGGGAGCGCCCGCGGCTGCGGTGGTGATTGTGGGTGAGTTATCTGGAGCCGGTGCTGAAACTCCCAAGCAGACCGCGACCAGCACCACAACCTTAACCGTTACTGGGACGGGCACAACGCCTACGGTGACTGTCACCCCCACCGGGACCCAGCCAACACTGACAAGCACCCCGGAAACGCCCCAGCCTCCCGGAGAGCCGAGCGTCACAGCAGATACTGACGCCAACTGCCGCTACGGTCCTTCAACTTTATTCGATGTGTATGGTTACCTGCTGGCGGGGCAATCCGCCGGACTCAGCGGACGGCTTGCGGATAATTCCTGGTTCCTGGTGACACTTCCGGGCAAGACGGAGGAGTGCTACGTATCGGCTTCGGTTGTGAGCGTGGTAGGAGAACTGGGGGCAGTTCCGGTGGTCCAACCGCCGCCCCCGCCGATAACGGACACCCCCACACCGACATTCACGCCAACTTATACGCCGACAACGCAGGTTCCTGATACAACCCCGCCGACAGTAATCAGCGCCACATTCAACCCCACCACAATAATGAAAGAAGGGCCGGGCTGCCCGGGTTATTCGCGAACCGCGGTATTGACTGTGAGGGCGCAGGACAACGTGGCAATTTCCAGCGTGATCGCTAACTGGGTGTTGAGGGACACATCAAATGCGGAGGTCGCCAGCGGGAGTATTAACTTAAACTTCAGCGGAGGCGACAGTTACCAGGTTACATTCGGACCATTCAATTCCGACGGCACTCTTTACGTAAACGGCACAGTGAAGGATACATCCGGCAATACTTCACCTTTCAGCCAGCAGATCACTGTCCTGGCTTGCATCGAGTGAGGGGAGCGAAGCCATGAAAACGAGCAGAATCTTAATTATCGGGATCATCTTCCTTGCGGTTCTGATCCTTTTTGTATTGGTGGCAGGCGGGCTGGGGATTTACTACTCGCAGCGGGGAATTGAGGAAAAAAGAGAAGCGAACAGACCGCCCACAGTTTATGTGTATACACCAAAGGACGGGGAAACATACCCAGCCGGGACTACAATCCAGGCTAACGTAAGCGCCACGGGCTCCAAACCCATCACCCGGATCGAAATGTGGCTGGATGGGGAACTGCACGAAACCCAGAACCCTGTCCCAGGGACTGTAAAAGGCGCGTCCCAGGCTAAGGCTGATTTTGAGCTGCAGGTGGGCGAAGGAGCCCACCTGCTGTACTGGCGGGCGGTTGACTATGCCGGGCTGATCGGGCAGAGCCCACCGGTCGCTGTTATCGGCGGGCCTGGACAGGCCTTGGAAACGGTGGAGGTGACAGCCAAGGACGGCCAGACCCTCGAGGATATCGCCAAGGACCAGGAGGCAGACCTTGGAGCGGTGGACGAGCTTAACCCGGACCTGGGTGGGGAGCCGCTGCCGGGCGGGACGAAGGTGAAAGTTCCGGCGCCTCCAGTTCCTGGAGGGGCAGATCAACCGCCTGCATCTCCAGAAGAGGTGCCACCGGTGGATGTCCTGCCCCCTGCGACTTTGCCGGTGACGCCGCCGGGTGTACCCCAACTGCAGCTATCCATTATCCCGGTGCTAGATATCTCATCGATACTGCCGTTGCTGGCAGCGATGCCCAAGGCACCGACCAACCTGGAAGCGGGGTATGAGGATTGTAAAATCCGCCTGACCTGGATTGACAACGCCGATAATGAGACCGAGTTCAAGGTCTGGATGGCTCGCCTGGGAGGACCGCCGCAGTTGATCGCCACTCTAGGAGGTTCCCCCGCAACCGGACCAGCCTGGTACGAGTTTAAATCGCCTGAATTCGGAATTTACAGTTTCTGGGTGGAGGCTGTCAATGCGCTGGGCGGGCAGCCGAGCGAGATCAAGTGGGTTGGCGTCACCGACCCCGAATGTAAATCCGATTATCTTGCCACCAGACTGGAGATTGAAGCCCTGGATATGCACGTCAGCGCAGGGGTTGACAGTGTCTATTGCTATCTATCTCTGGAGGGAGCCCAGGATAAACGGATACCGGAAGGGGATAAGACCATCCAGGTGCTCAACCAGTGGGGCGATATCACAAAATACTGGGGTGGAAGCAAAAGTATCCTGCTGCCTTACCCAGCTGATGAAGAGGTCTCGCTGGAAGGCGAATGCATGGGAGTATCGGGTAACGCGCCGCCGGTCAGCCTGGGAAAGTTTTCAGCCAGTGTGCCGCGTGAGCAGTGGGACGGAAGGCGCCTGGAAATTAATGGGGACAAGTTTATTGTCGGTTACCGCATCAACCCGCACGGGTCCAAGCAAGCCCAAGGGCTTTTCTTCTACACTGATTATGGCATACCCAAACCCTACGCGGTGTCGGTGGCACCGGAGAAACCTTCCGATCCGAACGACAATGTAGAAATCGCGATCCTCGCCCGGCGCCCGTTCATCTCCTGGAAATGGGACGGGGACGAATCCACACTTTCCTCTTTCACAATTTACCTAGATGGGGAGATTCTACAGTGGGCTGAACCAGATTGGCGCAAAACCAGGCTGCTGCTGCCGGATGGCTGCGGAACCTCGTACCAGGTCCAGATCGCGGCAAACGCCGGCGATGCCCAGTCGGTGCCGAGCGCGCCTTTCACGTACACAACGCCAGCCTGCCCGGTGTTGGTGGAGGTCCATTTCCAATCGCTTTATGCATATCAGACAGATGATTCTTCCTTTAACCCGTTTGATGTCGCCGGGAGCCAGCAATACAGCCCCTGCGACACTCTCTCTATTTATGGGGATATCTGGGCTACCGGGTCAAAGTACGAGGTCCGCCACGGAAGTGGGTATATGACCTGTAAATATGAATACCTCTTCACCCAGCTGGGGTTCAAAGAGGATAAGATCATTGTCCCTATTGACCCATTAGACCCGGGTTTACGATTTGGGACGGAATTTCATGAGAGTGATTTTTGGTCAGACGATGATTTTGGCAGGGTAGCTCACGAAATCCCGGCAATGTCGATAGAGGAATGGAAAAATTATGATGAGACCTTTGTTTTTACCCCTCCAGATTATGACGATACCATGAAAGGCAAAATAACAATCCGGGTGCGTGGTTTTGAATTCAGCGAATGAATTGATATCAATTTAAAAGGACCGCTTGATACGCTTTAACACATCAGGGCGCCGAACTTTAGGGATGAAAGTTCGGCGCCCTTTCATTTGATTGTTAGATATTTAACTTTATCGTTAATTAGCCCCGGTGCGAAGCGGCATTTCAGATACATCTTCGTTCTCGACCGGTGCCAGTGCAACCTGTTTCAATTCAGACATCCTAGCGCCGTATCTGTTTGAAAGCGGAGCGGCGGTGATCCCATGCGCAAAAACACTCAACAGTACCGTGATCATTCCCGCGCTGTAAATGACTTTCTCGGCTGGTAAGTACTCGGCTTCCAGCACGGTAAAAACGTATAAAATCGAGGCGATACCGCGCGGTCCAAACCATCCGAGGAATAACGTGGTCACCGGGTGTATTTTTGCTCGTACCATGCTTATCCAGACCGGCAGCATGCGCATCACTGTCAGGCTGAGTACAGAAAACCCAACAATCGCCAGGTTTAGCTGCTCCAATGCATGCGGCAGCATAACCGCACCGAACAGCAAAAAGGTGACAAGCATTAACAGGTCAACCTGCATCTCGGAGAAATCGATCAGATTCTCACTCTCGCGCCTGCCGAATGTATTTCCGAATGTTAACCCGAAAAGAAAAGCGGCGATATAACCGTTTCCACCTAAAATTGCAGCGGCGCTGAATGCTAAAAGTACCAAAGCAAGGGCACTGATCTTTTGAAAACGGCTGCTCATCCATTTGCTCTTAATCCCCCAGCGGATGGCTCGGCAGCCGATATAGCCAAGCGCCACACCCACCAGCCCTCCGATGAGCATATCGGTAATAACCTCAATTACAAACCGCCCTGAGCCAATCGCAACTTCGAGATCAAGCGCTATCCCGATTGCCAGCAGCAGGAACGGCAGGGCAATACCGTCGTTCAAACCGCTCTCGATGTTCAAAGCCTGACGGATGCGCACCGGCACTTTCGGGTTGGATACAACACTCTGTCCTAAACTTGCATCAGTTGGAGTTAGCACAATCGCCAGGATGACCGCCTCGATAAACGAAATTTCGGGGAAGAGTAACGCCGCAATCAGGGCGCCAAGAACCATTGTCAAAGGCAGTCCGATTCCCAGCAATCGCTGAGGCAGAGAGTGATCGCGAAAAAGCCTCTGGATATCGATGCGGGCTGCATCGTTGGCGAGCACAATCACCAGGGTCAGCTCTGCCACCAGCTGCAACCCATGGCTCCTGGGATCAATATCTACCAGATTAAAAAAAAGAGGGCCGATCAGCAATCCCATGGTTGTGTAAACCATCGGCATGGTGACAATTGTGTTCTGCACCCGCCTTGAGATCAAAGCAGCTAAGAGAATGCATACCAGAATAGTGACAAAACCGATCGTTTCCATTTTGAGATTTTTCTCCGTGGGAGCTATTGGCAAATTTGCAACAAATTATACAACTTAACTTAAAAAGAACCGCCTGGAATATAAAACGGTTCTTTCCTTGAAGTGCCGAAGGTGGGAATCGAACCCACACTCCCGAAGGAACACGAGTTTGAGTCGTG